>JAUWNP010000309.1 GCA_030612585.1 Anaerolineae bacterium
GTACTGCGCCTCATCCGTGAGCGCTTTGCCAAAGAAAAGCCACTGGCGGGCGTGCGCCTCTCCGCCTGTCTCCACATCACCACCGAGACAGCCAACCTGGCCCACACGCTCCAGGCCGGTGGGGCGGAGGTGGTGCTGACCGCCTCAAACCCCCTCTCAACACAAGACGACGCGGCGGCGGCGTTAGTGTCTTACTACGAGATCCCCGTCTTTGCCATCAAGGGCGAGGACAACGAGACCTACTACAAACACATCCACGCCGCGCTCGACCACCATCCCCAGATCACGATGGACGACGGGGCCGATCTGGTGAGCATCCTACACAAGAAGCGCACCGAGTTGATCGGCGACGTGATCGGCGGCACCGAAGAGACCACCACCGGCGTCATCCGGCTGCGGGCGATGGCAAAGGATGGCGTGTTGCGCTACCCCATCATCGCTGTCAACGACGCGATGACCAAGCATCTCTTCGATAACCGGTACGGCACGGGGCAATCCACCATAGACGGCGTCATCCGCGCCACCAACGTTCTCATCGCCGGCAAGACCGTCGTCGTCGCCGGATACGGCTGGTGCAGCCGGGGCATCTCTATGCGGGCCAAGGGACTGGGCGGTAACATCATCATCACTGAGGTGGACCCGCTGCGGGCGCTGGAGGCGGTGATGGACGGCTATCGCGTGATGCCGATGTCGGAGGCCGCGCCGCAGGGGGATATCTTCATCACCTCCACCGGCGACGTCAACGTGGTTGACCGGCACCACTTCGAAGTGATGAAGGGCGGGGCCATCGTCGCCAACTCCGGCCACTTCAACGTGGAGATCAACATCCCAGCGCTTGCGGAGATGGCGGAGAGGCCGCCGCGCCGCGTCCGCCCCTCCGTGGATGAGTACACCCTCCCCGACGGCCGGCACATCTACCTCCTGGCGGAGGGTCGGTTGGTCAACCTGGCCGCCGCCGAGGGCCACCCCAGCGCGGTGATGGATATGTCCTTCGCCAATCAGGCCCTCTGCGCCGAGTACATGCTGCGCCACTCCGACGAACTGGAGCAGATGGTCTACACAGTACCGGAGGAGATTGACCGGGAGATCGCCCGGTTGAAATTGCACGCGATGGGCGTGGAGATTGACGTGCTGACGCCGGAGCAGGAGAAGTACCTGACGTCGTGGGAAGAAGGCACGTAGAAAATAACCAATGACAAACTTCAAATCCCAAAGTCCAAAGCCCAAGGCCCAACCCATCACCTTTCGCCCCATCGGCCACGTGGAACGAGATGAGGGAGATGAGGAACTGTCGGGAGACGAACTGCGCGCCCGTCCGGTCCGCATCGTGCTCGACCCGGCACTGACCGATGGCTTGCTGGGACTGCAGCCCGGCAGCGACGTCGTCGTGCTCTTCTATTTCCACCGGTCCACCGGTTACGACCTGCAGGTCCACCCCCGGGGCGACCTCGCCAGGCCATTGCGAGGGGTGTTCGCCGTCCGCAGCCCCCGCCGCCCCAACCCCATCGGTGTGACCACCGCCCGCGTTCAGCGCGTCGAGGGCAACGTATTAGAGGTCGTCGGGCTGGACGCGCTGGACGGCTCGCCGGTGCTCGACATCAAGGTCTACTCTGCGTTCTACGGCGCTCCGTATCGGTAGATTGGTACATTGGTAGGTTGGTAGATTGGTAAGAGACCAACGACCAATTTACCAGTTTCCCAATCTACCAATTTACCAACTATGGCGCATAACGGAAAGGATGGCGCGCTGCCGCTTTCTCGTTGATCAGTTCCTCCACCGTGGGGCGGCCCTCCAGCGCCTTGCGGATCGCGTGGCGGGTGGCCTTGTAGTTGTTGAATTCCACGCGCTTGGCAATGGAGGCGGCCGGGTGCACGAAGACGTTGGCGATGAGCACCACGTCATTCAGGATCGCCTCGGGCAAGAAGCCGTCCTCGACGCTCAACCGGATGGCCAGGTTGACCCCCTCGGCAGCGTGCTCATAGAAAAGGCGGCGTTGCTTGGCCGTGCGGATGGTCACGGTCGGCACCAACAACGTGCGCGGACGCTCATTGATGATCCGCAGCCCTCGCTCCTCCCCCCACCCCTCCATTGAGCGGACGATGGCCCGCCCCACCGGGCCGTCCTTCAGGCCCAGCAGCAGGTCCACGTGCGCCAGTTCCTGGAACGGCGGGCCGGCGAAGCCCTCGCCCACCTTCAGCGTGAAGCCGGAGATCGTGCGCGGCGTCTGCGGCGTGGCCGCGACCTGGGTCTCCACCCGCTTGTCGCCCAGATCGTAGATTACATTGGCCGGGGCGATCTTGCCCAGCGCCTCCAGTTGCAGGCGCAACTCCCCGTAGTCCTCCCGCCTGAAGCCGCCACCGGGCATGACCGGGTGGCGCGAGTCGCCGATGGGCAGCCCCATCATACGCAGTCCCTCCTTGACGGCCTGGGTGGAACTACAGCGAACCACAATGCGCACCAACTTCTGCACCTTCTGCTGCCACTCCTGCGCCGTCGCCAAGTCGCCCTCCAGCGTTGCACGGTAGACCCGCTGCCAGATATCGGGGATGAGATTGGCACTGGCCAGGATGGCCCCATCGGCGCCCGCCGCCAGCGCGGGCTGCACCACCTCGTCGTGGCCGACGAAGATGGAGACCTCCCCCTTCACCTTCTCGAACATCGCGTCCATGAAGGGCAGGTCGCCGGAGGAATCCTTGATGCCGACGGTATTGTCGAAATCGAAAACCATGCCCTCGGCGGTCCACCACTTCAAGTGGGTGCCAGCGCACTGCGGGATATTGTAGAGGACAATCGGCAGTCCTACCTTATCCACTGCTTTGAAGTGGTCGTAGACCTCGTTGAAGGTAGGCTTGAGGAAGTAAGGGGCGACGACCAACGCACCGGTCGCGCCGGCGTCTTTGGCCCACTCCGTCAGTGCCACCGTCTCGCGGGTAGATTTACAACCGGTACCGACTACCACCGGCACACTCCCGTTCACCTCGTCCAGGCAGACCTCGGTGGCCCGTTTGCGCTCTTCTATCGTCATGTACGAAAACTCACCAGTCGTGCCGCAGGGCACGAGACCATTCACGTGGGGCAGCACGAAGCGGATCAACTCGCGGTAGGCCGCCTCGTCCAGTTTATCGTCCGCCGTGAACGGCGTCACCAACGCCGGAAAAATCCCTCTGAACCATTCGGTCTTGTAACCCATGATGTCTCTCCCTTCAAAACCCTAAGGGTTTCAGAAAACCCTTAGGGTTTGTTACGAAAACGCCTGCGCCAGCGCCTGGGTGGCGGCGGCGTGGACACTCAGATAGAGCGCGTGGCGGTCCAACGCGCGGGGGTGCACCGTCGCCAGTGCAATCATCACCTCGCCGTCAACAGCCGTGGGCGGGATACGTCCCTCTTCCAGCGCGTCCACGATGGCCCGCGCCAGCGCCGACTGCGTGGGGCCGTAGATCATGTTGGCCTGACGCAGGTTCTTCTGCGGCAACGCCGGCAGGAGCAGCGTGGCGGGGCGCACGGTGAGCGCCGGTTCCAGGATGGTCGTCAGCGCCTCGCGCCCGTGCAGCGGGTAGGTCAGTTGCAGCGCGTAGGCATCGCCCAGCACCGTCTCCTTGCCCCCGGCGATGAGGTCAATCTGGACCTT
>JAUWNP010000164.1 GCA_030612585.1 Anaerolineae bacterium
AGGGATATGACCTGGCGGCGGCAGCGAGAGGGCAGCCTGACCACGATAGGGAAACAAAGGTATGAGGAGGGGATAAAGATCCTCACTGGGGAAATCGCAGCCGTGCAGGGCGTTGATCTGGATGATGCCGAGGCCCAGGTCAGGGCAAAGTTGATGGAGAGCCTGTCGCCAACCATCGCGATGTGATTCTACAATTGCTCGTGGTCAAATAGTAGCAGTGGGGCGTCCGGTCACCCCGGTAGTAGAGGCCTGTGCCTGGATTGAGCAGGATCACACGCTTTACCGACGGTGGTGCTGGAAAGGAGAATAGGGAAGAGGAGGAAGGATTTGGGACGCAAAGTTCACCCCTATGGCTTCAGGCTCGGAGTGATCCGGGATTGGAAATCGCATTGGTATGCGTAGGGCGAAGAATACGCCGACCTGCTGCACGAAGACCTGGAGATTCGCCAGTTCATCCAGGACACTATGAGGCGTGTTGGTATCTCTCGCGTTGAGATTGAGCGCTTTCCGAACCAGGTTTCGATAACCATCTGGACAGCAAGGCCCGGCATCGTCATCGGGCGCAAGGGATCCTCGGTCAAGATGCTGCGCAAGGAGTTGGGGGAGATGACGGGTAAGCGTATCTACATAGACGTGCAGGATGTAGAGCAGCCCGAACTGGACGCCAAGTTGGTGGCGGAGAATATCGTTTCACAGTTGGAGCGCCGTGTTTCTTCCCGGCGGGCGATGCAGCGGGCAGTGCAGGCGGCGATGCGCGCCGGCGCACAGGGAATTAAGGCTATGTGTAAGGGGCGTCTGTTTGGATCCGAAATGGCGCGCCAGGCATGGCAGCGCGAGGGCCGGGTGCCGTTGCATACCTTGCGGGCCGACATTGACTACGCTCAAGAAGAGGCGCGCACAACCGCTGGCCGCCTGGGGGTGAAGGTGTGGATCTACAAGGGTGAGATATTGCCTGAGGTAAAGGAAGTAGAGGAGCAAGAAGAATCCCTTGTCATCTAGGTATGTGGAGGCATGGACTCCATGGACTCATAGCAGGGCGGGTTTCCACATCCGACGAGGAGAGAGCAAGTGATTGTCTTCTCGCATATTGGGCCTGTCCTGCTTGTCTACCTGTGTGGAGGCGGTTCATGCAAGGCTCAATCGGAGGGAATCAGGCGGTGACTGAACGGGTAAGAGGACACATCAAGTGGTTCGACCACCAGAAGCGGTACGGCTTCATCCGGCGCGGTGATGGTCTTCCAGACGTCTTCGTGCACATGAACGAATTCCGTTCTGTAGCGGATGCCCAATGGGTGAAGGAGGGAGACACCGTCACCTGCGTCGCAAGAAGAGCAAGCGGTCCAAGCGCCAGTTGCGGCAGGATGTAGAGGTGGCCCCTGCAGACGTGAAGCGCATCGAGCGCTTGTTGGGGAAGCGGTTCAGCCGAGGGTAGGATATGTCCACATCACCGATACTACGTCAGCAAGCGGCTTGAGATGGAGGGTCGTAGACTACAATGGCAGAACTGAGAAGATACCATTGGAACTACGTAAGGAGGAGAAAAATGTAAAGTGCTAAGGTCTGACACGCTCGTACACCGCTTCCTGTATAGGAGGCCCGGTAACAGGTTTTCCGAATCAACTGAAACAAGGAGGGTAAAAATGTACAAGCACAAGATTCTGCAGATCACTATCGTCGTGGCCATCGTCGCTATGTTGCTGAGCGCTTGCGCGCCAGCCACGCCCGAAGCAACAGAAGCACCGGCCGAAGCGACAGAGGTACTGGCCGAAGCGACAGAAGTACCGCCCGAACCCACGCCGGAACCCGTCGAAGAGCGCGGCACGTTCCGCCAGGCCCACTATTCTTCGTGGGGTGGAAAGGAGTCGCTAGATCCTATGTCGCCCGTTCGCTATCTATCGGCAACTTACTACCTCTACGATCGTTTGTGCGGCGTGGACGAGAAGGGATTGCCGGTTCCTGAGCTGGCTGTGTCATGGGAACCCGACGCAACGGCTCAGAAGTGGACGTTCAAGCTCCGCGAGGGTGTAAAGTTCCACGACGGCAAGCCGTTTACTTCGGCGGACGTAGCCTACACTTTCAAGCACATCTTTGATCCTGAATTGGAGTCCTCTGTCGCAGCGGTGCTGGGAATCGTTGACCCCGAAGCTATCGAGACGCCCGACGACCTGACTGTTGTGTTCAACCTCAAGTCCGGGCACGCCGACTTCCCACTGCTGCTGACGTACTATATGGTACGCATGATCCCCGAAGGAAGTGCAGACACTATCGAGGAGAACCCCATAGGGACCGGTCCCTATAAGCTCGAGAAATACGACATCGACGGCACGACCGTGTTCGTGTCCAACGACAACTACTGGCGCGGACCGCCGGATTTAGCCCGGATCGAGGTCATCGCCATTGCCGACATGGAGGCCCGGATGCAGGCATTGCTCGCGGACCAGATCGATTTCGTGGAGGAGCTCGCTCCCGAGCACCTCACGATGTTCGAAGATAATCCGGACTATGTCATTCGCGAGGTGCCAACCGGGTACTGGCAAGCCTTTACTATGGATAGCACGGTGCCGCCCTTTGATGACGTCCGGGTGCGTCAGGCGATGAAGTTAGTCGTAGACCGCCAGGAGATGGTCGACATAATCCTCCAGGGGCATGGTTCAGTGGCTACTGATTCCCCGGTCTGGCCGGGCGATCCTTACTTCCTCGAAATAGATCGTCCGCAGGATATCGAGAAGGCCAAAGATCTGCTGGCCGATGCCGGCTACCCAGACGGTCTGACGGTGGAACTCTATGTCTCGGACATTGACGCCTTCATGATCCCGATGTCCGTCGTTTACAAGGAGCAGGCGGCCGAGGCCGGGATCAACGTCGAGATCAAGCAGGTGCCTTCCGACGGCTTCTGGACCGAATACTGGAGGGTTGAATCCTTTGTGGGCACGCACTGGGGTCAGCGATCTGCCGACCAGGTCCTCAACGAGGCCTTCCGCTGCGGGGCCAGTTGGGGAGAGGGCTACTTCTGCAACGAGGAGTTTGATCAATTGTTGGATGACGCCCGCAAAGAGCTCGACCTGGCTAAGCGAACGGAGCTTTACCAGAAGGCTCAACAACTGTTGATTGACGAGGGCCCGGTCATTGTCTTCTTTTTCAAGAACGAGATCGATGCAATGAATGCCCGGGTCAAAGGGATCCCCCTCGACAAATTCGACTACGACAATATCCCATGGCACAAGATCTACATTGAGGAGCAATAAATAACCCGCCGTCAACCATATAGACCTCCCCTTTCCCCTGATTGGGGGAAGGGGAGGTCAAAGAGGGATAAAACTCAGGCTGGAACGGCTTGGACATTGCTTTAGAAGCCCGTCTACGGGTTTCCGGAGGTTCTTGAGGAGGTTCTTATGCTAAGACTCATCGCACAGCGGTTGCTGCTCTCCGTCGTGACGCTCTTTATTGTGTCGCTGACGGTCTTTGTGGGTGTCGAACTCTTGCCCGGTGACCTCGCTACCGCGTTCCTGGGCCGCGAGGCAACGCCGACGAGGCTGGTATCGCTGCGGGCCGAACTCGGTCTCGACCGGCCCGCAACGGAGCGCTACTTGAACTGGCTTGGCAATGTTCTCCAGGGTGACCTGGGCATGTCACTTGCCAGGAAAGAGCCTATCGGCGAGATGATTGGCCTCCGGATGCGTAACACCTTGCTTCTGGGTCTGACGGCTGGGCTCATCGGATTGCCCCTTGCGCTTGTGCTAGGCATCATCGCCGGACTGACCCGAGACCGGATGCCGGACCTCTGGATCTCCACGATTTCACTCATTTTCATGACTCTGCCGGAGTTTGTCACCGCCACGTTCTTGATCCTGCTCTTTGCGATTACCTGGCCTATCTTTCCGGCGGTCACAATCGCGCCTCCAGATTCGCCGATCAAGGAATTGTTGCCGAATATCGCCCTGCCCGTTGTTGCCTTGACCTTTGTCATGGTGGCGCACAACCTGCGGATGGTCCGGACGAACGTTATTGACGTCATGACCAGCGAATACATTCAAATGGCGACCTTGAAAGGCGTCCCGCGGGCCAGAGTGGTGCTGCGCCATGCTTTGCCCAATGCCCTTTTACCAACCATCAATCTACTAGCCCTGTACATCGCCTGGCTCGTCAGCGGCGTGGTCATCATCGAGCAGGTCTTTAACTACCCTGGCATTGGGACGCTGATGATCCAAGCGGTCCACAACCGTGACATACCACTCGTTCAGGCCATTATATTGGTCTTCGCTGGAGCCTACGTTGTACTCAACATTGGAACCGACCTGGTGGTCATGATGCTCAATCCACGTTTGCGAAGCATGCGAGGTTAGGAATATGTCTGCTACCGTAACATCACTCGACAGGCCAAGGCCCGCCGAACGCAGCCGTTTCAAGGAGACCTGGCGAAACCTGCGACGATCGCCGTCGGGCACGATCGGGCTGACGATCCTGGTCATCTACCTGGTCATCGCCGTGATCTCGCCTCTCGTCGTGCCTTACGAGCCGACCAAGATCGACTCCAAAACCCTCATGCAAAGCCCCTCCCGGGAACATCCTTTCGGCACCGACTCCTTCGGTCGTGACGTACTTTCCAGGGTGCTCATGGGAGGGCGTGTCGCGCTGGTCGTCACGCTAACCGCAGGAGTGCTGGCGATCACGTGGGGAGGCCTGTCAGGCATTGTGCTCGGGTTCCTGGGTGGCATCGTCGACGAGGTGGTCATGCGCGTCATTGACGCCATGCTGTCCTTTCCCTCCTTGTTCATCTACCTGCTTGTCATCAGCGCGCTCGGTTCGAGCAACGTCATTCTTATTCTAGTGCTGAGCATCACCAATGGGATAAGCATCATTCGCATTGCCCGCGGTGTTACACTGGGTTTTGTAGCCAGTGATTTCATCGCCGCCGCCCGTGCGCGGGGTGAGCGCACTGCAACCGTGGTCCTTAGAGAGTTACTCCCCAACGTGCTTGATGTGCTCCTGGTGGAGTATGCGATGCGCTGGTCCTGGATGCTGCTGTCCTTCAGTTCGCTCTCCTTTCTCGGCTTTGGAGTGACCCCGCCAACTCCAGACTGGGGGCTAATGATTGCCGAGAACCGCAGCAGGCTCGCGATCGCCCCCTGGGGGTCAATCTTCCCCATGCTCGCCCTCAGCACCCTGGTCATCGGCATCAACCTGGCCGCTGACGCCCTGGCCAAGGCGATGGGGCTGGATCGCAGCCAGGAGGCGCCGGTATGAAACAAGAACTCGTCCAGGTTGATCGCTTAACGATTGGCTATCGCTCCAGGCAGGGCCAGATGGTGGACGTACTCCGCAATGTCTCGCTTGTCATGTCGAAAGGTGAGACGCTTGGTCTGGTGGGTGAATCTGGATGCGGCAAGAGCACGCTCGGCCTGGCCCTGCTGGGCTTTCTGCGTCCCGGCGGCCGGCTACGGGCCGGCACGGCGTGCTTCGACGGGGTGAACCTGTTCGGTCTGACATCGGAGGAACTCGAGCAGTTCCGCGGGAAGCGTGTGGCTCTTATCCCTCAGAACGCTGGCCAGTCGCTGACGCCCACCATACGGGTAGGCGCCCAGATTGCAGAGCCGCTGATGCTGCACCTCGACTATGGTCAGGCGGCGGCGCGTGACCGGGTGGTTGAGTTGCTGCGCCTGGTGCACCTGTCTCAACCTGCGGCTATGGCCGAGCGCTATCCCCACGAGCTCTCCGGCGGCCAATTGCAGCGGGTTGTCATTGCGATGGCCCTGGCCGGCGTGCCTGAACTGCTCATCCTCGACGAGCCGACGACAGGTCTCGATGTCACTACTCAGGCACATATCCTCGAGTTACTTCGGGAAATCCGGGAGCAAACCGGAACGGCGATGCTGTACATCAGTCACGACCTCGGCGTGATCGCTCGTGTCAGCGACCGCGTGGCGGTGATGTACGCGGGCGAGATCGTGGAGGATGGGCTGGCGACCAGGGTCTTTGACCAACCGACCCACCCCTACGCGCGCGGGCTCCTGGCCTCCATCCCGCGCGTCTCCAAGTCGAGTCTGCCGCAGTCCATGCCTGGTCGCCCGCCGGCCCCCGGCGAACACGAGGTGGGTTGTGCCTTCGCGCCACGTTGCCCCTTCGCCGATGAGACTTGCACCACCGTCGATCCCACGTTCGAGGTGACGAAGCACGATGGGAAGACACCCCATTTGGTGCGCTGTCACCACTGGAAGCGGGTCGCAGCGGCTGAAGTATCGAGACAAGTGCAAGACCCTACTCCCTCCCCCGTCGCAGCGGCTGAAGTATCGAGACAAGTGCAAGACCTGAGGGCTCGGGCCAAGCATATCGTTGAGGCAGAACCGTTCATCGAACTAAGCAAAGTGGACATCACCTATGCCAAGCAGGGCTTTGGGGCATACCTGCGGCGCTGGCGCGGTGAGCCCGAGCCCCCCAGAACGGTGAGTGACATCACTTTGACGCTCCATCGTGGCGAAACGCTGGCCCTCGTCGGTGAGAGCGGCAGCGGCAAGTCTACCATCGCCCGGACCATCGCCGGGCTGTTGCCACCGTGCGCGGGTCAGATAGACAGTGGGGAGTATGACCTCACCCGCGTCGTCGAACGACGACCAGGCGACCTGCAACGCAGGATCCAACTGGTCTTCCAGAATCCCGACGCCTCCCTCAACCCGCGCCACACCGTGCGCCAGATACTCGATATGCCCCTGTGCCTCTACTTCGACCTGAGTCGAGGACAGCGGTTCGAGCAGTCGGTCTCCTCACTCGAAAGGGTGCGGCTAAGCGCACCCTATATCCATCGCTTCCCCGGCCAGATGTCGGGTGGGGAAAAGCAACGGGTCGCCATCGCCCGCGCCTTTGCGGCCGAGCCGGATATGGTACTGTGTGACGAAGTGACCTCCTCGCTCGACGTCTCGGTTCAGGCCGCCGTGCTGAACTTGCTGGCCGACCTCCAGGCCGACCGGGGCGTGGCCTACCTCTTCATCTCGCACGACCTGGCCGTCGTCCGCGCCATCGCTGATCGAGTGGCTGTGTTGTATCAAGGGCGCTTGTGCGAGGTGGGGCCTGCCGAGCAGATCTACACGCCACCTTACCATCCCTACACCGAGACATTACTGGCAGCGGTTCCGGAGCCCATCCCGGGCGCGCGGGCACGCCTGCTGGCCAAGGATGTGCAGGAGGCGGAACCGCCAGCACGAGGTTGCCCGTTTCAGCGACGCTGTCCACGCCGGATAGGGACAATCTGCGATGAAGAGAGGCCCTCTTGGCAGGTTGTGGCTGAGGGACACACCATTTGCTGTCACATCCCGCTCGAGGAGTTGCTGGCGTCTCAGGATGATGTCATCAGAGGGTCCACGCCCTCCTAAGGCAGGGCGTGGTTGATCTTGAGTAGAGACTATGAAGATGAGCAGGGCCCCAAAGGGCTGCAGGCCACCCACGTGAGGGCCATAAGCCCACTGTAGGCAGCCAGCAATTCTCATTTTGACCTCTGCCTCACGACTTGACGTCATTTTTGGCTTTTCAGTGAGCAGTTTTCCCGAGAATCAGGGCAAATATCCCCACCCGAACCTGGATTTTCGGCCCAATCAAGCATCTAGATTTGTCCCAGGCACGGAAGCAGACCATTCTCGTCAAGTTGCGGCGAATGCTTTGACCATTAACAAAGATGAGTTACTCCACTTTGAGTCAATAGACGGCTATTTTGCCTCACCAGGAGAGCAAAAATGTTCGTTTTTAGTGAGCCACGCACCACACAAGTGTCATAATGAGAATTGCTGCGGAGCCATTGTCTGAATCGATGCCCAACAGTGGAAACGGCAAACGCTGACGAACACGACAAATTGCAGCAAACACGTGCACTTGGGCCTTGTTTTGCACCGCTACGCACTCTGTCCAGGCGGTTTTGACATCGGTGAATCTCAATGTCCAGGCATGATCGGCTCTGCGGATGGTGATCCCGCCGCTATGATCGACCAGGTCCGTTTCACAGAACCCAGGCCGATCCTCACTCTAGTCGGCCCAAGTGCGGATCGGAATCTGGTGCTTGAGCAGCGTGCCGGGCTTCGTGAAGCCCCGCGACTTTCTCAATTGGGGACGACGGCCCGCTAGGAGGCGGTCCATTGTGGCGGGACTGACCCGCATCAGATTGTCGTAGCATCCTGGACCAACCTGGAGGGCACTAGATTCGTACAATCCTGGTAACTCGATATCTATGGCTGCACGCAGTCGTTTGGAGCAGATACCATCGAACAGGTCCGACAAGATGAGAAGTGCTTGGATTTCCGCATCACCATATATGGCACGCCTTGGGCGACGGATGGGATGCTTGCCCGTTCTACGTTTGCCTTTGAGAACACCAATGGCGTACTTGCGGTTTTGCCCTGTAGTCTTCACATACTCGTCGAGGATAGCGGTCTTCTCTTTCTTGCTCGCCCGGCGATACCGAGATCTGAGCAGATTGAGATACTTGTCGTCTATTTGACTCATGGGACTCCTCCTTTTTGGGTCACATTTTCCCATGAGGCAACGAATATGCAATAGTCACCTTTTCTCGTGAGGCAACGATAGGCTTTGGGTCACCTTTTTAGTGAGGCAATTCGCAGAGTTGTCAGTCTTAACGAGTTATGGTATAATATGACAAGTTGTTATAACAATATATACATAACGGAATGTGCTATGGCTAGAGCCGTGAGTATTCGTCACCTGATCCTGGGCTTGCTGACCCAGCAGCCAATGTCTGGCTATGACATCAAGCGTTTCCTCAAGAGCCTGAGTTGGCTGATTGCTAGCCCTAGTTTCGGCAGCATCTACCCTACCTTGCGCGCTTTGCGGGAAGATGGGTTGGTGACCGTGGAGGTGGTTCCCCGTCAGGGTAAGCCACCTCGAAAGATCTACACCATCACAGTGGCCGGCAGGTTAGCGTTGCGAGAGTGGATAGGTCAGCCAGTCGCACTAGATGCTTCCTTGAAGACTTTCGTGGTGCGCTTGATCCTGGCTAGCAACCTCTCGCACACTGAGTTGATCGCTCACCTGCAGCAACGGCGCTCGCAGGTTGTAGCCCATCGCGCTACCCTGAGGCAGATTATCGAGGCGCTGGGAGGGACGATGGACTCTGGGCAACGTCTGACGTTTGGTTATGGGTTGACTCTAGCCACCGCAGAGTTAGCCTGGCTGGATAGCACACTGGAACAGTTATCTCAACAACCACTACCCGTGGAGGTCGCAAAGGGCGACGGCGTTACCTTGACTGTCTGAGGCGCGCGCCCGGCGGATCGTTCTTAGATTCCGTCTGATCCTATCTGCGATTTTCCATAATTCGGGTCCAGGGCTCACTGTAGACCTGGTTTGTGCCAAGACCGGTGGTAGGGGTTGTGGCCAGCCAGGTCTATTCTATGTGCTGTGGATGTCGTCGTGCTGAAAGCCGGGTAGTGTCCCTCGACGTAGGGGCAAGTTGTGCGTGATTTTCGCAAACGGACAAGCAAGCGGGACCACAGGCACACACAGCGGCATAGGTGGAGATTTGAGGAGGGAGTGATAATGTTCAAGGCAGGCGACGCGATCATTCACCCCGTTCGTGGAGCAGGTGTCGTGATATGTGTCGAGGAGCGGCAATTGCGCGGAAACAGCGCTCTGTACTACAGGATCAATCTACTGGGTCAGCCAGGTACCAGACTTATGATCCCGGTCAGCGCTGCGGAGACGCTGGGCCTGCGGTGCGTGATCCAACAATCTGAATTGAAGAAGGTGTGGCATGTGTTGCGTGCTACTCCCAAGACGCTGCCGGACAATCACAAGAAACGCTACGAATTGCTGGACGACAAACTTCACACCGGGGATGTCT
>JAUWNP010000066.1 GCA_030612585.1 Anaerolineae bacterium
TACTGTTGGCGAACTCGGTTTTCTAGGGATGAGACCCCACAAGAACGCCCTTTTAGTGAAGTAATTCCCCACTGAACAGTCGAAATGACCCGAAAAACCGCATTCTTGCCCCACCGGAAGGGGTTAGCCAACAGTATCTTCAAAAAGAACGGGCCGGAAGCGCTGTTGCACTCGCTTGAGATTATACTACAGGATCTTCGAATGAACAAACAAGCCAAATCCACATCGAACCAAGACCCCAACGCAAAGCGCGTGCGCGGCTGGCTAGCAGAACTGGGCGGCGGCGCACAATAACACCCCAGCGCCCCTCCCCCATCATCCCCACACGTGCCACCATTCAAGATGAGACCCGCCCCGGCAAAGCAAACGTAAAGACACTCCCCCGGCCGATTTCAGTCTCTACTGCCACCTGCCCACCGAGTTTCTCCACGATGCGCCGCACGATGGACAGCCCCAACCCATGCCCTTTGGTGCTAACCTGGTTGAGGCGCGTAAACGGAGTGAACAACCGGGCCTGCTCCTCCGGTGTGAGGCCGGGGCCGTTGTCGCGCACCCAGAAACACACCATACCGTCCGATTGCACCGTCGCCCCCAGTTCCACGCGCGGCGGCCGGCCGCCATGCTTGATGGCGTTGCTGAGATAGTTGGCCCACAACTCTTCAACCCACGGGCCGTAGCCCAGCGCCACCGGCCAGGCAGCAGGCAAGACGATCTCGGCCTGGTGTTCCTCAATCATGTGGGCCAGCCGCTGCTGGGTTTCGGCCACCATGCTCGCCATGTCCAGCGGCCCCATCCCCACTTCCATCTTGCGCACTCCCGCCAGCAGCAGCAACCCATCAATGATGCTGCTCATCTTGTGCCCATTCTGCACAATACTATGCAAACACTTCTGCCACTCCTCATCCAACGTCGCGGCACAATGATATTCCAACAGTTCGGCAAAGCCGGTGATAAGGGTCAAGGGGCTCCTGAGATCATGGGCCACGGTGTGAGCGAAAGCGTCCAGTTCCTCGTTGCGCGCTTGCAGTTCGACGGTGCGTTGGCGCAGCGCCTCCTCCGCCCGCTTGCGCTCGGTGATGTCTACACCTTGGGCGATGGTGGCCATAAGGGTTATGCCGTCTTCTGCGTAGATGTTCGCCGAATTCCAGAGTGCACACCGTGTCTCCCCATCCTGGCGCAGAATGGGGATTTCCACCGACTCCCAATATTCACCGCTTAAGGCGCGCGCGATCTTGCTCAGCGATTCGTCTCGGCTTGCCTCGGGAAAGAGCAGACGCAGTTCCCGGCCGACGACCTCGTCGGCTGCATAGCCTGTCAGACGCTCGAAGGCATGGTTGAACCGGGTGATCATGAACGCCGGGTCCCAGACGATGATGGGGGCATTTGCGTAGTTGAACAGGTTCTCCAGGTAGTTGCGTGCCTCCTGCAGCGCCTCCTGCGCCCGCTGACACTCGATTTCTGATGCCACCAATTCTGCCATCCGCTGGCGCATCTCTACCAATTCGTTCATGTCATTATTGCCCCAGGATTGTGAATGACACTCAGAATGTTGAGCCGCTTTTTTGTCATTTGTCATTTGTCCATTTGTCATTGGGCCGTCTCCTTGCGTCGGTGGCGGGTTCAGGCAGATTATAGCCCAACGGCCCCGCTTGCACAAGCCGCTGTGAGGTCTTGACATTTGGCGGCTTTCCCGTATACTAATCGCACTGCAGGTGCAGGCAGTTCGACGTTTTATGCGAGAACGCCTGCTGGGATAATGTCCTTTCCTCGAAAAACCTGACAACACGCGAAAGGAGGTGATGGGACGGGATACTCTACTTCATTTGCCACGTACCAACTCAAGTTTGTGTAACCATTCAAAAGGAGGAGACAACAGATGAAAGCCTTACGTATTCTGAGTGCCATGCTGGCACTGATCCTGGTCGTTGGCCTGGTAGCATCGTGCACCGCGCCGGCGACCGAAGCGCCGCCTGAAGAACCGGCGGCGCCTGAAGAGCCAGCACCAACCGAAGAACCGCCCGCGGAACCTGTCACGTTCATCTTTGGCCGTGGCGGCGACTCGGTCCAACTGGACCCGGCCGTGGTCACCGATGGCGAGTCCTTCCGCGTGACCGGCCAGATTCTGGAGCCGTTGTTCCAGTACGAAGACGGTGGCACGACGCCCATCCCGGCTCTGGCCACTGGCTTCGAGGCCTCTGCGGACAGCAAGGAGTGGACGATCTCCCTGCGTGAGGGCGTCAAGTTCCACGACGGCACTCCCTTCAACGCCGACGCCGTGGTTCTCAACTACGAGCGCCAGTGGAAGACGGATCACCCGCTGCACTTCGAGAGCCAGGTGTATGAGTACTGGGAGTACATGTTCAATGGCTTCGACGATGACTGTCTCATCACCAGTGTCGAGGCGGTGGACGACTTGACTGTCAAGATCACCCTCAAGGAACCTCTGGCTCCCCTGCTGGCCAACCTGGCCATGGACATCTTCGCCATCTCCAGCCCTGCGGCTCTGGAGGAGTACGGTGCGGACTACGGCACGCCCAGCGCGGGAGCTGTGGGCACCGGCCCCTTCAAGTTCGTGGAGTGGGTGGAGGACGACCACATCACAGCGGATGCCAACATGGACTACTGGGGTGGTGCACCGAGCATTGGCCGGATAATCTGGCGAGTGATCCCCGACGACTCGGCCCGTTACCTGGCTCTCAAGGCTGGTGACATCCACGCCATGGAGCAGGCCGGCGTCGAGGACATTAAGGATTGTGAAGCGGATGCCAACTGCTACGTGGAGGCCATCGGCCTGAACACGGGCTACCTGGCTTTCAACTATCACATCACAGAGTTACAGGATCCGAAGGTGCGAGAGGCGGTGTTCCACGCCATTGACCGTGAGGCTCTAAAAGATGCCTTCTACGGCGACTATGGCCAGGTGGCGAGCACTTTCCTGCACCCAACATTGTGGGGCCGACCCGACATCGAGGATTGGACCTACGACCCCGATCTATCCAGGCAGTTGCTGGCTGAGGCTGGCTTCCCCGATGGCTTGAAGGAAGTCACCAACGAGGACACCGGAGAAGTCGGGCCGCTGAAGCTCTACTACATGCCGGTGACCCGCTTCTACTATCCCAGCCCCAAGGAAATCGGTGAGGCCATGGCCGCTGATCTGGCCAAGGTCGGCATTGACACCGAACTGTACTTGGAAGGCGACTGGGCGACCTTCCTCGGTGCGCGGCGTGAGGGCAAGTTGTACGGCCTCTACCAGCTCGGCTGGGGCGGCGACAACGGTGACCCCGACAACTTCCTCAACTACTTCTTCGGCGGGCTGAGCGGCACTGGACAGGTCAAAGAGCCCGATGCGCGCGAAGGCTACTACGCCAACCAGGAGGTAGCCGACCTGCTCTTCCAGGCCGCTATTGAGCCTGATCAGGCCAAGCGTACGCCTCTCTACGAGGAGGTCGAGCGGTTGCTGCACGAGGACCGGGCGCGTCTGTGGGTGATACACAACGATACCCCGCGCCTCTTGTCCGCGAAGATCAGCGGCTTCCAGGTGCAGCCGGTAGGCGCCGACAAGTACGAAGGGGTCGTGATCGCAGACTAGGCTTGATGAGTCGGGTCTTTAGCCGCATCAGGCTTGGGTTCTGTCACGATCCCCGCATGACAGCAGAAGGGGGGTGCGGGGCTATCCTCGCACCCCCTTTCATCGTTGCTTTTAGGTCTCTGGCAGCCTCCTGACCGCTGCTCAATTGCACGAAAAGTTGGGCCATAGTCAGGAGCCCACGACTCAAGCCGCAGAACACCCTGCGCTGACGGTGACGCAGAAAGGAGTGTCCCGATTGACCAGGTACATCATCCGTAGACTGATTTCTATGATTCCCACTTTATTGGGGGTGACAGTCCTCGTTTTTCTATTTATCCATCTCATTCCCGGCGATCCGGCTATCGTCATGTTGGGCGAGCACGCCGCCGTGGAAAACGTGGAACGCATCCGCGAACAACTGGGTTTGAACAAGCCACTCCTCCTGAATCTCGATGCCGCGGCCCAGGCATTTCATGGTGAGATCAGCATCGGTGAAGGACTCAAGGGTCTTTTTGACTCGCAATACTTTGGCTTCCTTGGCCGTCTGCTTCAAGGCGACCTGGGAAAATCTGTCCATGAACGTACGCCCATCGCTGATCTGCTAAAATTGAAAATCCCGGCCACTGTGGAACTGTCGCTTCTGGCGATGGCCTTTGCCATCGTGGTGGGCATCCCTGCCGGCATCATCTCCGCCACGCGGCGCAACTCTGTTTTCGACAATGTGAGCATGGTCGGCTCACTGGTGGGCGTTTCCATGCCCATCTTTTGGCTGGGGTTGATGCTCATTTACTTCTTCGGTGTCAAATTGGGTTGGTTTCCCACCTACGGCCGCTTTCCGGTTGACCTATCGCTGGAGACCGTCACTGGCCTTTACACCCTTGACAGTATCATCGCCGGTGACTCCCAGGCCCTGGGTCTGGCGCTCAAACATCTGGTGATGCCATCCATTGCCTTGGGCACTATTCCCATGGCTGTTATCGCCCGCATGACCCGTTCCGCCATGCTGGAAGTGTTGCAGGAGGATTACATCCGCACGGCTTATGCCAAAGGATTGCGGGAGAGTGCCGTCATCTTACGACATGCTCTGAAGAATGCCTTCCTGCCGGTGATTACAATTATCGGTCTGCAGGTCGGCAGCCTTCTGGCGGGGGCTATCATGACTGAGACGGTCTTCTCCTGGCCTGGGGTAGGCAAATGGGTGTACGACGCCATCCTGGCACGGGACTACCCCGTCGTGCAGGTGGCTGTCCTGGTCATTACTCTGGTCATAGCTGTGATCAACCTGGCAGTTGACGCTTCCTATGCCTTCCTTAACCCTAAAATCCGATTGGAATGAGTGATATGGCTGAGACGATTGCTCGTCAAGTGGACTTGCCGGTGGATTTTGCGGTGCGCAAACATCGCTCTCTGTGGACCGATGCCTGGCAGCGATTGATTTCCCTTAATACCGCGCGCTTGGGTATGGTCATCATTGGTGTCTTGCTGTTGGTGGCCATGTTGGCGCCCATTGTACATCACTACGACCCGAAAACAGACTCCAGTCTCAGGGACCGGCTCAAGCCTCCTTCACGCGAACACATCCTGGGGACCGATAACCTGGGGCGAGACGTGGTGGTGCGGCTGGTTCATGGGGCCCGGTATTCGTTGGTGGTAGGCATCGTTTCTGTGGGCATTGGTTTGATCGTTGGCGGGATTCTGGGTATGCTGGCCGGCTTTACTGGAGGGGCGGTGGAAAACATCATCATGCGCTGTATGGACATCATCCTGGCCTTCCCAGCCATGCTCCTGGCCATCGCCATCGTTGCCGTGCGCGGGCCAGGGTTGAACAATACTATGGTGGCCGTTGGGGTAGTGTTTATCCCCATCTTCGCCCGCCTGGCCCGCTCGATGGTGCTTTCGGTCAAGGAACAGGAGTATATTACTGCTGCCACTTGTGTCGGAGTGACGAGGCTACGCATCCTGTTTCGGCATATACTGCCTAATATCCTTTCGCCTATCATCGTGCAATCCACCCTGGGGTTGGGGAGCGCCATCCTATGGGCGGCAGGGCTGGGTTTCCTGGGACTGGGACAGCAGCCGCCCAAGCCGGAGTGGGGAGCCATGCTGAGCGATTGCTACAAGTTCCTGGCCACGGGTGCCTGGTGGGTCATCATCCCCCCCGGCGTGGCCATCATGCTCAGCGTGCTCGGCTTTAACCTGCTGGGCGACGGCTTGCGCGACGCGCTTGATCCGCGCCTCACCCGTTGATTCTAGCCTTGGTCGTTCCAGGGAGTTGCCCCTTCTCCGACCGGTGCCAGGCGAAGAGGGGCACCTGGTGGCCTGTCACTTGGTGAAATAAAGGCAAACCTCCCGAAGGTTTGGAACCTTCGGGAGGTTTCTTTACCACACCACCCGCTCCATCTCCGGATTGTCGCAGGGGGCGCGGCCAACCTTGGCCATATCCACCCAACCCCCCCCAGCCCCCCCGAAACGGGGGGGAGTCTGCACCCGGATGCGCACCACGTCCGCCGTGAAGTCGGTGTTGGTGCCGACGATGGCATCGTTGGACATCAGCGACGAGCCCACGCCGTAGGAGTCGGACGGCACACCCAGTCGTTCGAAGCGGCGGATGCGCTCGGGACTGAAACCGCCGGAGACGACGATGTTGACGTTGCGGCAGTACTCCTTCGCCCGCTCCTCCCACTCCGGCGGCAGGCCCCAACTCTCCCAGGCCCGGTTCAGCGCCTCGCGCACGATGAATACCAGACGCGGGTTGACCCCCAGGTCCAGTTCCTGATCCCCCAGCGGCGGCACGGCCACGTCACGGACCGAGCGGGAGGTATCGAGCCGCACGCCGTGGAGAACGTACTTACGGGCCTCCTCCTCGCTCCCGGCGTCCATCAACCCCCGGTAGCGGTCGAACATGGCTTTGAGCGTGCGCAGGCTGTCGGTGACGTTGTCGTTGTTGAAGTCCACCAGAGCAATGCGGGACACCTCCACAGGCAGCGTAGAGGCGAAAGCGACCATAGCGGCAGCGGTATCGCCCAGGAAGCAGGCGATGACGGCGTGGGGGACAGTACCGATACCCAGGCTGCCCCAGTAGTCCCCTTGGGCGTCAGTGGAGACCAACGAGGGGGTATGCTGGCCGTAGTCGTGGTTGAAACGCTGCACGGCGACGTCGTAGGCGTAACCATCGGCGGCCTGTACCTCGTGGGCGTCGAAGCGGGCGGGGAAAAAGAGCACCGGCTTGCCTCTCGCCGCCACCAGTGTCTCGTAGACGTTCGTGGCGATGCGGCTGCCCCGGCTGAGTATGCCCAGGATGGGCGTCTCCAGCAGCGCGAAGTCCCGGTAGCGCCCCCGAATCCTCATCACCGGCTGCACAAAACGGGGGTCGCCCTCCCCGGCGTTCCCCCTGGGCGGATAGTGAACGACCGCCCCGTCGTGGACGGCCCATACCTCCAGTTGGTCGTAGACCTCCGCGAAATTGCCGTCCTCATCGAAGTCGCCGGTGCAGTGGCGCAGCGCCGCCAGCGCCTTGTCCATACCTACCACTACCGTCAGCCCCTTGCGGCGGGTGAATACCTGCATCTCGACGACCATGTTCCCCACGTCAAGGTCGCCGGTGTCCAGACCGACGTCGCGGGGATACTGGCCGTCGTAGCGGTAGCCCGAGGCGGCCAGTGCACTCAGCATACGGTGCACGTTCTCGAAGTACTTGTCGGAGTACCAGCCCCGGCGCATACGCTCAGTGTCCAACTTAAAGACAGTGTTGTCCAATCGGTGGCGATTGAAGATAGTCATTGGATGCGCTCCGTCCGTGTTGCGTGTTTCGTGTTGCGTGTTTCATGATTCGGGCAGCATGCCTCCCGAATCTACGAATTTACGAATTTACGAATCTACAAATTTACGAATCTACAGACCTGCGGATACGGTTCCCCTCCACCTGAAAGCGGCGCTTGCCGTCACCGCTGCCCTCCCTGACGACCACCATCACGTCGGCGCGGGTGGCCCAGCGAAAGTTGGGCAACCCCCGCAGAATCTCCATCACCTCCGAAAGCGATGCCCAGCCCTCATCATCAAGTTCCAGCGCAAATCGCTCTGGCTGGTGGCGGAGGATGAGGGTCAGGAACTTGCTCAGTTTGATCAGGTTTCGTCTAGCACGGTTCCGCATCACACGTCGGCCTCGCGGGGAGCAACGTCCGCCCGCCCGACAAGTTGATCGTCTGGTTCATCCTCGCGGAAGTGGCAGCCACGGCTGTGGCGGTTGTGGCGGGCAGCACTGGCGACGATGAGGCCGCACTGGCAGGCGTTGCGCAGGCCAATCAACCCGTCGCTGAGTCTGGTGCGCCGGTAGAAACTGTCAATGTCCTCCCACAGGTTGCGTAGGTCGCGCATAGAGCGGGCCAGCCGCCGTTCGCTGCGGGCCAGTCCCACGTAGTGCCACATGATGTTCTGCAGCGTGCGCATGTCCCCGTAGATGAGCGCCGGGTCGCCCTCGGCCTCCAGCCCCTCTTCCTCCCACGGTGGGATCAAAGCCGGATCGGGCAGTCGCAGGTCGCCCTGCGCGGCGATGTGACGGGCGGCGCGATCTCCCCACAGCAGCCCCTCCAGAAGCGAGGTCGAGGCCAGGCGGTTGGCACCGTGGACGCCGGAGCACGTGACTTCGCCCACGGCGTACAAGTTCTCGATGGTCGTGCGGCCCCAGGTATCCACCCACAGCCCGCCGCAGAAGTAGTGGGCGGCTGGTACGACCGGGATGGGCTGATGGGTGATGTCCACCCCGGCCTCCAGACAGTGCTGGTAGATGGTGGGAAAGCGGATCCGGATCTTCTCGGCCGGCATATAGGAGGCGACGTCGAGCAGGACGTGGGGGTAGCCATGCTCCACCATCTCCCGATGGATGGCGCGGGCGACGACGTCACGAGGAGCCAGGTCACCCCAGTGAGGGGCGTAGTCGTCCATGAAATGGCGCCCGTCAGGGGTGAACAGGCGGCCGCCCTCGCCGCGCACCGCCTCGGAGATGAGAAAGTGCTTGGCTCCGGCCACCGCCAGCGTGGTGGGGTGAAACTGGATGTATTCGGCATTGATGACCCGCGCATCGGCGCGGTAGGCCATCGCCAGGCCGTCGCCACGGGCCCCGTAGGGATTGGTGGTGATGCGGTAGATACGCCCTATGCCACCGGTAGCCAGCACCGTCACCCGGGCCAGGTAGCGGTGGACAGCCCGTTCCCGCTGATCGAAAACGTAGGCACCGGCGCAGCGGATTGGCTGTTCGTAGACGGCCAGTGGGTCCAGCGCGTGGTGGGTCAGCGTGATCAAGTCCACCGCCGTAGCCTGGGTGACCAGTTTGACATTGGGCCGCTCCCGCAGCGCGGCGATGAGGGCCTCGATGATGACCTTGCCGGTGGTGTCGCCCAGGTGGAGGATACGCGCGGCGGAGTGGGCTGCCTCGCGGGTGTAACTGAGTGAGTCGTTGGGCTTGCGGTCGAAGGCTACGCCCGCGCGAGTGATGAGCACCTCCTGCACCAGCCGGGGGCCTTCTTCAGCCAGGATGCGGGCGGTCTGGGGGAGCGTGAGGCCGGCCCCGGCCGCCAGGATGTCTTTCACCAGCAAGTCGGCGCTATCCTCCCCGCCCCGCCCCACGATGCCGCCCTGGGCATAGCGGGTGTTGCTCTCCTCCGGCTCTGCGGCGCGGGTGATGACGACGATCTGCCGCTGGTGGTCTTGCGCCAACCGGAGCGCAGTCGCCGCACCGGCGATGCCGCAGCCGATGACAAGCACGTCTGTTTCGAGTGAATGAGTAGATGAGGGATGAGTAGGTGAGGAATGAGTAAATGGGCTCATCAGGATAACTCCAACATGCGCTGCAACGCGATGCGCGCCCAATGGGCGGTCTCGGGTTCGACGACGACCGGGTGAAGCACCCCTCCCCTGGTAGGGGAGGGGTGCTCCCTCTGCACCAATCCCTCCAGCACTTGAGCCAGGTTACGTTGGGTGATCATATTCATCGTGCGGCAGAGGGGTGGGAGGTCGGCCAGCGAGATGATGAACTGGTCGGGGTGCTCCTGCGCCAGCCGGTGCACCAGGTTGTGCTCAGTGCCGATGGCCCACTCCGTGCCCGGCGGGGCCGCCTCCACCTGGCGCACGATGTGGGCCGTGGAGCCGGCGTCGTCGGCCAGGCCCACCACCTCCCGCGTGCACTCCGGGTGAACGATGACACGGATGACGGGATGCCGCTCGCGGACGGCGCGGACGTGCTCGGACCGAAAACGCTGGTGGACGCTGCAGCAGCCGGGCCAGAGCACAACCTTGGCTCGCCGGATCGCCGCAGAGTCGGCGGGGCGGCGGGTATCCCACAGCAACGCTTCCTCCGACCCGATGCCCATCCGCAAGGCGGTGTTGCGGCCCAGATGCTGGTCGGGGAAGAAGAAGACTCGCGGCCGCTGCGCCAATGCCCACTCCACCACCCGTGCGGCGTTAGAGGAGGTACAGACGACACCACCGTGCCGCCCGCAGAAAGCCTTGAGCGCGGCCGATGAGTTGACGTAGGTGACCGGCGTGAACTCGGCCTCGACGTCCAACACCGTGCTCAGGTGCGCCCAGGCCGCCTCGACCGCCTCCAGGCTGGCGGTATCGGCCAGGAAGCAACCGGCGGCCGGGTCAGGAATGAGCACCGTCTGGTCGGGGCGAGCCAGGATAGCGGCTGTCTCGGCCATGAAGTGCACGCCGCAGAAGACGATGTATCGCGCGTCGGTGCGGATGGCGTCCTGGGCCAGTTTGAGGCTGTCGCCGCGGAAGTCGGCGAACTGGATAACTTCGTCACGCTGGTAATGGTGGCCCAGGATGACGAGGGAGTCACCCAGTCGAGATTTGAGATTTGAGATTTGAGATTTGAGATTTGGGGTTTGGGATTTGGAGTTTACGATCTGCATACTGAGGTCGAGGACGGGAGCCGAATGGGTGAGCGCGCCGACGGAGATATAGTCCACGCCGGTGGCGGCGACGTCGGCGACGCTTTGGAGGGCGACGCCACCGGAGGCTTCCAGCCCCACCCGTCCAGCGGCAATCTTCACCGCCGCGCGCATCTCATCCAGGCTCATGTTGTCCAGCATGATGCGCTCCACGTCCAGCGGTAGCGTTTCGCGCAGTTCGTCCAGGTTTCTGACCTCGACCTCAATGGGCAGGTCGGGGCGGGCAGCGCGGGCCTGCTCGATGGCGGCGGTGATCGAGCCAGCGGCGTCAATGTGATTGTCCTTGATCAACACCATATCGTAGAGACCCAAACGATGGTTCTGCCCGCCGCCCATCCGCACGGCGTACTTCTCCAGGGTGCGGTAGCCCGGGTGGGTCTTGCGCGTATCCAGGATGGTGGCCTGGGTGCAGGAGACGGCATCCACGAAGGCGCGGGTGAGCGTGGCGATGCCGGAGAGGTGCTGCAGGAAGTTGAGCGCCGTACGTTCTGCGGCCAACATCCCCCGGCCGGGGCCACTAACCTCGGCCACCAGGTCGCCCGGCACGACCTCGGCCCCGTCGCGGACGCGGGGGGTGAAGCGGATGCGCGGCTCGACGCGAGTGAAGACCGCCTCGGCGATAGGCAGCCCGGCGATGACGCCAGCGGCCTTGGCGACGATGCGCGCATGGAGAGTCCGGCCAGCCGGCAACGTGGCCCGGGAGGTAGCGTCGCCCGGGCCGATGTCCTCGGTGATGGCCAGTTCGATGAGCGGCGCGGCGGCTTCAAGGACATCCACTGGACGCTGGATACTGGATGTTGGATGCTGGATGCTCGCCAAGTGAGTTTCACGTTTCACGTTTCACGTCCTCACGTTTCAGGCTGGAAGATGGGTGGCATAGTGCGCTTGTGGTCAGAACGGGCGATCATACCCCGCACCTTCTCCAACGTGGCGGGCTCTATGCCGGAGGTGTCCCCAGCCTCAATGGCCGCCAGCACTCGGTCGAGTTCGCGGTAGGTGATGCCCATCTCCCCCTCGTCGGTCTGGCCGGGCCAGAGGCCCGCCGAAGGGGGGCGTTCGACGACCTGCTGCGGCACACCCAGTTCGCGGGCCAGTTCCCACACCTGGGTCTTGTAGAGACTGCCCAGGGGCAGCAGGTCCACCCCCCCATCGCCATGTTTTGTGTAGTACCCGACTTCAATCTCCGTCCGGTTGCCGGAGCCCAGCACCAGGTAGTTGCGGGACTGGGCCAGGTAATAGAGAGTCACCATCCGCAGGCGGGGCTTGACGTTGGCGGAGGCCAGGGGATGGTCCGACGGTGGAAGGGCAGCCATCAGTGCGTCGTAGGCCCCGCCCAGGTCCACGGTGATGGTGGGCATAGAGAAGGCATCGGCGACGAGTTGACCCAGCGCGGCGTCCTCCGGCTGGGAGTGGCAGGGCATCAGCGCGGCCAGGACACGCTCGGAGCCGACGGCGCGCACTGCCAGCGCGGCAGAGGTGGCCGAATCCACCCCGCCGCTGAGGCCGGCGACAAAACCCTCGGCGCTGGCACCGGTGAGTCGTTCGCGGAGCCAGGTAGAAATCTGGTCGGAAATAGTCATCAGCGCCTCCTTCCTCATCTACTCATTCCTCGTCTATTCATTCCCTATCCACTCATTCCTCGTCTACTCATTCCCTATCCACTCATTAATCTCACCCTCTAGGTGAGTCGGGCCACGACTTCGATACCATTCAGGGCCATGTGATACAGGAAGATGCGATGCAGCAAGTCGCCGTCATGGGGCAGGGCACCCAGTTCCGCCGCCATCTCCACCGGCATATCGTAGGTCTGCACACAGTCGGCGGGCACGATAACGCGGGTCTCGCGCTGGCCCAGGACGTTGGCCCGCACGCGCAGGGCCGTCGCTATATGATAGATGCAGATGTCGGTGCACACGCCGACTACAATGAAAGTAGTGACGGATGGGTGGTCGTCCAACCAGGCTTCGAGATCGGTGCCGATGGTGGAACTGATGGAGTTCTTGGGGAAGACGGTGAAGAGGTTAGAGAAGGGCAGATCGTTCAATTCGTCAATCGTCTCGCTCTCCTCTGTGCCGGCTACGCAGTGGGGAGGATAAGCGGAGAACTCGGCGGCATCGGGATCGTGGGTATCTTGGAACAGCAGGAAGTGGCAGCCCCCCAGGTCGTGGACGCGCTGGAAGAGGCGCAGCACAGCAGGGACGATGCTGGCCGCGCGCGGGCTGGAAAGCGCCCCCTGGTTGCAGAACCCCTTCAACAGATCCTGCGACACCAGCGCGACACGGGCAGGGTCTTCGAGCACTGTACTCAGGTCAAGGGCGAGCAAATGGGCGTACCACTCGCCCAGCCAGTCCAGGAAGGGTTTGCTGTGAGCAAGCAAGGTCTCCTGTTGGATGGACATTGCAGTTTTCTCCTCCAATTAGTGTGGGTTTCACACTAAGTATATTCGGAACACGGCGTTTGTCAAGAGAGGTGTACTATTGTACTATTGCTCGCGCAGCGCATTCCAGATGCGCCGGGGTGTGAGCGTCGTGCCAGAGAGCAACGTCTGGGCACGGAAGAGACGGGCTGTGACCACCACGACGAGGTAGGTCGTCGCTGCCAGCAGGATCAGGCCAATGATGGGCTGCCAGACCGGCACGCCGGTGGCCACGAGACGAGTCATCATCGAGACCGGCGCGGTCAGTGGGAACAGGCTCAAGATGGTGGGCAGCAGCCCGTTTGGCGTCTGGATGAAGGCATTCATCAGCCACAGCGGGATCATCAGCGGCAGCAGCACGAGGAACGTGAACTGTTGTCCCTCGCGCATTGTGGGAGCCAGCGCGCCAAGAGCACCCATCAAAGAGGAGTAAAGCAGGTAGCCCAGCAGGAAGTAGAGCAACGCCCAGACCAGGAAGCCAGGAGGCAGGCTGAAGGCGGCCGCAGCCTCGATACGACCAAGCACGAGCAGACCGACGCTGGCCCACAGTGCCATCTGGAGCAGCGCAACCGCGCCCAGCCCCACCACCTTGCCCAGCATCATCTCGCGCGGCCGCAGGCTGACCAGCAAGACCTCGATAATGCGGTTCTCCTTCTCCTTCGCCACGCTCTGCAACATGAAGCCAGAACTCATGGTGATGACGAAGAAAAAGATGAACAGCGTGGCGTAGGGGACGATGAAGGCCATCGGGCTGCTGACGTCGGTGCCGCCCTGGGGGGCCAGTGGGACGTTTTTGACCTGATCCGTCGGGTTGACGATCAATCTCGCCAGCGTCTCGTCGCCCACCAGGTTGGTATTGACGATGTGCCTGATCAGGTCGCTGCTGACCAGGCTCTTGAAGGGATTGTAGTCGCGGTTGACCAGGATCAGGTCGCCGCTAGCGAAAAAATCCGCCGGGATCAGATAGTAACCGCTGATGTCCCCCGCTTCCAGCGCAGCGTGAGCGGTATCCTCGTCGGAGAAGGCGACCAGCAACTCTGGTGGGACATGGTCGGGAAGCGTCTGAATCAGCCCAGCCTGGTCCACGTAGCCGATTGGTTCGTTGGCAGGTGTGACGTTTGAGACTTCCTCTTCCATTACGTTCTGACCCAGCACCTGGCTACCCACCTGGAGACCGATGATGAGCAGTGGGAACAGGAAAGTCATCAGCCAGAAAGAAGGTTTGCCCAGCGTGCTGAGAATCTCGTGTTTGATGACAAGCCAAGTGTTTCTCACGTGTCTCCTCCCACTAGTGCCCGCGGATGGCAGTGATGACGGCGCGCAGGCGGAAACGCTGCCCGTAGTTCAACATTCCCACGCGGAAGATGCGCGCGGCAGCCCAGATGGCGAATATCGCCGACCCGACGAGCACCAGCAGGCTGGCGGCGAGTTGCCAGGCCGGGATCATTGTCATTCCCCAGCGCATGGCGATCGTGATATACGCGGTAGTCGGGAACAGCGTCAGGAAGACCGGGATGGGGCCGTCGGGGTTGGTGAACATCAGCACGCTCAGGAAGTAGGGGAAGGTGAAGAGCATGTTGAGGAGGCCGGCGACCTGCTGTCCTTCCCGGGCCTCGGTGACGGTAGAGCCGATGGCGACCATCATCCCGGCCATCAGCACGAACGAGGGCAGGAAGTAAACCAGCGAGACGAGGACAAAGTCCCACGGCACCTTGACGTCGCGCAGCGGCTCAAAGAATCGGGCGGCGACGACCAGGCCGATCACGACGGCAAGCACCCAGATGAGCAACTGGGTCAGTGCGACGCAGACCAGGCCGGCCGCCTTGCCGCCAATCAACTGCTGCGGCGTGAGCGAGGTCACCAGGATCTCCATCGTGCGGTTCTCCTTCTCGTCGGCCACAGCGCGCATCAGATACTGGGCTGAGGTCGTCACGGCAAAAAAGAAGAACAGTCCGGCGATGAAAGGCAGAAAGACAGTGACAATGCCAAATCCACTGACCTCGCGGCTGCCATCGGCTGAGCGAATAGCCAGGTTAACACCGTCAAAAGCGCGTAAGGCGGCAGGCTCATCCAACCCGCTGACCAGGTTGGCGCGCACAAAGTCTTCAAAGTCACTCTGGACGGCCTCGCCGGGGGCGTCGTCCCAGTAGTAGAGCTCCAGTTGGCCCGTGGCGAGGTACTCTTCGGGTACCACGTAGTAGGCCTGGATCTCTTCTGCTTCCAGAGCAACACGGGCTGATGTTTCGTCGGGGTAGGAGCGGATTTCGACGTCGCTGGCCCGTTCGCGTGCGATCTGTGTCTCAATTCCCTTCGACAAGCTCAGGGCAGGTCCTGGTGGCTGAACGTCGGGATCAAGAGCGCCAGCGTGATCAACGTATCCCAGTGGCGTGTCATTGCCGCCTCCCATGGCGACGGCGATACCGACGGCCATCACGACGATGATCAACAGCGGCATGCCCAGCGTGCTTAGCAGAAAACTGCGCTTGCGCACCATCTTGAGATACTCGTGTTTGGCGATCAGGAAGGACTTATGCATGCGTCTCCTCCCTGTTTCCACTCCTCCGGCTGCCCCTTCGACTGTGTTCAGGGCATGGCTCAGGACAATCTTCGCCCTGCACTACGGTGACAAAGATGTCGTCCAGCGAAGGCTCCGCGATCTCAAACCGCTCGACCTTGACGTTCTCGCGCGCGGCGACCGCCTGCAGCACATCCTGGGGACTGGCGCCGATGGACAGCGCCAGGTGCCAGACGCTGTTCTCCCGTCGTGTCTCCAGCACGCCGGGCAGGCCAGCAAAGTCACCTTGACCTTCAATGACCACGGCGTTGCCGGCAAAGTTGTGCTTGATCTGTTCAACCTGGCCGTAGAGAACTGTGCGGCCTTTGTTGATGAGCACGATGCGGTCGCACAGTGCCTCAACCTGGTACATCTGGTGGGTGGACATGATGATCGTCTTGCCGGCCTGGCGTTGCTCCTCGATCATCTCCTTGACCAGCCGCGTGTTGACTGGGTCCAGCCCGGAGAAGGGTTCGTCCACGATGATCAGGTCAGGTTCGTGGGCCAGCGTGGCGATGATCTGGGCTTTCTGCTGCATGCCACGGCTGAGTTCCTGGATTTTTTTCTGACGGTAGTCGTACAGGTCAAACCGTTTCAGGTATGTAGCGATTCGCTCGCGGGCGGCGCGTTCGCCCATTCCTTTGAGGGTGGCCAGGAAGACCAGCGTCGGTTCCAGTTTGAGGTCTTTGTAGAGACCTCGCTCCTCCGGCAGGTAGCCGATGCGATTTTTCCTGGCCTCGTCGAGTTTGCCGCCAAAGACGGCAATCTCACCGCTATCGGGCTTAAAGATATCGAGCAGCAAACGGATCGTAGTCGTCTTGCCAGCGCCGTTGGGTCCCAGCAGGCCGAAGACCTCGCCTGGGTAAACCTCGAACGAGACGCCGTCCACGGCCTGGACGTCGCCGAAGGCTTTACGGACATTCGCGATTGAAACAGTGGGCATGACAGTACTCCTCCTAAAGCAGGCTTCCTCAGAATACGCCTACATTATAACAAAACTCATCCCCCTTGTCATCGGGCCTGCGACCGAAATTGGACCTGTACCTGGGTACAGTAATTCCCGGTATGATCAGACCTGACAGGTTTTTACCCAAGAGGGGCCTCAAGTGACGAAATTCGTGGAAACCTGTCAGGTCTTGACGCCAAAACGGGAATGACCGGTGAAACGGGTAAGGTTATGGGAACAACCGCCGGGCTTTGACCTCAGCCACGGCGTCGTCGCGGAAGCGGTAGAGTTTTGCCGGGCGGCCCTCGCCAGCGCGATACTCACCAATCCCCTCGATGATGCCCGCGCTGATGATCTTGCGGCGGAAATTGCGCTTGTCCAGCGTCTCCCCCAGGACGATTTCATAGGCGGCCTGCAACCCGCCCAGGGTGAAGGTGTCCGGGAGAAGTTCAAACCCCACGGCAGTGTATTCCAGTTTGTAGCGCAGCCTTTGCAGGGCGTAGGTCAGGATGTCGGCGTGGTCGAAGGCGAGGGGAGGCAGATCGTACACAGACCACCAGCGGGCCTCGGCGGCGTCGTCCCCGGCGCAGGGATGGATGGCAGCGGCGGAGACCAGAGCGAAGTAGGCCACTGTGATGGTGCGGCCCCGGGGGTCACGGCCTGGATCACCGAAGGTGTAGAGTTGCTCCAGGTATACGTCGCGTACGCCGGTCTCCTCCTCCAGTTCCCGCAGCGCCGCATCCTCCAGCGATTCGACGATGTCCACGAAGCCGCCGGGGATGGCCCACATCCCCTCGAAGGGCGGACGTCCGCGCTTGATGAGCAGCACCTGCAGGTCGTTTGCGCGCAGGGTGAAGATAATGACATCCGCAGTGACAGATGGGCGCGGGTAGTCTTCCAACAGCATAGCGACTCCTCCTATTCGTGTCAATCACACACCAATTATAGCGGACTCAGGAGACGCTGTCAATCTGCTCAGACCTCCGAGGTTTCAGGCAAGGGAGTGAAACCTCGGAGGTCCTCCGGACAAGTAACTACGCCTGTCATTGCGAGGAACGAAGTGACGAAGCAATCTCAGCAATCTCCACCATTGCCCACACGTTGAAGGGAGGAGATTGCCACCGCGAGTACCACCGCGAGTACTCGTGGCGGGGCTCGTGGCGGGGCTTCGCTACGCTCGCAATGACATCAAAACACTCGCAATGATATCAAACGTAGCATCTGTTCGTAATGGGTGCATTTCAGTCCTGGGGCAAGTTGACCCTCCCGCAGGCTTCCGAAGGTGTTTCCTACGCTTTTCCGGTCTGTCGAGTGGCTTGGGCAAGCGTTGCTGTGCTTGCGGAGCCTGCGGGAGGGTTCGCCCCCAAATTGAATTGCACCCGTTCGTAATGCCCAGGTGGACGCACCGACGCACACGGTGTATAATAGTCCACAGGTGAGCATTAGATTTCCTGAGGTAATATGCCTGTGACCAACTATCCGTTTGCGACCTGGCGGCTGCTCCGCTCAACCCCAGCCGATGGGGCGACCAATATGGCGGTGGACGAGGCGATCCTGCGTGCGGTCGCGGCGGGGCAGGTTCCGCCCACGCTCCGCTTCTACGCCTGGGAGCCCGCGTGCCTCTCGCTGGGCCGGGCGCAGCCGTTGGCCGACGCAGACCTGGAGGCGCTGCAGGCCGCGGGTTTCGACCTGGTGCGCCGGCCCACCGGCGGCAGGGGGATCCTCCACATAGACGAACTGACCTACAGCGTGGTCGCACCGCAGATGGAGCCCCGCGTGGCCGGAGGCATCATGGAGAGTTACCGCCGTCTCAGCGCGGGATTAATGCGCGGACTCGAACGGCTGGGGGTGGGGAATCTCGCCGCCGACCGGCGGACGCCCCCCCTCCTCGTAGGGGAGGCTGAAGGAGGTACGACTCCCCCCCTCGTAGGGGGGGCTGGGGGGGGTAAAGGCCCAGTCTGCTTCGAAGTACCCTCCGACTACGAGATCACCGCCAGTGGGCGGAAACTGGTGGGCAGCGCCCAGATGCGCACTCAGTCCATAGTGCTCCAGCACGGCGCTTTGCCGCTATACGGCGACGTCACCCGCATCTGCTCGCTGCTGACCGCCCGTCCCGACCCTGCCCGTGTGCGCACTCGTGCCACGACCATCGAGCAGGCCCTGGGCTCCTTCGGCCCAGACCAGGACGAGCACCGGGTCACGTGGGACGAGGTGGCCGACGCGCTGGTGACGGGCTTCGCCGAGGCGCTGAACCTCAATCTTGAGCCGGGCACGTTGGCCGACGAAGAACGCACCTGGACCGCACGCCTCCGCGCAGAGAAGTACGCTACAGACGAGTGGACGCGCCGAGTTTGACCTTGCGGCCAAGCGTGGTACAATGACGCGGGTAGTAGATTGGTAGATTGGTAGACTGGTGAACTGATAGATTGGTGACCAGTTCCCAAATTTCCCAATTTCCCAGTTTCCCAACTTCCCAATATGGTCATCGGTATCTGTAACGTCGAACTACACCTCCCCGGCAACGGCTCGCTGAAGGGCAAGCGCAGCATCCTCAAGCCGCTCCTGGCCCGCCTGCGCCGTAAGTTCAACCTGGCCGCCGCTGAGGTGGGCTGCAATGACGCCTGGCAATCGGCCGAGATAGCCTTCGTCACCGTCGCCAACGACCCCGGCCACATCCACGCCGTCCTCGAACGAGCCGTACACTGGATCGAAACTCACCATCCCGAAGTACAGGTTGTGGACTGGGAGATCGAGGTACTGTGAGACGTGAGACGTGAAACGTGAAGCGTGAGGGGAGCTTTGAGCGCGGGAGGAGCAAGAATGAGGTTGACTCTGTCTGCCTGCCCACCGTTCTCTTTGCCCGCCGTCGTAAAATCGCACGGCTGGGTGCGACTGGCTCCGCTTAGCGAGGACGAGCACACTGGCGGACTCGCGTACGTCAAGCGACTGGATGCGGGGCGGGTGGTGGAGATGCTCATCCAGGAGGCGACCGGCGGCGTGAGCGTCGAGGTGGACGGTCCGCCAAGCGAGGCTGAACGCGATGAGATTGCACGTGATGCGGAGTGGATGCTGGGGCTGGAGCAGGATTTCTCCGCTTTCTACGCCCTGGCGCGCGACGAGCCCAAACTGGCGCACGCCAAAGGAAAGGCGCAGGGACGTATACTCCGCTCCCCCACCCTCTTTGAGGACGTCGTCAAGACGATCCTGACCACCAACACGAGTTGGGCTGGCACCATCCGCATGGTCAAAGCGCTGGTCGCGCACTTCGGCTCTCCGCTGCCCGCAGACCCCACGCGCCACGCCTTCCCTACCCCTGATCAGTTGGCCGCTACGGACGAAGCGACGCTGCGCTCGGCAGCCGGGCTGGGCTACCGAGCGCCGTACGTGCTGGAACTGGCGCGTTCTGTGGAGGCCCTCGACCTGGAAGCACTCAAGGCAGCCGACATCCCGACCACCCAACTGCGCAAGCGACTACTGGCGATCAAGGGGGTGGGAGAGTATGCGATGGCCAACCTGCTGATGATACTGGGCCGCTACGACTTCGTCCCCGTGGACTCCTGGGCGCTCAAGATGGTCTCGCACGAGTGGCACGGCGGCGAGCCGGTGGGGCGGACCGAGGTCGAGGCGGCCTTTGAGGGCTGGGGGGAGTGGAAGGGGCTGGCGTACTGGTTCTGGGACTGGTCGTATACAAGTGAGGCATAACGTAAGACTGTATCTTCTCAAAAAGTTGGGGCGAAAGTAGGTCGGATTTGCTATCCGACCCTGTGGCGGTTAGCAAAACCGCCCTACGCTGCCCTTGCCCCAAGGTATTGAGAAGATACGTAAGACTCAAGGTAAGCGTTCAGGAAGGTGGGAGAAACGCTCAATTAAAGTCGTCACTACGAGCATTTTTCAGACACCCTCTCAAACGCGCTTCTGGAACACGACGACGTACTCGTGCTTGAAGATATAGTAACCACCGGCCAGCGCCCGGTAGCGCCACAGGTTGCTGTCGCGCCCCTTCGCTCTTTCGTTTCCCGCGATGTTTTTGACGACGATGCCCT
>JAUWNP010000007.1 GCA_030612585.1 Anaerolineae bacterium
TCCAACTTGGCCATCACGTGCATGGCGCGGAACGTCTCCTCGTCGCTCACCGCCTCAAAAGCGCCACCGTGCTCCCGGATGACCTGGGCCAGGAATGAGTAGGCGGGGCCAGGACTGCCGGTAGCGATGGTGATGACCAACGTCTGCGGGTTGAGCACCGGCTCAGCCTCCTCCAGCCCTTTGTTGAAGGAATTGACCATCGGCGCACAGCCGGCGGTCTGGATGCAGGCCAGGCGGGGCATACGATCCACCAACCCCAGCGTCATCAGTTCCTCGTACCCCTTCCACACACCAACCGGTCCCATTCCCCCGCTAACAGCCTGGAAGTACCAGTCGGGCGTGCGCCACGGAGCAGAAACCGGGTTCTTTCCGAATAACCCGGTTTCTTCCGCCGTCCCCAATTGTTCAGCGATCTCGAAGGCGACGGTTTTCATGCTCTCGCGGGCCGAGATGCCCCGAATGCCACGTTCCAGGCACAGCCCCCTACGGGCCGCAAATTGCGCGGCGACCTTCTTGGTCTGGTCATAAGTAGCGGTCACTTTGACAACTTCGCTGCCGTAGAGCGCCACCTCGCGCATCTTCTCAGAGTGCACCAGGCTGGTGAGAAAGGCCCACATTTTGATGCTGGCCAGCGCGGAGTAAGCCGAGTAGGAGATAGCGACGTTGCCGGTGGAAGCCACGACCGCCTCGGTCACGCCGTGCTCCTTCATCACCGAGATAGCCAGCGACGCCTGCCGATCCTTGAACGAGCCTGTCGGCCCCTGCCGCTCGTCCTTGACGTAGATGTGCGGGCAGCCGAGCATCAGCCCGAGGTTGGCGGCGTGGAGCAGTGGGGTTCCCCCCTCGCCCATCGTCACTTTGTTGGTCTCATCGCGTAGAGGGAGCAGTTCCCGGTAACGCCACATGTCGAATGGTCGCTCGCGCAGCACGGCGGGCCACCGCTCTCGCACGTGGTCGTAGTCGTAGCGGGCGTCGAGCCATTCCCCCCCACACTGCTCACAGGTGAGAGAGGGCTTGACGAAGGGCGTGCGATGCCCACAAGACGCACATTCGAGCCAGATCTGGTGGTTGAACTTGTTTTCTTTCATTTGACTTTGCTACTCAGCCACCCTTGCGAAGGTTACAAATAGCCTTCTTGGTGATATGAATTTCGCCCATTGAAGTCACTTTCGGCTTGAGAATCATCCTCTAACCTTCGCAAGGGTTACTACCAACAGCTAACCGCTCCAGCGCCGCGGCCACGTCTGCCAGCAACTCCTGCTGATCATAGAAACCTTTTTGTAGCAACGCTTCCACCCGGCTGCTGAGGGTGTCCCTTTCTTCCTGGCTCAGATCCTTGGCGGTCACGACGATGATGGGGATAGAGCGAGTCGCTTCATTCGACTTCACCGCCTCCAGCACAGAGAAGCCGTCTACTTCAGGCATCAGCAGATCGAGGATGACCAGATCGGGCCGCTGCTCCTGGATGCGGTGAATGCCTTCCAGACCACCAGTAGCGGTGATGACTTCGTACCCCTCCTGGTCTTCCAGGATACGGCTTAACAACTCCAAATCCTCCGGCTGGTCGTCCACCACCAGCACCCGGTGGCGGCCCGCCTCCCGGTCCAGCCGGTCCAGCACCGCCAGCAGTTCCTGCTCCATGATAGGCTTGATCAGATAATCGGACGCGCCCAGACTGAGTCCCTGTTTTTCCTCACCCAGGATGGTGCACATGATGACGGGGATGTGGCGGGTCTCGGGATCGGCCTTCAGTTCCTGAATGACCTGCCAGCCGTCCCTATCCGGCATGAGCACGTCAAGGGTGATAGCGAAGGGCTTCAGTTGCCGGGCCCGTTCCACCGCCGCCGTGCTGTCTGTGAGGCCGACGACCTGGTAACCCTGCCTGCTCAGGTAACGGCGGAAGAGAGTAATGACACCCGTGTCGTCGTCCACGCAGAGCACGAGTCCCCGATCAGGTTCCGGCTCTGGCTGCTCCAACCCCTCCCCCGACTCCTCCTCTTGTTGTAGAGGAGGGGTTTGCTCAATGGGCAACGTGAAATAGAAAGTAGACCCCTCGCCGGGCGTGCTCTCCACCCAGATGCGGCCACTGTGCAGCTCCACGAAGCGCTTGCTGATAGAAAGGCCCAGCCCCGTGCCTCCGGCGTGGCGCGTGGAGGAGGCATCCACCTGAGTGAAGGGCTCGAAAATCTTCTCTATCTTCTCCGGCGGGATGCCGACGCCACTGTCGGCGACAGAGATCACGACTTCGTTCGGCCTGGTCTCCGCCGCCAGGTGGATGAAGCCCTGCTCGGTGAACTTGGCGGCGTTGGAGACCAGATTGAGACATACCTGGCGGATGCGGCGTGCGTCCCCGCGTACCACCGGCAGCCCCGGCGCGATGGACTGCTGCAACTCGATGGGCTTGTCCTTAACCAACGCGATAGCGGTGGACATCACACCCTTGATAATCTCGCGCAGGTCCACGCTCTCGAAAGTCAGTTCCATCTTGCCAGCCTCTATCTTCGATACATCCAGGACGTTGTTAATCAGACCCAACAGGTGCTGCCCACTCTCGTAGATCGCCTGCAGATCGGTGCGCTGTAAATCGGTGAGCGGGCCGTCAATGCCCTTGAGGATGACCCGGGAGAAGCCGATGATGGAGTTGAGGGGGGTGCGCAGTTCGTGCGACATGTTGGCCAGGAACTGGGACTTGAGGCGATCCAGTTCCTTCAGGCGCTCGGCGGTCTGCTCGATCTCGCCGAAGAGGCGGGCATTTTCGATAGCGTTGGCCAGTTGGTCGGCCATGGTCTGCAACACAGCCACGTCCTCGTCTGTAAAAGCGGACTCCTCCGTGCTTTGCACGTCGAGCGCACCGATGACCTCACCGTGCACCCGCAGCGGCAGCGTCATTTCCGAGCGCGTCTCGGGCAGGTCGGGATTAACGAAGTGCACTGCGTCCTTGCCCACGTCCAGCGCGATGCGCGGCTTGCCGGTATCGGCGACGTAGCCCACCATACCCACTTTGCCCACTTCCAGTTTGTGACCACGGGCCAGCATACGCCTGCCTCCCTCGGAGGAAGCAGCGCGAAGGACAGCATACTCGCGTTTGTCATCCACGAGAAAGACGCCAGCGTGGTAGAAGCCGAACTGCTCGGAGATAAGTTGCACCGTCTCGTGGAGAAGTTGGTCTACGTCGAGGATGGCGGTAGCATCGCGGGCGACTTCGGAGGCGGCGGCCAACTGGGTCGCCCTCCGTTCCGTCTCCTCCAACAGCCGGATCCGCTCCAGTGCCATGGCAGCCTGCCCGGCCAGAGCGCGATAGAGGCGCACCTCCCGCTCGCCGAAGTCGTAAGGCCCCTCCAGTGACTCTACCAGCAGCCAGCCCAGATGACGCCCGCCAGCGAGAAGAGGAATGATGGCGGCCGCTTTGATGTCCAGCACATCCAGGAAGACGTGACGAGAAACCTCGTCCATCTCCGGCAAAGCAGTCACATCCGAGATGACCACGGGCTCAGTGGCCATGCCGGCGATGAGAGGAATCTGGGAGACAGCCCAACGGTCGCCGAGCATGGCCGGACGTGCGTCCCCCGGTTCCCAGGCGGCCTTGACCTCCACGACAGGTTCGTCGGGCGGGCTGGTGGGATCTATGAGAGCCAGTATGCAACGCCCCAACTCCGGCGCGACCACGTGACCGGTGAAGGCACGCAGCACGTCATCGGGTGTGCGAGCGACGACGATGTCCCGGCTGGCGCGGTAGAGTGCATCCGTCTCCGCCAGGGTGGCCTGCACCTGCTCGAACAATCTGGCATTCTGGACCACTGTGGAAACCTGAGCCACAATCGTCTCCGCCAGGCGCATCTCATCAGATGTGAAGGTACGGTCTGCCTCCAGAATATCCAGGCCAAACGTGCCGATCACCTCATCCCCGGCAACCAGCGGCAGGATTATCAATGTCTGCGTCCCCCTCCAGCGCATCACATCGTGAATCGAGGCGGTGAGAGGACTGTTTTGGGCATCCAGGATGACCAAGGGGCGTCGCGTGGCGATCACCTGTTGTGAGGAGGGGTTGCCTTCCAAGGGTAAGACGACACCCACAGCGCTGAGGTCATCCGCCACACTTGAACAGTCGGCCACGACAGTCAGGGCAGTGCGTTCTTCATTGAGCAGGGCAATGCCCACGTGACCCAGCGAGAACGCATCAATCAGTTCGGCTGCTACGGCATCCAGAGTCTCGCGCAGATCGGGGAAGGAGATCGCCGCCGAGACGACACGGTTAATCAGCGCCAGTTCTTGCGTACGGTGCTGGGTTTCACGGAACAGGCGGGCATTCTCCAGCGCCAGCGATACCTGGCTGCTCACAGCCTCGACGATGGCGACCTCGTCGGGTGACCACTCTCGTGCCTCGTCCATCTCCTGGAGGCCGAGGACGCCAATGGTCTGGCCGCGCAGTTTGAGCGGCGTCGCCAGCGCGGCCCCCGCTGCCTCTGGCTCGACCAGGGCGACGGGTTCCCCACGCAGCAGGGCCAGGTCAAGCGCCGGTACCGCCAATTGTTCCACTGGCGCGACGTCAACGCGGTTGTAGACGTAGCCCAACGGACGCTCCGGCTGCGCCAGTCGAGCCCAGGTGGTGGCACTGTAATCGCCGTAGAGGAGGCTGAGTTCGCGCACTCGATCCTGCGTCTCTCGGAAGAGACGGGCGTTTTCGATGGCCACGGCTAACTGGTCGGCCATCGTCTGCAACACAGCCACATCCTCATCGCTGAAGGCAGCCGCCTCGGTAGATTGCACGTCCAGGACACCGATGACCTCACCGCGCACGCGCAGCGGCAGCGCCATCTCCGAGCGCGTCTGGGGCAGGTCAGGATTGTCGAAGAATACGGCATCCTCCCCCACGTCGAGGGCGACGCGCGGATGACCACTGCCAGCGACGTAGCCCACGATGCCGACCTTGCCCACCGCCAGTTTGTGGCCTCGTTCCAACATCCGGCGACCACCTTCACTGGAAGCAGCGCGCAGGATGGCATATTGCCGGGCGTCGTCCAGCAGAAAGACACCGGCGTGGTAGAAGCCGAATCTCTCGGAAATGAGGTGCATGGTCTCATCAAGTAGTTCATCCACGTCGTGGATGGCGGTGGCATCGCGGGCCACCTCGGCCGCGGCCTGCAGTTGGACAGCGCGGCGCTCCAGGTCGCGGGTGCGGTCGGCCACGCGTTGCTCCAGGTCTTCCATCAACTCGCGTAACTGCACGGTCATGCCGGAGAAGGCATGGGAGAGAACACCAATCTCGTCATTGCCTGCCTGTGGGAGCGGGGCATCCCACTGACCAGCCCCAATCTGTTCTGCCGCTATTGCCAGTCTTTGTATTGGGTCAGCCAGACGATTGGTCAACCACAGGCCAACCACCACCACTGCAACGAGAATACCTCCGCCAACGGGCAAGATGCGCGCCAGCACCAGTGACCTGGCCGAAGTCTTCAACTCTTCTCGCAAAGTGACCATAGTCTGGAGCACTGCCTCTGTCTCAACCACATTGGCCAGGCTCCATCCTATGCTCTCCAGAGGGGCATAGGCAATAAGCAATTCCCTTCCGCCTACCTCCAGGGTGTCAAAACCAGTCGAGCCAGACATCATTTTGGCCAGTACAGGGGCGAACTCTGTCGTGACCTCACTCAGGTCGGCCCCAACCTCGTCGGGCTCAGCGGGACGATCCAGGATATCAGAATAACCCTGCTCCGGGAGAGCAATAGCACGTCCCGTCTCATCAACGAGAAAAGAGTAGCCACTACCAAGCAACCGAGCCGCTTCGACGTTGGCGCTGATGTCCTTCAGAGTAGCGTCAATACCGATGACCCCCACGAATTCACCCCGGCTGGTACAGACGGGGGCGGCTGCCGTTACCATCAAGCCTTGGCCAGTCGCGTCAACATAGACTGGCGACCACACCACCGCCCGCCCCGGGTTGTTCTCCGGGATAGCGCTGACGTACCAGGGACGCTGGGTGACCTGAAAGTCTGGTGGAACGAGAGTCCCTATGTTGATATTCGGGTAGTATCGAAGTACATCTCCTTCCGTCCCCAGGTATATGGCCACAGTGTTGGGATCACCTTCGTAGGTCGGGGCCAAAATGAAATCCAGATACGCACCCAGCTCCAGGACCGTTAGCAACCCATCGTCTATGTCCACAAAGTTGGGAACGAAGGCATCGCTTACATCGGTCTCATCATTCATATACTGTCCGTCGGGCCCGACGAACATGTGATCCTCAACCTGCCAATAGGCTCCACTGGTGAAGGCATCTGGCCTCTCGAAGATGCCCGCGGCGTATCGGGCCACATTCACGGCATCGTGCTGCACTCCCCTGAGTATGAGATCGTTCCTCTGAGCATCACCAACGGTCACTTGGCGCAGATGCTCCTCCGCCTGAGCGCGCAACGCCTCGGCGCCGATCTGTTGCGCGTTCTCTCCCACACTCTGGACCGAGTTAATACCCAGGTAGCCCACGGTCAGCACCGAGATTGCGGTCAAAACCAACAGTAACACCAGCAACCGGGTCCGGATACTCTGTCTGACTCGCGGTTGGTGCCAGCGAACATTCGGAGATGACATTACTTGTCTCCTCTTTCTTCTCATTGCTCCTCGTTGCCCGACTGGTCGGCTGCTGTCGGCGCTGACTGCGCCTGCGCGCCCGTGCTCAACTGTACGAACGCCCGGTCGGTGCCCAGGGCCGCGCCCAGTTCTCGCACAGCCGTCTGCAAGATAGTGTCCACGTCCATCGAGGCACGCACCTTGGCGGTGATCTCGCTGACCAACCGCTCGCGGGTGGCGCGGCGCTGGGTTTCATCAAGCAGCCGCAGGTTCTCAGCGGCCAGGGCCATGCGCTCGGCGACGGCCTCGATTATGGCAATCTCGTCGTCGGTCCATTGCCGAGCCTCATCATCATAGATGCCCAAAACACCGATGATCTCACCGCGCAGGGCAATGGGCGCGACCAGAGCGGAGTAGCCCATTTCCCCCTCGTCACCGTTTACGGTCAGCACCATCGCGCTTTGCCGCCCCACCGCCTGCCGAATCCCGGACAGCATCGTGTCGTCTAGGGGTGCGGCGCCCGGATGCCCAGTTTCGTAACTGGTCTTCCTCACGGTTGGCAAATATCCGGTCCACGCCTCGCGCAGATAGCGCCGGTGGGCGACCTCCACCTCCTCCAGCGCGGCCTGCGTCTCGGCAAACAGCCGGGCGTTGTCAATCGCCACTGCCACCTGGTCGGCCACCGTCTGCATCACGGCGATGTCCGCTTCGTCAAAGGCGGCCTCTTCCACACTCTGCACGGTCATGGCACCGATGACACGTCCCCGCGAGCGCAGCGGCAACGCCATCTCTGAGCGCGTCTCTGGCAAGAGGGGGTTATCAAAGTGGATCACCTCCTCACCAACGTCCAGGGCAATGCGGGCCTCGCCCCTGGCCGTGCACCAACCGATCATAGACTCACCGCCCACCTCCAGCCTGTGCCCCTGCTCCATCATACTCTGTCCGGCCTCGCCTGTGCCAGCGCGCAGCACGGCGAACCGCCGCTCTTCGTCGAGGAGGAACAGGCCCACGTAGTACAGGTTGAATCGCTCGCGGACAAGGTCAACAGTCTGGCCCAGGAGTTCGTCGGGGACGAGCACCGAGGTGGTGGCGCGGGCAACCTCGGCCGCCGTCTGCAAGCCGCGTGTGCGGGCGGCCACGCGCTGTTCTAGACTGCCGATCAAGCCAGCCAGGTCCTCTGCCATCTTGTTGAACTCATCGCCCAACTCCTCGATCTCATCGCCAGTTCGAACATCCAACTTGTATTCGAGGTCACCGCTGCTGATGCGCGCCACCCCTTGCCGCAGTTCGCTGATAGATAAGCTCAAACCTCGAAACACGAACTGTCGCCAGCCCAAGGCAATGGCTGTGGTCAACACCACCAAGACGGCCAGCAGCAGGGCCGCCTCCCGGACCACTACCTGGGTGCGTGCAGCCGCCGCTTCCACATCTCTATCGGCCTGCCGCACCAGCCGCCGGAGGAGGAGACCCATATGTTTGTTGGCTGGCCTGACCTTCTGCGCCAACACCACACCCGCCTCCGTCCAGAGTTCCTGTCGGGCTAACACGTCTACCTCACTTACCGCCTGGCGCAGCTCGCCGTAGGCCACCTGTATCTCTTCAAGAAGGCCCAAAGCCCCTACCTCTCCGCCAGACTCCTGCAGGATCCCCATATAGGCTTTGAGAGTGCCCAGAGATGTTGCGACCTCCGTACTTGCCAGGAATGGATCCTGCGTCAAAAGCATGCGATCCAGCGCCGCGACAAGCCTGTGTCCTCCGGCCAGCATCTCCAGAGACCATGCCAATTGCTGCTCTTTTTCGCGGGCGCCACCGATCGCCTGACCAATGGCGAACACCTGCCATAGGCCAACTCCCCCGGCCACTAGCGTCAGCAGGATCATCAGCACAGAAGCCAAAGTCAGTTTATGGGCAATGCGCCATTTCCTAGGTAGTCTTGATCGCCTATCTCGCTCCTGCGCCTCTGCTGTGAATCCAATCTCCTTGACCACTTTCGCGTTCTTCATCATCTTTCTTCCTGTGATTTGTGGACTGATCCACCCCCGCCGGTCAACTCTGCCTCTGTGGCTAGGCGTGCATAAGTACGCGAAGCGCCCAGGGCCCTGTTCAACCCTTCCGCAGTGATGTGCATCAGGGTCTCTATGTCCGTGGCCCGCTGCATCTGGTCTGAGATCTCGCGGATGACACGCTCACGGGCAGCGCGTTGTTGTGCCCCTTCCAGCAGTCGAGCACGCTCCAGTGCCACCGCTGCCTGATCGCTCAGCATCTCGTATAGCCGCAGTGCACTTTCGGAGAAGGGGCCAGGCGCGGTGCGTAACACCACTACCTGGCCGATCACCCTCTCCCTGGTGTGCAGCGGGATGTTGGCCAGCGCCCTCGCATCCGTCGCATCAAAGACCTGCCGTGCGCTCTGGGGCAGGCGTTCGTCCAGATCCACGTCGGCCACCGTCCACAAAGTGCTCACCATCTCGAAGGGGAAGGGACTCTCTGCAATCGGAAGCCGCATGCCGGGCCGGAACTCAGGTTCCCGGTCACGCCGCCACACCCCCAGGTACAAGAGGGCTTCAGGTTCTCCAGCAGGTGAGAATTCAAACTCCACCACGACGCACCCATCGGCCCCCGTCTCGGCCACGGAATACATGATGGCTCCCGTTACCTCATCAGTCGTGGTCGCCCGGGTCAGGCGACGGCTGGCGCGATAGACGGGACTGGTTGCCTCCAGCAGCAGCGCTTCGTCGGAGAGATTGCGAGCGTTGTCAATCGCCACCGCGATCTGGTCGGCCATGATGCGCAGCGTGCGCACATCGTCCTCGTCGAAGGCGGCCTCCTCGGTGGACTGAGCGTCCAGCACTCCCAGGAGCCGCCCGCCAACTATCAGCGGCTGCGTCATCTCAGAACGAGTGTAGGGAAGGAGTGGGTTGGCGAAGTGGACCGCGTCCTCCCCCACGTCCCGGGCGATGCGGGGCTGGTGACGGGCTGCGGTCCAGCCAACCATCGAGTGGTCGCCTATCGCCAGCCGGTGTCCCTGGGCCTTCATCTGCTGCCCGACCTCACCGGTCGCCTCTTGCAACACTGCCCACTCACCTGTTTCATCTATCAGGAATACGCCAGCGTGGTAGAAGCCGAAGCGATCGCGAATCAAATCCACCGTCTTGCGCAGCAACTGGTCCACGTCGAAGATAGACGTGATGGCCCGACCGACCTCGGCGCTGGCCTCCAATTGCATAGCCCGCCGCCGGAGAGCGTAATTGGCTTCCTGGAGCGCCTTGGTGCGCTCGACTACCCGTTCCTCCGATCTGGCCCGCTGGCCTCCCAGTTCCTGGGCCAGTTCGCGGCTCCGGACCAGGGCGTGGGCCAGGCGGGGAACCAGGTAGTTTTGAGAAACCACCAGCACAGTGCACAGCATAAGGAAAACAATGGTGCCACTCAACCACGAAATCGGGTCAGCGGAGTAGGCCTGTGCCTCTTCGGGGATGACGAGACGACCGGTGGAAAAAGCCCAACCGAAGGCCACCAGGGTCAGGACGGCGATGATCACGGCGAAAACACCCTCCCGCTGTCCAAAGAAGAGGACGGCCAGAAGAGGAAGGGTCAATAGGAAGACCCGGCCATCCCCGCTCAGCCCGTCCTCGAACAGACCGAGTATGCCCAGGCAGTAGATCAGGCCCAGGATGGTGCCAGCCTGGAGAGCGTAGGGGGTCCGCCGCCAAAATGTGATCAGGACGAGGATGGCATAGGCCCCCAGATAGAAAGGCAGCAACCACGTATACTGCATCGCAAAAGAGCCGGCCACAAGCGCTATGGCCCCGACGATGACCGCGGCACGAAGCATCCCTCGGATTAGCCGCTGTCGCCAGGTCCGCATATCATCCGGCTGAGAAATATCTTTCTCAACCGCCGTTGTTTTTCCGTCTACGCTCTCCTCCCACTCATCCGACACGGCTGTGTCCTGAGATGAGGGACCTGCGAGGGCTCCAGCGGGCGACAACAGTTCGGCCCCCGGTTCATGCGGCGCAGGGGATGGAAGCAATGATTCGGCCTCACCCTCCGGCACTGGCGCTGAGAAGTCAGAAAACAAGTCTTCCAGAGAAGACCTCAGACGGTCGTCACTCATAGTGTCTTACTCCCATCTTCTACGCCTCCGCGTCCCAGATGAGGTTCAAGGGGTAGATGGCGACGTGATAGGCTCCTTAGCAGGCGGCAGGTGGGCGATCAGTTCCTGTGCCAGAGCGCGGTACTGGCGGGCAGCCCGCGTGCGGGGCGCGTACATAGTGATCGGTAGCCCAAAGGCCGGGCTTTCCCGCAGCCGGGTGTCCACCTGGATGATGGTCTGGAACAGTGCCTTGGGGAAACGAGCCCGCATCTGCTCCAGGGTCAGCCGGTGGACTTTGTTACGCATGTCAAACATACTCACCAGCAGCCGATAGCTAAGCTGCGGGTTGGTCTTGCGCCGCACCAGCCTCACCAGTCCCAACAACTGGTGGAGCGAGCGCACGGCGTAATACTCACACTGGAAAGGGATAAGGAGCAGGTCAGCCGCTGTCAGGGCATTGAGCGTCAGTGTCCCGAAGGCCGGCGGGCAGTCCATCAGGATGACGTCATAGAGCTGTTGGCGCGCGCCGACCAGGTTCTGTTTCAGCCGGTACTCGTATCCCGGGCGCTTGTACAGCACCTTGTCCAAGACGGCGAGTTCACGGTTGGCCGGTGCCAGATCGAGCCTCTCCACGGCAGTTTCCCGGCTGATAGCCACCAGGGAACTTTGGCCCAGCAGCGCGTCGGCCACTGTGCGGCGCAACGTCTCTGGTTTGATATCCAACGACGCGGTCAGATGAGCCTGGGGGTCCAGGTCCACCAGCAACACCAACCGGCCCTGCTCTGCCAGGCTACCCCCCAGCGAAAGGCAGGTGGTGGTCTTGGCCACCCCTCCCTTGTTATTGGCTACTGCGATTACCATAGTCATCGAGACACTCCATCAACTCAGGTCTCACCTGGTGTTTCCTGCTTCTCCGACCGGGGCCGCAGCGGCAGGCTGAATGTGAAGGTCGAGCCCTTCCCCACCTCGTTCTCCACCCAGATGGCCCCCCCATGCATTTCTACGAATTCTTTGCTCAACGCCAGCCCGATTCCAGCCGGACCATTCCCCCTCTGCTCGAAGCGTTCGAAGATGCGCTCCTGGTCTTGCGGTGCGATGCCCACTCCCGTGTCACTCACACTGACCAGCACCTCGTCGCCGTCGGGCCAGGCATGCACGGCGATATATCCCCGCTCGGTGGACCGGGCAGCGTTGGTCAGCAGACGTAGTAACATCTGGCGGATGCGTGCCGCGTCGGCCTGCACTCTCGGCAAGTCTGGGACAATCTCCTGGCGCAACTCGATCTCCTTGTCGCGTACCAGCGCACTGGCAGTGACCATCACGCTGTTGATGACCTCCGCCAGATCCAGTTCCTGGAGTTGCAGTTCCATCAGCCCGGCCTCGATCTGTGAAATGTCCAGCAGATCATTGATCAGGCCCAGGAGATGCTGACTATTGGCGTAGACAATCTGGAGATCCTGTCGCTGCTGATCGCTTATGGGGCCATCCAGTCCCTTGAGTATCAGCCGGGAGAAGCCTATGATGTTCATCAGCGGCTCACGCAGTTCGTGGCTCATGTGGGCCAGGAAGCGAGACTTGAACTCATCCAGTTCACGCAGGCGACGGGCCGTCTCCTTCTCCTTTTCGTAGGCCCGGGCATTCTCCAGCGCGATAGTGGTCTGGTTGGCAACGTTCTGCAAAACGGAGACGCTGTCCGCGTCAAAGTCCTCCTCCTCAGTGCTCAGGACGTCTAGCACGCCAATGATCTGATCACCCAGTCTGAGCGGCAACGATGCCTCCGCGCGGATGTCGGGAGAGGGAAACACCTCTCGTGCGCGCTCTGCACCCCACCCGATGATATAAGGCTCTCCCGTCAGCGAGGCCTGCCCAACCGCGCTCCCGTCACCAACCTGCACAGGCTGTGCCTTGACGGCCGCCACCCCATCCCTGCCGCCCGCCGCTGCGCTTAGTATAGCCCTTTTCCCACTTTCGTCCAATAGGTAAATACCAACGTAGGGGTAGACAAAACGGTCGTGCACCAACCGCACCACATCTCGCAATAACTGATCCGGTTCCAAGATTGCGGTGGCTGCCTGGCTGACCTCAACGGTGGCGGCAAGTTGGATGGCCCTCCGCTGGATCTGGTAGTTGGCTTTTTGCAGAAGGGCCGTGCGTTGGGCGACCTTCTCCTCTAGATCGTCGTACAGGGTCTTCAGTTCCGCCGCCATGCGGTTGAACACGTAAGCCAGGATGCCAATCTCATCACGCGACGTGACGGGTACGCGCTGCTCCAGGTCCCCCTCAGCGATGCGGAGCGCCGACTCAGTTAATTGCACGACCGGGCGCGTGATTTGCCGCGTCACAACCGCAGCGATGACAGCGGTGGCGAGCGCCACCATCAACGTAGCCCCGATAACGGCAGCGGCGACATTGTCGGTCGTGGCGAAGGCCTCCCCTTGAGCCTGCTCCGCCACCAGCGCCAGCCCTAGTCCAGGCATCCAGCGATAGACCCCGATAATCGGGACGCCGATGTAGTTGTCGTGGAGCCCATCCCCATCCTCGCCAGCCAGAGCGGCTTCGATGGCCGGACTGGCCACCACCTGCCCCTGGGGTAACGCCATCCCATTGGCATCCACTAGATATATCTCCCCCGTCTCCCCCAGTTCAATCACCGCCTGCAGGGTCTGGGCCAGATTGCTCAGATTGAGCCAGCCAGTCAGCAACCCGAGTATCTCGCCGTCCTGACCAATGATGCGCTGGGCGACCACCAGCCCCACGTCGGCGGTTGGGTCGAGTGTGATGAACTGAAGACTGGAGGCTTGTTCAGGTTCAAGCGTGAGTGTCGGTTCTGTCAGAGAGCCCCCAGCCTGCGAGCCTCGCCGTGAGCGCTCAGCCGAACGGTCAGTGGAAACCAACATCCGGCCTTTGTTATCAAGCACGTCCAGGCGGCGAAAGGAAGGGTCTTGTTCCAGCACGGCGCGTAACTGGGTACGCAGCGTGTCACGAGCGGTGCTGGTGTTATGCCCTGAGCCTTGTCGAAGGGCTGTCGAAGAAGCCTGCCCTGAGCCTGTCGAAGGAGCTTGCCCTGCCTGCCCCGAGCGTAGTCGAGGGGAGCCTGTCGAAGGGCCAGCCGCATTGGCAGTCAGGACGCTTACGTTTTCTCGAGTGGCAGGCAGGTTCGCCAGAAGGGCCAGATTGGCAACACGGCCTGCGACCCACTGGCGGACCTGCGTTTTCATCATTGCGGCGACGGAGGACAGTTTGGCAATGACTTCACGTTGGATGTCGTGCCGCTCACGCGTGATGGCATACCAACTGACGGCGCTCAGTGGCAAAATCGCCAGGACTAAGAAAGCGGTCAACAGGGTTCTACCCAACCCCCCGCGCATCCCGATGGTCGGGAGCCGAACCTGTTCTGTCGAGCCTGACGACGACATGGTCATTCATCCACTCCCACTACCCGGATCACTCCGGTTCCCAGACTGCCGCTCCCTGCAAAATGCGGCGGATCTGACCAGGGAACCGGTCCGGGTCGAGTGGCTTGCCGATGAAGCCATCGAAACCGGCGCTGTGGGCGCGCTCCATGTTTTCAGTGGAGACATCAGCGGTCATAGCGACGATGAGGGTGTCCTTAAAACGCGGGTGGGCGCGCAGTCTATCCAGCGCCTGGTAGCCGTCCTCCTCCGGCAGAAAGATGTCCATCAGAATCAAGTCAATGTACGGTAGTGTCTCCGCGAACTCCAACACCTGCCAGCCCGAGGCTTTCCATTCGCACTTCTTCACGCCCAGGTAGGCCAGCAAACGTGTGACAAGCACGAAACTCTGGAAATCATCTTCGACTACAAGGATTGTGGCGTCTCGCGGTTGCACACCCATAGCATAGTAGCCCCTATGTGGGGTTTCTCCGCAGCGTAGCCATGACCTGCTCCGGCAGACGGTCTACGTCAATAGGCTTCTGGATGTACCCATCGCAACCTGCCGCCAGCGTGCGTTCCCGGTCCCCCTTCATCACGTTGGCCGTGATGGCCAGGATGGGCACCTGTTGCAGGCCGGGCATGTCACGAAAGCGTCTGGCCAGGTCATATCCATCTATCTCTGGGAGGTTGATGTCCAGCAGGATCAGATCGGGCCGTGTCCGAGCGGCCACTTCCAATCCAGAGGAACCATCAGCCGCTTCCAGGACGGAACAACCCTCCGCCTCCAGCACGCGCCTGACCAGTAGCCGATTCTCGGCGTTGTCTTCGATATATAGAACACGCACGTTGGTCATCAATTCCTTCTCTCCCTGTTCTCCCTGTGCCTGACGCTGCGCCAGTAACAGGCCAACACTTGCATACTTTGCGTACTTGCACACTTGCAACTTGCGTACTTGCACACTTGCGTACTTGCACACTTTATTATATCAGTTTCCAAATGACTATACCAGGTCCGGTGCGTTACAGATTGGTTACAGTTGCCCATTCCTGCTGCACCGTTTTCCGAACACGCGGGCGGGATTTTCCCTTGAGTGAGAAAGTGTGCTAGAATATAGTCACTGATTACTATGGGGACACGGACCTGGCTTCTTTACTCTCTGCGCTGTGCCGACGGGACACTCTATACCGGCGTCACCACCGACCTGACACGGCGCGTGGCCGAACACAACGCTGGCCGGGGGGCGCGTTACACGGCGGGCCGCCGCCCCGTGACGCTCCTTGCCGCCTGGTGCTTCCCCAGCCAGGGGGCAGCGCAACGAGCCGAGGCACGCTTTCGGCGGCTACCCAGGGCACGAAAACTAGCGTTGGTCGCACAGAGGCAATCCTTCGATGGTGCGCCCCCGGAGAATTGCCCGAGAAGATCGCCTTTGACCACATCCGCGTAGTGCTGGCCGACTGGACCCACTGGGTGGAGCGGAGCAGGGGCAATGAGGGTCATCTCTGGCGAGCAGGGAGGAATATGAAAGACACTTTTCGCATTTTCTGGGAAGCGCTGAAGAATTTCTGGGACGAGTTGTTCCCCCTGGCGCTGATGAACATAGTCACCGTGTTGCTGGCAATACCAGTGATCACGTTGCCGCCGGCGCTGGCCGGGTTGTGGAATGTCGCAAACCGGGTGGCGCAGGGAAAGGCCATTGGCTGGAGCGACTACTTCGAGGGCTTCCGACTGTACTTCTGGAAAGCGTGGGGGCTGGCGCTGCTCAACATTCTGATGCTTCTCATCGTCATCACCAACCTCCAGTTCTATGCACCGGGCAACGCCCCCCTCGAGATCCACCCCACGCTGAGCCTCTGGATGCGCGCGCTCTGGACGGCGGTGACGCTCCTGTGGCTGACCTTACAGATGTACCCTCTGGCGCTGCTGCTGGAGCAGGAGGACCAGCGACTACGGGTGACCTTGCGCAACACAGCCGTGATCTTCATCGCCAACCCTGGCTTCACCCTCGTGCTGGCGGCGTTGCTGCTGATAGTGGCCATCATCAGCACACTGCTAACACCATTGTGGTTCCTCCTCACACCCGCGCTCTTTGCCGTCGTGTGCAACAAGGCCGTGCAGCATCTTCTAAAGCCATATCGGGAGCAGCCACTTGACACAACCCGCCAGTGATGCTACTATCCGCGCGGTGAGATGAAACTGATGAGAGTACTCTGGACCAGCCCCCACTGCCGGCCCGATTGGCTTGACCGCCTGGGCGAGGAATCGCAGGGCGGACAGAGTGTGGTGATGAATAGATTGCCCCACGCCCTGGCCCGCGCCGACCCAAGCATCCGCGTGGATATTTTCACCCGTTTGCAGGATAGCGACTCCCACGCCGCCACTCCGGTCAAGTTCCTCAACGGCGACCCCCGCGTGCGGCTCATCCGTCTCCCCTGCGGCCCCACCGACCGGTACGTTCCCAAGGAAGTCCTATACGGAGAGCGGATTGCCGAGTTCGTCGAGCACATCCTGGCCTTCGCTGACCGTGAGGGACTGCGCTACGACCTGTTGCACGGCCACTACGCCGACGGCTGGGAGGCGGTCACCTCACTCCAGGCCCACTGGCCCCACTATCCCCCCACCCTGCTCACCACCCACTCTCTGGGCCGGCGTAAGCGGGCCGACAGCCTGGCCCGGAACGAAGCGCCGCCAGATGAACTCGACCGTCACTACAATTTCCCTGCCCGCATCGCCTCCGAGGAGCATTCGCTGGCCGCTGCTCATCGCATCCTGCCACTTTCGACGTCTGAGGCAGAATTCCTGAATATGCACTACGAGGCCGTCCCACCCGGTGACGCGCGCGCGACCGTCATCCCCAACGGGATTGATCTGGCCGATTTTCCTCCCGCCCCACCAGAGGCACGCTCCCGGGTACGGGAGGAACTGGGTACAACCGATTCTCAGTTCCTCCTGCTGGTGCCTTCGCGGGTGGACCCTCGCAAAGGGCAGGAGAACATCCTGCGGGCGCTCGTCAAGATCCGGAAGACCCAGCCCGCACTAGACGTAGGACATAGGACACAGGACATAGGACATAGAACACAGGACATAGGACATAGGACACAGGACGTAGGACATATCCGCCTCCTGCTCTTGGCCTGGCCTGAGCCTCCTACCGACTACGCCACCCGGCTGAGACGGTTTATCGCCGAGCATGGCCTGGGCCTGAATAACCGCGTCCTCACCCATCCCCCGGTGCCCCACGCGCGTATGCCCGACTACTTCGCCGCCGCCGACGGTGTGGCGCTCCCTTCGCAAGAGTACTTCTCCATCGTCATGTTGGAGGCGATGCTGCTGGAGCGTCCCCTCATCGCCAGCGTCCACGGCGGCTCGCGGGACGTCATCACCGACGGCGTCAACGGGCTGCTGGTGGATCACAACGACGTGGCGCAGTTGGCACAAGCAATCGTACGGCTGATAGGGATGGACGAGGCAGCACGGCGTGACATGGGGCGCCGGGCACGTCAGACTATCATGGAGGGCTACACCTGGGACCGGGTCGCGCAGCGGCTGCTGGCCATCTACCGCCAGGCGATAGCACCTCAACCTTAAGATTCCGCCTCTTTTCACCACCTCCTCTTGACAAACGGCGTTGTTTCTGCTATAATCATTTAAACGTTTAAGTTAAACGTTTAAACTCCCCACACTGGCAATCAGTTCTTTTTATCTAGTTAATTGAAACGTTTCAATCATGGCGAGAATCCCGTCGGTTACCATCAAAGACGTCGCACGCCGCGCTAGCGTCTCCATCGCCACCGTATCCTACGCCTTCAACGAGAGTGCCCCCATCAGCGAGGCCACCCGTGCCCGCGTGTTGGCTGCCGCCAAGGAATTGGATTACCGCCCCAGCGCCATCGCCCGCGGCCTCCGCGCCCAGGAAAGCCGCTTTATCGGTTACAGTTGGCACCGTTTGCCCCCCGACCGCTGGAACCCCGTCATGGAGCGCTTCCTGTATAACGTGGCCGAGGCGGCTGATGCGCAGGGATACCACATCCTGACGTTCACCAGCCCGCCCGACAGTGAACCATGGCTGCTCTACGAGGAACTGATGCTCACCGGACAGGTGGATGGCTTCATCGTCTCCGACACGAACAGGGACGACGAGCGTGTCCGCCATCTGCTCGACAGCGGCTTCCCCTTTGTGGATTTCGGTCGCGCCGACGAGGAATGGGACTTCCCCTACGTGGATGTGGACGGCGCGGAGGGGGTACGCCAGGCAGTTGAGCACCTGCTGACATTAGGACACCGGCGCATCGGCCTCATCGCCTGGCCTGAAGTATCATTGCCCGGATACTACCGTTGCCAGGGATACGTGACGACGCTCCAGGCGACCGGCATCTCCCCCGACCCGGCCTGGATCATACACACCGAACACACGGAAGCCTCCGGCCGGCAGGCGGCACACACGCTGCTCAACCTGCCCCCCGACCGTCGCCCGACCGCAATCATGGCCCTGAGCGACCTGACGGCTATCGGCGCTATGAATGCCATCTACGAGACGGGGTTGCAGCCGGGGCGGGACGTGGCCGTCATTGGCTTCGATGACGTTCCTGCAGCCCAGTATCTCCGGCCACCATTGACCACACTGCACCAGCCCATCGCCGAAGTGGGTGAGCGCGTAGTCAACATGCTGCTCCAACTCATTCGCGGTGAGGAACTGATGGAGCGAGAAGTGTTGCTGCCCCCAACACTCATCGTGAGGGAGTCCAGCGGGGGAATGGTAATATAATACCACCCACCCAACCAACCAACCAACTAACTAACCAACAATGACCAACTGGCACATCACCGAAACCGAGTTCAACCCAGAGGCGCTCCACCACAAGGAGACCGTCTTCGCCATCGGCAACGGTTACCTGGGGACGCGAGGAGCCTTCGAGGAGGGCTACCCGGACGCCTGGCCCGCCACGCTCGTCCATGGTCTCTTCGACGACGCACCGCAGGTGTACACCGAACTGGCCAACGTCCCCAACTGGCTGCCCTTCGTCCTCTTCGTGAACGGTGAACTCTTCAGGATGGATCGCGGCTCGGTGCTCTCCTACCGGCGCGACCTGGACCTGTTGACGGGCGTGCTGACCCGCACCGTGCGCTGGCGCAGCCCCGCCGGCCACACGATGGACCTGGCAATTGAACGTTTCGCCAGCCTGGCCGACCGCCACTTGCTGGGCATACGCTACCGGGTGACCGCGCTCGACTTCGAGGGCACACTTGAATTCCGCGCCGGCTTCGACGGCCATGTGGACAACGCCGGGTTGCTCCACTGGCGGTTGGTGGACCAGGGGCCTGCCCTGAGATTGTCGAAGGGAGCCATCGGGCAGCAGGGGGCTTACCTGCACGTGCGCACCCGCAACTCGGGCATCAAGTTGTGCGAGGCGTGTCACCTTGCTGTCTCCGGCGGGGCGGATGCGCAATACGTCCATCTCGACTGTGACAGCGCCCCCACAGTCGTCGCACGTCTGGCCGTGCAGCCTGGTGAGCAGGTCATGGCGGACAAACTCGTCGCGCTGGTCACCAGCCGCGAGGAGGACGACGTGCGCGGGGCCGCCCTGTCCAAACTGGAAGAGGCGATCACCCGTGGCTACGACGACCTGCGGGCAGCCAACGAGACCGCCTGGGAGCCGGAGTGGGAGGCCTGCAACGTCACCATTGAGGGCGACGACGAGGCCGACCTGGCGCTGCGCTACAATCTCTTTCAACTGCTCATCGCCGCACCGCGCCACGATGAACGGGTGAGCATCCCGGCCAAGACGCTGAGCGGCTTCGGCTACCGGGGACACGTCTTCTGGGACACCGACATATTCATCGTGCCCTTCTTCACCTACGCGCGGCCCAAGATCGCCCGCAACCTGCTGCTGTATCGCTACCACACGTTGCCCGGCGCGCGGCGGAAAGCGAAGGCGAACGGCTACGAGGGGGCCATGTTCGCCTGGGAGAGCGCCGACACCGGCGACGAGACGACGCCGCGCTGGGGTTACGCCTTCGACGGTGAACCGGTGCGTATCTGGTGCGGCGACATCGAGCATCACATCAGCGCAGACGTGGCCTACGCCGTGCAACAATACTGGCGTATCACGGGCGACGACGGCTTCATGCGCGACTACGGGGCCGAAATCGTGCTCGACACTGCCCGCTTCTGGGGTTCGCGCGTCGAGTGGAGCGATGAGCAAGGACGCTACGAGATCAACGACGTCATCGGCCCCGACGAGTACCACGAGCACGCGAACAACAATGTCTTCACCAATCGTATGGCGCGCTGGAACCTGGAGACCGCGCTGGAGGCGCTGGCCTGGCTGCGGCTAGAGTTCCCCGAAAAAGCCGCCGAACTGGAGGCGCGCCTCGACTTGACGCAAGGACGGCTGGCTCACTGGGCCGACGTCATCGGCTGCCTGTACGTCGCCCACGACCCGGAGACGGGCCTGATGGAGCAGTTCGAGGATTTCTTTGACCTGATAGACGTTGACCTGGCCGATTACGAACCACGACACCACTCTATGCAGGTCGAGTTAGGTATTGAGGGCCTCCAGAGTTACCAGGTGCTCAAGCAGCCCGACGCTCTAATGTTGCTTTACCTGCTGCGCGACAGGTACGACCAGGAGACCCTACAAGCCAACTGGGACTACTACACACCCCGCACCGACCTGACCTACGGCTCGTCGCTGGGGCCGGCAATTCACGCCCTGCTGGCCGCCTGGTTGGGGGAACCAGAAGCAGCCTACGAGCATCTCATGCACGCTGCGTGGACGGACCTGCAGGACGTGCGGGGCAACGCCGCAGATGGGATTCACGCTGCGCTGGCCGGAGGACTGTGGCAGGCGGTCGTCTTTGGCTTCGCCGGGCTGCGATTGAGCGGGGAGGGCTATACCGTCACCCCTCAGTTACCAGCCCGCTGGAAGCGACTCTCCTTTTCATTCCTCCATCAAGGGGAGAAGATAGACCTGGTGCTGCCCCGTCACCGCTCTACAGCGAGTATAGATGAGCACCAATTCCGGGCTTGACAAATGATATTACTTGTGATACAACCCAGTTGCTTCAACCCTCGCTTAAGATCATTCTACTCTTGCACCTACCAGGCGAGGAGTGTAGGTACTATCGTGAGACCTCTCGGCAAGTCATAGCACTCGCCTGTTGGTCACGCGAGGTTGTACGCGAAAGAAGAAGAGGGCGCAAAGGAGAGGTCTCGTTAGCGAAAGGAGGTGGTTTTCTGGACAGATAGTAACCCCTGGTCAGTTTCCAACGTTATTCGCTATGTGTAAGTAACCCAGTTTCAACTATACTACAAATAAAGTAAAGGAGAAGGAGAATGCGTAAGATCGCGTTTCTACTAAACGTGTTGGCTGTTCTGGCTCTTGTGTTGACCGCCTGTGCACCGGCGGCGACACCCACCGAGGCTCCTCCCCCTGAGGTCGAGCCCACTGAGGCTCCCGAGGCTCCCGAGGAGCCTGAAGCCCCTGCCGTATCGGAAAACCAGGCGCCCATGCTGGCGGCGATGGTGGAAGCCGGCGAACTGCCGCCCCTGGCGGAGCGCCTGCCCGAGGATGTACAGACCATCGACGTGTACGAGTCGATCGGCCAGTACGGCGGAACGTGGCACACGCTGGCCTCGGCCAGCGATATCGGCAACATCAAGATGAAGTTGTACGACCCGCCCTGGCGCTGGAATCCGGACTATACCGGCTACGAGTCGGGCCTGGCCAAGTCGTTCGAGATGAACGACGCCTGCACGGAGCTCACCTGGCACTTTCGCGAGGGCATCAAGTGGTCCGACGGCGAGCCGTTCATCCCGAAGGTGGACTATGGGTTCTGGTGGGAAGACCTGGTACTCAACGAGGACGTTAACGTCTCGGTGCCTTGGTACGCCTACCAGGCCGATGGCACCACCCCTATGGACGTCGAGTTCCCCGACGACTATACCATGGTTTGGAAGAACTTTAAACCGAACTGCATCGTCCCCTACATCGTGGCCCAGGGCTTTTGGGAATGGGAACCGGGGAAACACCAGGCGCCCAAGCACTACCTCTCGCAGTTCCACCCCACGTATAACTCTGACGCGAGTTACGAAGAGCTGGAATTGATGAGCAAGTGGTGGGAGAACCCCGACCATCCGGTGGTCTTTGCCTGGCGCGTGGAAAGCTATACGGCGGGCGAGCGCACGCTCCTGGTGCGCAACCCCTACTACTGGAAGGTGGACTCGGAGGGGAACCAGTTACCGTACATCGACTATGTTGACATCTCCGTCATTCCAGACAGTGAGGTGCGGGTGCTGGAGCTTTCGACGGGCAAGTACGAGGCCTCGTTCCGCGGCGGCGCCGACCCCAACGACATCCCGTTCCTGCTGGAGCAGGCTGAGAGCGGAGGTTACCACCTTCAGGATGGCTGGATGAACGGCGCGGGTGGTTGGCCGATGTGGATGATCAACCAGGACTACGTCCCCGACGAGGAGATCCGCGATCTGCTGCGCAACACCAAGTTCCGCAAGGGGCTCTCGGTGGCGCTGGACCGCGATCGCCTGATCGACGTCGTCTGGGGCGGCATCGGCACGCCGCAGCAGTGCACCATCAGCCCGCAGGCCTGGCACTTTGCCAGCCCCGAAGGCCAGGAGATCTTTAAGGAATGGCAGCAGTCCGACGCGCAGTACGATCCCGATCTGGCAATGCAGTACTTTGACGAGATCGGCTTTGTGGACGCCGACGGCGACGACTGGCGCGACCTGCCCAGCGGGACGCCCTTTGAGCTGGTCATCGATTTCGCAGATTGGGGTGGCGAAGCGGCCTCGGTGAACGGAACCGAGGTGCTCGCCGGGAACCTGGAAGAGGTGGGCGTCAAGGTCATCCGGAACAACCTGTTGGGCTCGCCTGAGTGGGATCTGCGGATGAAGGAAAGCACCTTTATGCTGAAAAACGCCCACGCATCCGAGGTGGACTTGTGGACCTACCCGGACTGGATATTCCCGCTGCGGGGCGGCGGCGAGGGGTCGCGCTCCTGGCCCATGCAGGGCAAGTGGCGCTCGAGCGGCGGCACAGAGGGCTGGGAGCCAGAGCCTGGCAGCCCTGCCGCGCGACTGCAGGCGCTGTACGATCAGGGCGTACTCGAGCCGGATGAAGAGGCACGGCACCAGATCGTGTACGAGGCCATCCGCATCCACATGGAGGAAGGTCCCTTCAACCTGGGCGCGGCCGGTGACCAGCCTGTGCCGGTGGTGGTCTCGGACAAGATGCACAACGTCTCCACTTATGGTGTGCTCGGTCCGTGGGCGCCCGCCAGCCCCGGCAACCAGCATCCTGAGCAGTACTGGATCGAAGAGTAGGCCTCCGGCAAGTCAGGTGGCCGGGTGTGGCGGGCGAGTCTTTCGCCCGCCACACCCTTAGATAGTTCACGATACAAAACGCTCAAAGCCCCCGTCTCGAGGGCGGGCCATGCAAGAAACGGCCGCTTTCTGACACTGTTTTTGTGCCTAAACCACCCCCGGGACGGGGGCTGAGAGCACCGGGAAACAGTTTTGTACCGAGAACTAGATAGGATCAGTAGATCCAGCTTTAGCCGGGGATTTGACAATCCCCTCAGAGCGATTTCGGATCCACTGGGAATAGGAGGTTGAGATGCTCTCTTATATTGCGCGGCGTCTGGGCTATGCCCTCGTGATGGTCGTCCTGGTTTCGTTCGTCAGTTTCGTCATCATCCAACTCCCACCGGGGGATTTCCTGACCCACAAACTGGCGGATTTGCAGACCCGGGGCGACCGTAGCGCCCAGGACCGCATTGAGGAGTACCGGAGGCGCTACGGTTTGGACGAGCCCTTTATGTCGCAGTACTGGAATTGGGCCAGCCACTTTATCACGGGGGATTTCGGCGAGTCGTTCAAGTATGAACGCCCGGTGGCGGACATGATGGGCCAGCGGCTGATGATGACGGCCGTCCTGGCGATCGCAACGCTGGCGATGACCTGGATCATCGCCATCCCCATCGGAGTGTATTCGGCGACGCACCAGTACTCGTTGGGCGATCAGATTTTCACCACGATCAGTTTCATCGGCCTGGGCACGCCCAGTTTCGTGTTGGCCCTGGTCGTGCTGTTCATCGCGGTCGTCATCCTGGATCAAGACGTGGTGGGCCTCTTTTCGCGCGAATACCAGGGCGCCGCCTGGAGCCTGGGCAAGGTGGTAGATTTGCTCAAGCATCTGTGGGTGCCGGCCATCATCGGCGCCTTTACCGGCACGGCGGGCCTGATCCGCATCATGCGGGGTAACCTGCTGGACACCCTGGGGCAGCCCTTTGTCGAGGCGGCGCGCGCCCGGGGCCTGAAAAACCGCACCGTGATCTGGAAACACGCGGTGCGCATCGCCATCAACCCGCTGATCGTGATCCTGGGCTCGGAGGCGCTGCCGCAAATTATCGGCGGCAACGCGCTGATGGCCATCGTGCTGAACCTGCCGACGATGGGACCCATGTGGGTGGAGGCGCTGCAACAACAGGACATGTACATGGCGGGCACGGGCATTGTCTTTTTCACACTGTTTCTGCTGATCGGCAATCTGTTTGCGGACGTGGCCCTGGCGTGGTTGGATCCACGCATTCGGCTCGAATAGGAGGTGGTAAACATTATGGCTACGAACGAAACATCGGCCGCCCCCGGGGCGGAAAAAACTAAAGTCAGCCAGAGCTATTGGAGCCTGGTGTGGTGGAAGTTTAAGAAAAACCGGCTGGCCATCATCGGTGGAATTGTCGTGCTCCTGTTTTACGTGTGTTGCGGGCTGCTGGCAGAGTTTATGGCTCCCTATCGCGTGCATACCCAGTCCAACTTTCTGGAGGCGCCGCCCCAATGGCCGCACTTTCGGGACGCCGAGGGCAAGTGGCACCTGCGGCCCTTTGTGTACGGGCAGGAACAGCAGATAGACCAGGCGACGCGTCAGCGCAGTTATGTGGTGGACACCACCAGGCGCTACCCGATCCACTTTTTCGTCAAGGCCGAGTCCTACAAGTTGTTGGGCCTGATAAAGTGGGATAGGCACCTGTTTGGCGTTCATCCCGACCAGGAGGAGGCCCACGTCTACCTCCTGGGAACCGACCGGTTGGGTAAGGATCAATTGTCACGCCTGTTTTATGGCGGCCGTATCTCCCTGTTGATCGGCCTGACGGGCGTGATTATGACCTTGTCCTTTGGAGCGACGCTGGGCGCGATATCGGGCTACTATGGCGGGGCGGTGGACATGTTTGTGCAGCGCGCGACCGAGTTCCTGGGGGCCTTCCCCGACATCCCGCTGTTTATGGCCCTGGCATCGGTGATCCCGGTAGGCGTGTCGCCCATCCTGGTATACTTTCTGCTCACCGTCATCCTGGCGTTCGTGCGTTGGGGGGGGCTGGCGCGGCAGGTGCGGGGGCTGGTACTGTCTCTGCGGGAGCGCGAATACGTGCTGGCGGCGCAAAGCTCTGGCGCCAGCGACCGGCGCATCCTGTTCCAGCACCTGATCCCCGGCGCCATGAGTCACATCATCGTGATCACAACGCTGGCCATTCCGGGCATGATTTTGTCGGAGACGGCGTTGAGCTGGCTGGGTCTGGGCATTCGCCCACCCATGACGAGTTGGGGGGTGATGTTGCAGGAGGGCGGCAATATACGCGCCATCCGTTACGCCCCGTGGCTGCTGATTCCGATCCTGTTCGTCATGTTCGTGGTCCTGGCCTTTAATATGCTGGGCGATGGCCTTCGCGATGCCACGGATCCATACGCTGGCCGATAGGAGGAGTATGTGATGAGTGAAAATCCACTGTTAGTGGAGGTCAAGAATCTCAAAGTCCAGTTCGACGTGCGGGATGGCATCATCAAAGCCGTGGACGGGGCCACCTTTGACATCGTACGGGGCCGGACGCTGGGCGTGATCGGTGAGAGCGGCTGCGGCAAGTCCGTGACCGCCAGGGCTATCTTGCGGATGGTCCCCAAGCCCGGTAAGGTCGCGGGGGGGGAGATCCTGTATCACCGCCGCGTCGGGTCCAACGGTTCCGAAATGATCGACATCGTGAGGATCAACGATCTGGACCCCGATGGGCGGGAGATCCGCGAGATCCGGGGCGGCGAGATCGGCATGATCTTTCAGGAGCCGATGAGTTCCCTCACCCCTGTTTACACCTCTGGCACCCATATCTACGAGGCGGTCAGTCTGCACCGGCTCACGCCCTTCCGCAAGGTCGGAGCCCAGATAGCGGAGACCGTTCAGGCGCACCGGAAGGTCACCAAAGAGGAAGCCCGCGAGATCGCCATCGAGATGCTGCACCGGGTGGGGCTGCCGAAACCAGAGGAGCGGGTGGACAGTTACCCGCACCAGTTGAGCGGCGGGCAGCGGCAGCGGGTCATGATCGCCATCGCCCTCTCCTGCCAGCCGGCGATGCTGATCGCCGACGAGCCGACGACGGCGCTGGACGTGTCCATCGAGGCGCAGATCCTGGACATTATGCGCGATCTGCAGGAAACGGTTGACATGGCCATCATGTTCATCACCCACAACCTGGGCGTCGTCGCTGAGATGGCCCAGGACATGGTCGTGATGTACATGGGCAAGGTGGTGGAAAAGGCCAGTGTCCTCGATATATTCTACGAAGCCCAGCATCCCTACACACGCGCCTTGCTCAAGTCCATCCCCCACGTGGGCAAGAAAAGCCAGGAAAGGTTGGCCACCATCACGGGTATGGTGCCTGACCCGTTCAACCTGCCATCGGGGTGCGTCTTCCATCCGCGCTGCCCAGAGTATATGCCGGGCAAGTGCGACCGGATCGTACCATCGTGGACGCAGGTGGGAGAAGACCACTGGGCGCGGTGTCTGCTTTACGAGGAGGTGTGAGGAGCATGGCCGAACGTACACAAACCAACAACATCCTGCTGAATGTCAAGGGGTTAAAAAAGTACTTTCCCATCCACAAAGGTCTGCTACGCAAGGTCGCGGGGTACGTCAAGGCAGTGGACAACGTCAGTTTTTTTGTCCGCGAGGGCGAGACGCTGGGGTTGGTGGGCGAGAGTGGCTGCGGCAAGACCACGGCGAGCCGCTCCATCATCCGGTTATATGAACCAACCGCCGGAGATATTCACTTCAAAACCGCCATGTTCTCATCTGACGGCAAGCCCCAGATGGTAGACCTGCGCGAGTTGGACAAGGATCAGATGAAGCTGGTCCGGCGGGAAATATCCATGATCTTTCAGGATCCGGTCGGCTCGCTGAACCCTAGAATGAGCGTGTTCGACATCATCTCGGAGCCGTTGGTGATCCACGACCAGGCCACAGGTGCCGAGGAGACCGTCGTCCAACTCCTGGATCGCGTGGGGTTACGGCCGGAGCATATGCGCCGCTACCCGCACGAGTTCTCGGGCGGCCAGCGGCAGCGTATCGGCATCGCCCGCGCCCTGGCTCTGCATCCGCGCCTGATCTTTTGTGATGAGCCTGTCTCCGCCCTCGATGTGTCCATCCAGGCGCAGACGCTGAACCTGTTGCAGGACTTGCAGGCCGACTTTGACCTGGCTTACGTCTTCGTCGCCCACGACCTGAGCGTGGTGCAACACATCTCCGACCGCGTGGCGGTGATGTACGTGGGCAAGATCGCAGAGCTGACTGACTCGGACACATTGTACAACAATCCACTCCATCCCTACACCGAGGCATTGATGTCGTCCGTGCCCAAGCCGGACCCCAAGTACCAGTCGAAGCGCATCATCATGTCGGGCGACGTGGCGGATCCATCCAATCCACCGCCGGGGTGCTACTTCCATCCTCGCTGCCGGTATGCCAAGGACATCTGCAGTCAAAAGGAACCCGAGTTCCGCGAACTCAAGCCGGACCACTTTGTCTCCTGCCATCGCGCCGAGGAGTTACAACTGAAGGGCGTGTAGAATAAGAGTTGTAGTGGCGACTTCAGTCGCTCTGGCCCCCGCTATGAACGACTGAAGTCGTTACTACGGGAAAACCGGCAGGATATAGGAATTGTAGTGATGACTTCAGTCGCTTAGTCTCCCATTATTGTGAGCGACTGAAGTCGTTGTTATGCCAGCAGGGTTGTTCAGTTCTCGACAACTCCCCCTCTGCTCTGTCATTCTGAGCTACGCGTGGCGCGAATGCGCCACCACTCATTGTGCAAGAAACAATCAACTTGTCATTGCGAGGAGCGCCAGCGACGAAGCACCGCCACGCCTGCCACGAGTACTCGCAGTGGAGTACTCGCGGTGGCAATCCCCAATGGCCCAGGTGGAGATTGCTTCGCTGCGCTCGCAATGACACCGCCCGCCTATGTTTCTTAGTAGGAGCGAAGCGACGAAGAATCTCACCTTACCACAACGATTTCCCAGGTCATAACAGAGATTCTTCGCTCCCTACGGTCGCTCAGAATGACGGTTATTTGAGAAAGGAGAATTCAGTGAACAAAAAAATCTCAATGCAAGAACTGAAATGGTGGCAGAAAGCAGTCTTTTACCAGATCTATCCCCGCAGTTTCGCCGACGGCAACGGTGACGGCATCGGTGATTTCTACGGGATGCTTGACCGCCTCGACTACCTGCAAGACCTGGGCATTGACGCCTTATGGCTTTCGCCCCATTACCCCTCGCCCTTCTTCGACTGTGGCTACGACGTCGCCGACTATACCGGTGTCGCGCCTGAGCATGGCACACTGGATGACTTCAAACGCTTTCTGGACGGGGCACACGAACGCAGCCTCCGTGTGATCCTCGATCTGGTGCTGAACCACAGTTCCGACCAGCATCCCTGGTTCATCGAGTCCCGCTCCAGCCGCGACAACCCCAAACGAGACTGGTACGTCTGGCGCGACGGAAAGGACGGCGGCCCGCCCAACAACTGGTACTCTGGCTTTGGCGGTCCGGCCTGGGAGTACGACCCAGCCACTGACCAATATTACTATCACTTTTTCATGAAAGAGCAGCCCGACCTCAACTGGCGCAACCCGGAGGTCAAACAGGCGCTGTGGGACGCGGTGCGCTTCTGGCTCGACCTGGGCGTGGATGGTTTTCGCCTCGACGCCATCGCTACGATCTTTGAGCATCCAGATTTGCCTGACCAGGCTGCCGAGATGTCGTTGCTCGAGATGCGTCGTGCTTTCATCTCCGCAGCCGCCGGCAGCGAAGAATGGGAGCGGCTCGTCGAACAGCAGAAGACAATGTTTCAATACCAGATTGAACAGCCCGGCATACACGAGTTGATGCAGGAATTGCGAACGGTCGTTGACGAGTACCCCGGCCGCGTGTTGGTGGGCGAGACGGACGAGATCGCCTACTACGGCGACGGGACCAATGAACTGCACCTGGCCTTTAACTTTCCGCTGATGAAGACCGAACGGATCACGCCCGCCTGGGTGCGCGCCAACCAGCAGGAGCGGTTGTCCGCGCTGCCGCCCGGCGCCTGGCCCTGCAACACGCTGAACAACCACGACGCACCGCGCGTCTACAGCCGCTATGGCGATGGGCAGAATGACGCGGCGCTCGCCCGGCTGCACCTGGCGCTTTTGATCACCCTGCGCGGTACCCCCTTTCTCTACAACGGCGAGGAAATCGGCATGACCGATTTTATGTTGGAGGAGATCAGCCAGTTCCGGGACACACCGCTGGCTAGAATGTATCCCATACTGATGGAGGAACTGGGAATATCGCCAGCCGAGGCCCTGGCCGTGGTGAACCACGTGGGCCGCGACAAGTGCCGCACGCCAGTGCAGTGGGCCAACGCCCCCAACGGAGGCTTTAGCCCGGCCGGCGTGCAGACCTGGCTGCCCGTGAACCCCAACTACTCCCAGAGTATCAACGTGACCGACCAGTTGGCTGACCCTGACTCGCTGCTGAACTTCTACCGCCGCTTGCTGCGCGTGCGCAAGCAGACCCCCGCGCTCATCGTCGGCGACTACAGGTCGCTGCACGAGGAGGCAGAAGACTATCTGGCATTCCTGCGCTCCTGCAGTGAGCAAACCTGCCTGGTAGTGTTGAATATGTCCGATCAGGCCCACACACTAAACTTTGCTGGCTCGATTGGACTGGATGCCCACACAGCCCGCACTGTCTTTTCCAGCCACACACGGGGCGATAGAGATGACCTGTCTCAGTTGGCTATAGCCCCCTTTGAGATCTACATCGCTGAGATCGTCTAATACAACGACACATAGAAGACGTGAGACGTGAAACCTGATCGGCTGTCCACGTTTCCTGCCTCACGTCTTCACGTTTTGCACCCTGCAACTCGAATCGAATAATGTTTCCATCTACGTCAGATTCATCAACGGAAACGGCGTCACTCGAAAGGCCGGGGCAGATTTCCAAAACAATCGGTTACTATGCCGCCTTCGCTGCCCTGGGCATGGTTGGAGCCTCGCTGGGGCCAACTCTGCCCGGCCTGGCCGAACATACCCAAACCCAGATTAGCGAGATCAGTTTTCTTTTCACAGCCCGTTCGCTGGGATTCCTGCTCGGCTCCTTTTTTGGGGGGCGATTGTATGATCGGTCGCCAGGCCATCCACTGATGGCTGCCGTACTGATCATTATGGCCGTGATGATGGCATTGGTGCCTTTAATCTCGCTGCTGTGGTTACTGGCCGCTACCTTGCTAATTATGGGCGCGGCCGAAGGCACATTGGACGTGGGTGGCAACACTTTGTTGATCTGGGTGCATCGTCACAAAGTTGGGCCATTTATGAATGGACTGCACTTTTTCTTTGGGGCCGGCGCTTTTCTGTCACCGATCATCATTGCCCAAACAGCGTTAATCAGCGGCGATATTACCTGGGCTTATTGGGTATTAGCCTCGCTGATGCTGCCAGTGATTGTCTGGTTGCTGCGCCTGCCCAGCCCCACGGTTCAGGCGGTTTCTAAAGGCGACCCCGTGAGACAGATCAATCGTCGTTCGACGGCTCGGCTGAGCTCGCCGAAGCCTGAGGCTCACAAACGTCTGCTGGTTGCTCTGATTGCACTGTTCTTTTTTCTCTACACAGGAGCAGAGATTAGTTTTGGCGGCTGGATATTCACCTACGCCATGGCTCTGGGCCTGAGCGGCGAAACGGCTGCCGCTTATCTGACTTCGGCATTTTGGGGAGCGCTCACCCTGGGCCGGCTGCTGACCATTCCTGTCGCTGCTCGTCTTAGACCTCGCTCTATCCTGCTTGGTGGTTTGGCAGGATGCCTGGTCAGTGTAGGCATCATCTTGCTGTGGTCAAACGCATTGGCAGCGACCTGGCTGGGCACACTGGGGCTGGGTTTCTCAATGGCCTCCATCTTTCCTACCACGCTCTCCCTGGCCGAACGGCGTTTGACGATTACCGGCCGGGTATCCGGCTGGTTTTTTGCCGGGGCCAGCGCGGGTGGCATGACCCTGCCCTGGCTGATCGGACAACTCTTCGAGCCTATTGGGCCACAGGTCATGATGTTCGCCATCATGGTTGATCTGATCATAGCCTTGGGCATTTTTGCTGTGTTGATTCTCCACTCGGGCCGGCCTGTGATGAACGGGAGATGAAGAAGAGGCGACGAGAATAGCGTGCCGGTCCATGCCGAGGATGGTTCGTCTCCAGACGAGGCAGTGCTGGAGAACATTCTCAATCCGTCACCTTACCTGGACATTGCGCTCAGAATTAGGAAGGGGTATAATAACTGCCCATGGTGAATTGAACAGTACCCAGGCTCAACGTTTTTGGTAAGGAACAATGACCATGAACCAACAGGCAAGGAAGTGGGGTGCGCTTATCGGGCCATTTTTGGAAGATGGGGCCAAGATCATGCTGCTGATATTTCTGTCTCTGGCAATGTTGATCTTGCTTCTCCACACTCTTATGGCGCTCTTCCACCGGTATCCTTTGGACTATGGCGAAGCACCCCTGGTTGATCAGACCATGCGCCTGGCGGCCGGGCAGAACATCTATCGCCCGAATCTCTCGTCACCGCCGTACACCATCTCCAACTATCCGCCGTTGTACCCGTTGTCAATGGTGCCCTTTGTCAAATTGTTCGGCCCGAACTTGAGCGCCGGGCGTATCATTTCGCTGTTGTCCGCACTGGCCTCGGCGACGTTCCTGGCGTTGATCGTCTACTATACTGGCTCACAAGATCGCCTGGCGGCCATGGTCACCGGCACGCTCTTTCTGACCATTCCCTACGTGGTGGGATGGTCTGCCCTGGCGCGCGTGGACATGCTCGCCCTGGCCTTCAGCACGGCCGGGCTGTACGTGGCGGCTCGCTGGCCCACGACTCGGCGGGGGCTGGTCGTCTCGGCGCTGCTGCTGGTCGCGGCGATCTATACCCGCCAGTCCTATGCCCTGGCCGCGCCGCTGGCAGCCTTCGTCTGGTTGCTGACACAAGACTGGCGACAAGCCCTCAAGTTGGCGGGGCTGGTCGGTGGAATGAGTCTGGTTCTCTTCCTCGCCCTGAACCTACTCACCGGGGGCGGTTTCTTTTACAACATCGTCGCGGCCAACGTCAACGAGTTTAATATTGAGACAGTCAAAAGAACCGGGCGCAATCTGTGGGAGGCAGCCTCCATCCTGCTCGTACTCGGTGGCGTGTCTCTGTTCCTCGCCCCCCGGCGGGTGAAAACCTGGTCGCTCCTGATACCATACCTGATCGGGGCCTGCCTCTCGGCAGCGACCATCGGCAAGATAGGCTCTAACGTCAATTACTTGCTGGAATTTTCCGCCGCTCTCACCCTGACAGCCGGTGCTCTCCTCGCCTGGAGCCGCGAACGTCCCTGGGTGCGTGCCCTCGTGCTCATCCTACTGACCTTGCAGGTTGGACAGTTGATGAAGGCTACCCTGAGTGGCCCCGTCGAATCTATAAAGTGGCGGGTTAATCCTGGGAAGGAACTCGATGACCTGGAGTGGATCGTTGAAACGGCGGACGACCCCGTGCTGGCCGATGAGTTTATGGGTATGCTGACGCTACAAAACCGGTCGCTCTACGTCCAGCCCTTTGAGGTCACGCAGTTGGCTAACGCGGGCCTCTGGGATCAGACCGATTTGCTCGCCGGCATCCGGGATCAAGAGTTCCCCATCATTCTCATCCATCACTTTATGGGGCACCCGGTGTACAAAGAACGCTGGACACCAGAGATGCTCTCGGCCATCACCGAGAACTATGCGGCCACCGAGTTTTTGGCTCAAACCATCGTCTTTCGCCCCCGCGATGCGGAGAATGAACCGGCCGGCCTCGAAGGCTGTCCTGGCGCCCCCTGGCCGCTGCCCACCCGTGGCGACATGGGAATGTGGTGGACTACCTATCAGATTGGTTTCATGGGCGAGGGCTATGAGAACACTGTGCCGGTCTACGCCGTGGCCACTGGCCTGCTGTTGCGCCGTCCGGACTGGGACGGCGGTGTGGCGATTCAACACGACGACCCAGTGCGGCCGGGCGAGAAGGTATGGTCATTCTATGGGGACATGGCTGGTGGCGAGGATGGTGAGCCTTTCGTCGTCGCGGACTTTCCGCTGGGCAGCGAAGGCGTGCCGGTCGAAGCGGGACAGTTGCTCGGCTACCAGGGGGCATGGGGTGGGAGCCCAGGGAGGCCCATGTGGACACACCTGCACTTTGCCGTAGTGTCGGCGTTAGAGGACGGATCATTTCCGAGCGAGATAGTGGGGCTGGCGCCGGAGGACGAGTTCTCCTCAGAAGACGTACCCCTAATGCCGGAGGAGGAGACGCCCTCCAGAGACGCAGAGATAGAGTTTGCCCTCGACCCATCGCCATATCTGGGTACTATCCGCAGCCAGGTTATGGGCGTCCCCACGTGGCTGCCGTTGCGCTGCCAGGAGAGGGCGCCCTGAACAGGAGAATTGGAAATGCTGGATAAAAATGGCCTGCCGATAAAAAGAGACCCCAAATTAGTCGCGCTCACCCTGGTACTGTGGGCGCTCACTGGTGTGGTGAGTTTCCTGGAGATTCTCACTGTTCGGGCTATCGTAATCAGAATGTACGCCCACTTTGCCATGACCTACGGGTTCTACGCCCGTGGGTACATGGCTGCGCAGGCGTTGGGCATAGTAGCACTGATGGTTATGAGCATCGTATGCATCGGGGTGGCTATTGGATGCGGGGAATATCATCTCAAGCATTTCGGCCAACCTCAATCCTGGAAACTCTTCAGTCGGACGATAGCCGCCGAGGTGGCCGTCCTCGTCCTGGCGCTCTTCATCTGATGGCTCACCTGTGGCGCAGTGAGACTGGAAACCGGAGAGGAAAATGAAGGGGTTTGACGTCCTGTATCCTTCTCTGATGATATGTGGCCTCTTTGGTCTCATGCTCCTGGTAGGGATCGGGTGTTCCTATCTTTGGCTGGTATGGTTGAATAAGCGGGCGACGAAATGCCCCGAGTGCGACAAGACAGGGGCTGGAGAGTTGGTGGAGAGCAAAGTGATTCACTCGCGGGTCTACACGGAATGGAAGGGTAAGCAGAGCATATTTAGCCGAGATCCGAACCGGCGGCAACTGATCCAGGTGACGGAAAAGACCTACGAGGATCATTTTGAGTGCAAATACTGTGGGCACCGGTGGACAAAAACCGCTCAGGAGAGAAAACACACGCCCCGCTAATTGCTGCTTCATTCTCAGTATTTCAATTCGAGGTGCATAAGATGAAAAACACAATAGTTTTAATAGGCGCCGGTAGCGCTATGTTCGGGCTTGGGACTCTGGGGGATATCTTCAAGAGCAAATCTCTGGAAGGCAGTTCCATCGTTTTGCACGACATCAACCCTCAAGCCTTGCGCAAAGTGGAGGAGATCGCGCACCAGTACATTCGAGAGAATGAGTTGCCCTATACCCTTTCCGCCACGACCTCACGCCCAGATGCCTTACAAGATGCGACGTTCTGTATTATCTCCATTGAAGTTGGAGATCGTTATGAACTGTGGGAGCAGGATTGGAAGGTTCCTCTGCAATATGGCATTCGGCAAGTTTTCGGAGAAAATGGCGGGCCGGGCGGTTTATTCCATTCCCTACGCATCATACCTCCAATCCTCGAAATATGCGATGACATCAGCACCATCTGTCCAGACGCGCATGTGATCAACTTCAGCAATCCGATGAGCCGTATCTGCCTGACCATAAAAAGAAAGTATCCTGATCTAAGACTGATCGGTTTGTGCCACGAGGTTGCTTCACTGCCGATGCACTTGCCCCACATACTGGAAACCCCTCTATCGAATCTATCGTTCAAGGCAGGCGGGCTGAATCATTTTAGCGTGCTTCTCGAGGTAAGATACAAAGACACAGGCAAAGACGCATACCCGGACGTCCGTGAAAGAGCGCCCAAATACTTTGAGAATATGCCAGAGCGGGGTTTGTTCATGGAAATACTGAACCGATTCGGCTATCTGCCCATAACTACTGACAGTCACTTTGGAGAATACATCCAATGGGCACACGAAGTGGTTGACCACAAAGGGATTCTGGACTTCTATTCTATGTATAAAGCATGGTGCCTGGAACAGGTTCCCCTGTCCAGAATCGAAGGTACGCTCGAGGAGGAATACTGGCGAGTTGTGCCAATCATGGAAGGAATTCTCACCGATTCACATCACGAAGAGTTGGCCGTAAACATCTCCAACGACGGGTTGATTGACAACCTGCCGCAAGACCTGGTCGTAGAAGTCCCGGCGATTGTGGACAAAGATGGTGTACATGGTGTAAAATTGGGAGCACTTCCCAAAGGAATCGCAGGGCTACTGTACAACCAGGTAGCCGTTCACGACTTGACGACAGAAGCAGTATTGACCGGTTCTCGTGAAGTTGCCTTGCAAGCCCTGCTGGTTGACCCGGTCGTTGACAGTGTAAAAGCCGCCGAAGAGACGTTAGACACTATTCTTAAACTCCAGAGCCGCTATCTGGGTTACATAAAATAACATGACGGGAGGTTGTAATGCCTTGTGGTTACCATGACAAGATTCTGCGCGTTGATTTGACGACCGGGAAGGTGGAGGTGGAACAACCCGGCGAGCACTTTTTCCGCACTTACTTTGGCGGCTGGGGTATGATCGCCCACTACTTGCTGCAGGAACTGGAGCCAGGGACTGATCCCCTGGGGCCGGACAACCTGCTCATCTTTGCCACCGGGGTGGTGACCGGCGCACCTGTGGGAGGCAGTGGCCGGAGCGCAGTGGGGGCCCGGTCTCCTCTCACCGGCGGCTTCGGCGAGGGAGACGTAGGCGGCTTCTGGGGGGTGGAACTGAAACGCGCCGGTTGGGATGCGATCATTGTCACCGGTCAGGCGGAGAAACCCGTCTACCTGTGGGTCAAGGACGACCAAGTAGAGATCCGCGACGGGGCTCACCTGTGGGGCAAAAAGACCGCCGAGGTGGAGGAGACCCTGAAGGATGAACTGGGAGACAAGCGCATCCGCGTGACTCAGTGCGGTGTGGCGGGTGAGAGTCTGGTGCGCTACGCCTGCGTCATCAACGACGTCAACCGGGCCGCAGGCCGCACCGGCCTGGGCGCGGTGATGGGCTCCAAGAACCTGAAGGCCGTCGTCGTGCGCGGGACCGGCCGGGTAGAGATAGCCAATCGTGACCAGGTGCGCCAGGTGGCGGAATGGCTGCGCGACAACTTCAAGGAGACGTGGGCCTTGGGGCTTCACGAGAATGGCACAGATAATGGCCTGCTATCCCTCAGCCAAGCCGGCGGATTGCCCACCCGCAACTTTCAGCAGGGTTCCTTCGAGGAGGCGAACAGTCTCACCGGGCAGACAATGACGGACACCATCCTGGTGGGACGAGACACCTGCTTTGCCTGCCCCGTCACCTGCAAGCGGAAGGTAAAAGTCACAGGCCGCTACGAGGTAGACCCAGTTTACGGCGGCCCAGAGTACGAGACGGCGGCCGCACTCGGCTCCTGCTGCGGTATTGACGACCTGGAAGCCGTCGCCTACGGGAATCAACTCTGTAACGCTTACGGGCTGGACACCATCTCCACAGGCGTGACGATTGCCTGGGCTATGGAATGTTTCGAGCGGGGGCTGTTGACAGAGAAGGACACGGGCGGTCTGGAACTGCGTTTCGGCAACGTTCAAGCGATGACCAACCTGATCGAGCAGATCGCTCACCGGCAGGGGTTTGGGGACCTGTTGGCTGAAGGCTCTCTACGGGCAGCGAAGAGGATCGGGCGGGAGACGGAGCGTTACGCTATGCAGGTCAAAGGGCAAGAGTTCCCGATGCACGAACCCCGCATCAAATTCGCCCACAACCTGGGCTACGCCACGTCGCCCACCGGCGCAGACCACATGCACAACATCCACGACGACGGCTACGCATCGGAGGGGGGCATTCAGGGCGTGCGCTCTCTGGGCATCCTGGAACCTATGCCGTTCGATTATCTAGGCCCGGAGAAAGTGCGCCTGGCCAAGTATCACATTGACTGGCAGGTGTTCTGGAATTGCCTGGGGCTGTGTATGTTCATGCCCTACAGCAGGGAGCAGATACGCGACGTCGTGCAGGGCGTGACCGGATGGAACAGTTCCATCTTTGAACTGATGAAAGCGGGGGAAAGGGCGTTGGCCCTGGCCCGCGCCTTCAACTACCGGGAGGGTTTCACCGCCCAGGATGATGTGGCCCATTGGCGCTTCTCCACCCCCTTCGAGTCAGGCCCCAAGCAGGGGACAAAGGTACCAGCCGAGGATATCGCCCAGGCCCTCGACTTGTACTACGAGATGCGCGGGTGGGACAAGGAAACCGGAGCACCTACTACGGGCAAACTACACGAGTTGGGGATCGGCTGGGTGGCTGAACTACTCTATAGAGACTGATAGGAGGAAGAAAAATGGCAGACGTGAAGGAAACGGTAGGCTTCTTGAACAGAGTACCGCTGTTTCAAGGCCTGAAGAAGCGCCAACTCGAACGGTTGGCCCAGAAATTCGTGCCGCGTGAGTACGCCGCTGGCAAGGCCATCGTCACCCAGGATAAGGGGGGCGAAGGGTTCTTCATCATCGCATCGGGCCAGGCCAAGGCCGTCCGCGAGCGGGCCGATGGCGACAAGGTCACAGTCAACACCTTTGGTCCCACCGACTTCTTCGGCGAGTTGGCCCTGCTGGATGACGGCCTGCGCACGGCGTCGGTCGTCACCACCGAAGCGACACAATGCCTGATCCTCACCCGCTGGGACTTTCTCGGTGTGTTGAAAGAAGACGTTGATATGGCCATCGTGATCCTGGAGGAACTGGCCAAACGCTTCCGCCTGGCGCTGGACGTGCTGTAGACTGGTACCTTGGTAGATTGGTACATTGGTAGGTTGGTAGATTGGAAATTGGGGCGATAACGCCAGTTTCCGATTTCCCAATCTACCAGTTTCCCAATTTCCCAATCTACCAATTTCCCAGTTTCCCAATCTACCAACGATGAAATGCCCAAACTGCGGCTTTGGTAATCCGCCCGGAATGAAGTTCTGCGGCATGTGTGGCACGCGCCTGGCGCGGGCGTGCCCCACCTGCGGCTTTGCCAATCCGCCAGACTTCCGCTTTTGCGGCCAGTGCGGCACGCCCCTTACCGAGTATCCAGCCTCGGCGCTATGGCCTCAGCCGCCGCCCATCGAGGATCAAGTCCCCTTTCCACCAGGCCCCACCCCGCTTACCAGTCCACCAATCTACCAATCTACCAACCTACCAACCCCCCTGCAGGGCGAGCGGAGACTGGCCACCGTCATCCTTACCGACGTGAAGGGCTCCACAGACCTACTGGAACAGATTGGCAGCGAGGCGTGGGTGGACATCATGAACCACGTCCTCCACATCCTGGAAACAGAGGTCTACCGCTTCGGCGGCGAAGTGGACCAGTTCCGGGGCGATGGCCTGGTGGCCTTCTTCGGCGCGAAGTCGGCCCACGAGGACGACCCGGAGCGAGCGGTCCTGGCCGGACTGGCGATGCAAACAGCGATCAAGCCCTACGCCGCCGAACTGACCGAACAGGAGGGCATTGATCTGCGGTTGCGGGTGGGCATAAACACGGGTGAAGTGATCGTCGCCAGTGTCGGTGACAGCCGCCAGTACAGCGAAGACACGGCCATGGGGTCTGGCATCGCTCTCGCCGCACGGATGGAGACGGCTGCCGAACCGGGCACTGTCCTGGTCAGCGAGAATACCTGCCGTCTGGTTAAGTCACAGTTCGAATGGGAACCGCTGGGTGAGATCACCGTCAAGGGTCTGAGCCAGCCAGTCGCCATCTACCGCCCGCTGGCTCCCCAGGCCAACGCCGAGCGGCTGCATCGCCTGCAGACTTACGGGCTCTCCATCCCGCTGATCGGGCGTGAGGTCGAATTACGCACCCTCAAAGGTTGCGTCGAAGACCTGTACGATGGCCGGGGCGGGATCGTCATGGTGACGGGAGACAAGGGGCTGGGCAAGTCCTTCCTGGTGGCTGAAGCGCGTCACCACTTTGCCCGCCACGGCGCGCTGCTGGCCGAAGCACACGGGACTCCCCTCCGCTTCGGGGGGGGCGGGGGGGGTGGAACTCCCCTCCGCCTCGGAGAGGCCGGAGGGGAACTCCCCCCCGCTTCGGGGGGGCCGGGGGGGGTGACCTGGCTGCGCGGGCGCTGCCGCTCCTCCGCCCAGTCATGGCCCTACTCGATGTGGTTGGATCTCCTACGGGGTTGGCTGGGGATACGCTCTGGGGAGACAGAGGAAGAAACACGAGACCGCTTCCGTCGCCAGGCCGAACTGCTGTGGGGCGACCGGTTGGCGGAGTATTATCCCTACCTGGCCACTTTCCTCTCACTGCCGCTGGAGGAGGTTTTCGCCGAGCGAGTCAAACACCTGGACGCTGAAGGGCTGCGCCAGCAGTTCTTTTTCGCCTTGCGGAGTTGGGTGGAAGTAATGGCCAAACGAGGGCCGTTGGTGCTCGCCTTCGCGGACGTGCACTGGGCTGACACCACCTCGCTGGACCTGCTGAAGTACTGCCTGCCCCTATGCGACGACGAAGCCCTGCTCTGGTTGATCGTGTTTCGCCCGGACCGCACGGCCCCCGTCTGGGAGTTCCGTCACCGCGTCGAGACCGAGTATCCCCACCGAGTGACAACTGTGATAATCCCCCCATTGACCGAGGCCCAGAGCGGCGAGTTCATTGACCGGCTGATCGGCCCCGAAACACTGCCGGCGGAGACGCGCGCGCTCGTCCTCGACAAGGCCGAAGGCAACCCTTACTACATGGGGGAACTTATCCGCTCCCTGATCGCTCAGGGAGTGTTGGTACAGGAGGCCGAAACGGGCCAATGGCGCGCGACGCGGGCGGTGGCTTCGCTCGACTTGCCGGACACGCTGCACAGCCTGTTACTGGCGCGCATTGACGGCCTGTCGTCCGATGAGCGGCGTGTACTCCAGATGGCTGCCGTGGTAGGGTCCGTATTCTGGTCGAACGTGCTGCAAGCCCTGGCCGGCGATGCGACCCTGAAAGCACACCTGACGGCGCTGCAACGCGCCCAGTTGATCCAGGAACGTGGGCGTGCGCCCGACCTGGGGATGGAATACTGTTTCAAGTCCAACCTGATCCGCGACGCGGCTTATGAAAGCCTTCTCAGCGCGCAGCGAGTCACTTACCACCTCAAGGCGGCCGAATTCCTCGAAGACCTCTGTGGGCTGGAGGCCCTGACGCCGTACTATGGCACGCTGGCTTACCACTATCGCCAGGCTGGCAACCCCGGGAAAGAACTGTTCTACACTGTCCAGGCGGCCGAACAGGCGCAGAGGATCTATGCCAACGCCGAGGCGCTGGAACATTATACCCGCGCCCTCGAACTGCTGGATGAGGTTGAGGTTGAGGATGAGGATGAGAGCCGGCTTTACGCTATCCGCACCCAGCGGTTCGAGGTGTTGAATGGGCGGCGCGGGATATTCTTCCTGATGGGTGATCTCAAGGCCGGCAGGGCCGATGCCCAGGCATTGCTCCCACTGGCGCGACAGTTGGACGACGACCTGGTCTGGCTGATTGACGCGCTACTCCAACAGCCCGGGGTGGCGGGCTGGCAAACCCAAGAGGAACTTGACGCGGGCGTGCCGATGGCCGAAGAAGCCCTGACCCTGGCCCGGCAACTGGGCGATCGCCGTCGCGAGATGCAAAGCCTGGGCGCCATCGCCAACCAGCGTCTTTGGGCCAACGACCCAACGGCGTGGGAAACCGCGGAACACGCCCTCGATCTGGCCCGGCAACTGGGCGACCGGAGTTACGAGGTCGGCATTCTCCTCGGGATGGGCGGAGTCTATGCCTGGAGCGATCAACCAGAGCGCGGCATGGAATACCTGGAGGCCGCCCTTCCCATCTGCCAGACACTGGACGACAAGATGGCTGAAATGGACCTTCTGAACCTGATCGGCCTGCAGTTTGAACGCAGCGGCGACTACCACCGGCTGCTGACCGAATACCACCAGAAACGGCTGCACATCAGCCATGAGATCGGCCATCGCCCGGTGGAGGGCGATGCACTGATGCACTGCGGTCAAATTCAGAGCCTCCGCCTGGGCGACTACGAAGCGGGGTTGGCTCTGTTGGAGGAGTGCCTGCGCTTATGGGAGGGCTTTCCGGGTGAATTGTTCGCCCTGCTGCGCGTTGTCCAGATCCAGGTCGCGCAGGGCAGGTACGACGAGGCACTGGCGACCCTCGAGCGCGCGCGTCACATCGGTGAGCAGAATACTCGGGACATGGGGCGTGCCGGTCTGCGCCTGGTCTCGGCCATTCTCTACAACGGACTGGAAGACGAGGATCACCTGCGGGAGGCACTGGAACTCGCCGCGCAAACCTCCCAACTGGTGACCGACGCCCCGCTCACCCAGCAGTACGAAATGGCCGCCGCCTGCGAGTCGGCGACGGCACACCTGGGGTTGGCGGAGTGCGCGGCCGACGAAACAGAGCGACAGGCCCATCTTGACCAGGCCCTGGAATCGTCTCAAGTGGCGCTTGACATTTACCAGCATTTTGGGTTCGTGCAAATCATCGAGTGCGCCAGTGAAAAGATCCTCTACCGCCACAGCCTGGCCCTGGCAGCCAATGGTCGGGAGGCGGAGGCCGCCGAATACCTCCAACGCGCCTACGACGAAATGAAACGCAAACACGATCTGATCCCGCCCGACAGCCCCTTTCGCCGTACCTACCTGGAGAACATCCCGCTACACCAGGACATCCAGGCTGCTCATGTTGTGTAGACAGTAGTCGCTGTCTCTAAGTCCTGGCAGCATTGGCTCCTTTCGTATGCATTGAGTCGCGCTTGCGCTGCATAACTTCGCGAACCTGGTCCAGAAGCTTCCCGGAGCGACCTCGTGTTAACGCCTCCTTGGTCGTTTTGACTTAGTGAAGCTTTTGCTTTATACTCCAATGGGATACGATGCGATAGATGGTGTAGGTGGAAATGGCTGAGCGAGAACAACTAGAACAAGCGATAGCGGCATTGGAGGCCCAGCGGGATGTCCTGGGCGATGCGGTGGTGGAGGCGGGCTTGACTCCGATGCGAGAGAAACTGGCCGCCCTGGCAGAGACAGGGACTCCAACGTCGGAGCTGCAAGGCGAACGCAGGCTGGCCACGGTCATCCTCGCCGACGTGAAAGGGTCTACGAACCTCGTGGAGCGGATCGGCACCGAAGCCTGGGTGGAGATCATGAACCGCGTGTTCCAGATCCTGGGATCAGAGATCTATCGCTTCGGCGGGGAAGTGGACCAATTCCGGGGCGACGGTCTGGTGGCTTTTTTTGGCGCGACGACGGCTCACGAGGACGACCCGGAACGGGCAGTTCTGTCTGCCCTGGCGATGCAGGAAGCGATCCATCGTTACGCCGCCGAACTGGCCGAACGGGAAGGTATTGAACTGCTCCTGCGGGTTGGCGTGAACACGGGCGAGGTGATCGCTGCCAGCGTCGGCGACGTCAGCCAGCACAGGGAAGATACGGCAATGGGCGAGGCTATCGCCCTCGCCGCGCGGATGGAGAGCGCCGCCGAACCGGGCACCGTGCTGGTCAGTGAGCACACCTACCGCCTGGTGCAGTCACTGTTCGAGTGGCAACCGCTGGGCAAGATCATAGTCAAGGGTGTGAGCCAGCCGGTGACCGTCTACCGCCCACTGGCTGCCAAGGCCGTAGTCGGCAAGCTTCGGGGCATCGCCGGGTTGACCTCGCCGCTGGTGGGCCGCCGAGCCGAGTTCTATGCTCTGCAAGAGGCTGCCAACAGTCTTCGGGCCGGAGTGGGAGGCATTGTGACGGTTGTGGGAGAGGCGGGAATTGGCAAGTCGCGGCTGGTGGCGGAACTCTGCAGGAGGGAGCTGGGGGCAGAGGGGGAGGCGCTGCAGTGGGTGGAAGGCCGTTGTCTCTCCTACGGTACCACCATCGCCTATCTGCTCTGGTTGGACGTGCTGCGTGGGCTGCTGTGGGTGACGGTGGAAGACTCCCCGGTTGCCGTCCGGAACGTACTGGAGGAACGGGTGCGTGCCTTGTGCCCGGAGCGATTTGACGACGTCTATCCCTATCTGGGCCGGCTGCTGTCCCTTCCTCTGGAATCTGATGAAGAGACGATGCTGCGTGGCCTGGGGGCTGAGGGCCTCAAGGTCGGCACTTTCCGCGCTGTGGAAACTCTGGTCGAGTGCACGGCCCAGCAGCAACCGCTGGTCGTGGTCTGTGAGGACCTACACTGGGCCGACCCCACGTCGCTGGAACTGCTGGAACAACTGCTGGCTCTGACAGACCATGCCCCGCTGCTGCCCGTCTGCGTCTTTCGCCCGGAGACGGAGCACGGCTGCTGGCGCATCAAGGAGACCGCCGCCCGGCGCTACCGCCACCGCCACACTGACCTGCGGCTCGATCCCCTCTCCGCTGCGGAGATCAAGACGCTGGTGGGCAATCTGCTGCGTGTGGAGGACCTGCCCCAGGAGTTCCGAGGGCGCATCCTCAGTCACGCCGAAGGCAATCCCTTTTACGTGGAAGAGATCATCCGCTCCCTGATTGATAGCGGGGCTGTCGTGCACGACGAGACCACCGGCCGCTGGCAGGCGACGGGGGACATAGCCGACATCACCATCCCCGACACGCTGCATGGGGTGTTGATGGCGCGCATTGATCGGCTGCAGAGCGAAACAAAACGGGTGCTGCAACTGGCGTCCGTCATTGGACGGGTGTTTTTCCACCGTGTATTGGCAGCCATTGCGCGAGAAAAACGTGAGATTGATGCCCATCTGCTGACCTTGCAGCGGGAACAGATGATCCGCGAGCGGGCGCGGATACCGGAACTGGAGTACATCTTCAAGCACCAACTGACTCAAGAGGCAGCCTACAACGGCCTGTTGAAGAAGGATCGGCGCATCTATCACCGTCAGGTAGCCGAGGCGCTGGAGCAGTTGTATCCCGAGCGCATCGAGGAGCAGGTGGGGCTGCTGGCCCATCACTGGGAGCGGGCCGAGGAGCCAGAGAAGGCGATAGCGTACCTGTTGCGCGCCGGTGACCAGGCCCGTCTGGCCTATGCCAACGAGGAGGCGATTGGTTACTATCACCGGGCGTTGGCCTTGCTCGACGAATTTCCTGTAGACAAGTCTCGGAAGGATTGGCGGCTGGAGGCGCTGAAAGGGCTGGGACAGATATACTTTGGGACGGGAAAGGTTGCAGAGGCGGAGGAACGCTTCCGAGAGGCAATAACGCTCGGCCAGGAGATGAGACTGCCTCCTCGTGACTTGGTGCGGCTCTACTACTGGTTAGGAGAGGTGCTGTACTGGCAGGACCGACATGAGGACCGGATGCGCATCGGAGAGGAAGGACTGGCTCTACTAGGCGCTGACACCGAGTCGGTCGAAGCCGCCTTGATGAACCAGACCATAGCGGTAGGCTGCGCGGAAAAGGGAAATAGGGAGAAGTTTCTGGAGTTCACTTATCGAACGGCGCAGTTCATCCAGCGCTTGCCCTATTCGCAGGAACTCAGACCGGCTTATGACCACATTGTGATGGCGTATGCATTTTTTGACAAGAATGTAGCGGAGGCCACGAAATGGCTCCAGGCCCTCGAACGAAGGGCCGCTCAACACCACGATTTGAGGGCATTGGGGGAGGTACATTTTTACACGGGGAATGTTCTGGCCGCAACGGGTGACTTGCACGGAGCCGTTTCACGGCGAGGACAAGCCCTGGAATTGTCCACCCGAATAGGAGATGCCAAGCTCGAAAGTTGGTGCCTGCGCGATATGGGGGCGACCTTCCTATCGCTGGGTGACGTCCGAAAGGCCGAGGCGTATGCTTCCAAAGGGCTCGAAACTGCCAGGGCCGTGGGAAACAAAGGCAATATAGCATTGGCCTATTGGAATGTTGGCCAGAGTTTCCTTTGTCAGGGCGCTTGGGAGAAGGCGGTGGTCGCTTTTCAGAAAGCCATTCAACACTTCCGGGAAAGTGGTAATCGCCTGGAAGAGGTATTGGCGGTGGGACAGACATGGGTAACCTATGCTTTAGGGCGAGTGTATCTGGCGCAGGGGGATCGAGAGGAGGCGATCAAGCAATTCCAAGAGACTGTTGCTCCGGCAACTGTTGCTCTGGCAAGCCTAGTGCCTCTTCGGGAAATAATCTTCGCATTTGCAGGCGCCCTGAGCGGGCTTGAAGAAGCGTATGGTGACGCTGCAGTATTCCACACCTTCTGTCGTCGCTTCCGAGAGAAACACTATGAAGTCACCGACTCACCATTCGTCCAGTGGTTTCTGGAGCCGACCGAACCTCTCGACTTCCCGCCCCCCCTTGGTCCCCCCCGTCGGAACGGGGGGGAGAACGACGAATTTGACGAGTCCCTTTCATCCGATTGGGTCTGGCAGGACCCGTTCGATGACTGCTCCTTCACGGTGCAGAGTGGGCTGGAGATCCATGCCGCCAACGGACGGGACCTCTGGTACATCAACCTGAGCGCTCCGCGCATGCTCCGGCCGGTTTCAGGGGACTTTGCCACCCAGACGGTCTGCGTCCCGGTCTCGGGAGAGAAACCCGCCATCGGTGGGATTCTGCTCTGGAAGGACAGGAAGAACTGGCTTCGACTGGACAGAGGTGCACTTGGTGCTTACGAAATCTCCTTCAGAGGATGCCTGGGAAACAAGGACTTGGTGTTCGGGCGAGGGTGCTTGCCCTCGGATCGTGTATATCTGCGCCTGGAGCGGCTTGGTCGCCACGTGAGCGCGCTCTGCAGCGTAGATGGGGTGGAGTGGTTCACCGTGGGACACGTCGAGTTCCCTGACGATGATCCCGTCGAGGTCGGTTTGCATGCTACTGGCAACATAGACCGGCTGATTTATCACGGCGCTTACCCCGATGGGACGGCGATTCGCTTTGAGTCGTTCCAGTTGTGGGGGACGTAGCTATGCAAGCCCTGAAGGTTCAATATGCATTCATCCGCACCGCTTTCCACAACGCCTGGATCTACCGGCTCGACTTTTGGCTCATCACGCCGGGCCTCTTTATCATGATGTATGCCAACTATTCCATCTGGACCATCCTCTACCGGCAAAGCCCCCACGCCTTTGGGATGGACCTGGAACGCATGACGACCTACGGGGTGCTGGGCATACTGCTCATCCCCGTCATGCGCTCTGCTATGCGTATTCAATACTATATCGCTGAACAGGTTCGTTTGGGGACACTGGAACTTGACCTGATGAAGCCACTCGACTTCATGTTCCACGTGTTCAGTCGCAGCGTGGGCGACCTCGGCGTCGAGTTGTTGACCCGATGTGTGCCGGGCGTGGTTTTTGCCTGCCTGTTCCTCGACTTTAGGCCTCCCATCAGCGTGCAGGCGGGGTTCGCTTTCCTGGCCAGTCTGGCCCTGGGCTACCTGGTCATCTTTGTTCTCAGTTTTCTGATGGGGATGTTGTCCATCGTCACCCTCGACATTCGCAGTTATGCCTGGACCTACCACGCGCTGGTCCGCTTCGCGTCCGGCCAGGTCGTGCCCCTGTGGATGTTTCCGCCAGCGCTGGCTGCCATCGCCGTCGCCCTGCCCTTCCAGGCAGTTTATTTTGTCCCCATGTCCATCTACGTCGGCGCTTACGAGGGCAGCCTGGAAAGTGCCCTCCTCTCTCAGGCTGCCTGGGCCGTTGGATTGTTCCTCGTGGCCCGGCTATGCTGGGCGCGCGTGCAGCGGCGCATCACGATACAGGGAGGGTAGATGATAGAATCTCTACGAGAATCCCTACATCTGTATTTCAAGTTCATCGGCATCGCCATCCGCTCGCGCCTGGAGTACCGCTCCGACTTTTTGGTCGGGACGGTCGGCGTGATCATCCTCAACGCGATCAATCTCTCCCTCACCTGGGTCATGGTGAGTCGCTTCCGTGTCCTGGCAGGATGGCAGTTTTGGGAGATCGTCATGCTTTACGGTATGTGGTTGTTGAGCCACAGTATCTACGCGGTGTTCTTTTGGCACCTCAGTACCCTGGAAGATGACATCCTGCACGGTCGCTTTGACCAGTACCTCGTTCGTCCGTGCAGTGTCCTGCTGCAATTTCTGGGCCGCGAGGTCAATTACATGGGCGTGGGCGACGTGGTTTTTGCCACTGCCGCCTTTACCATGGCGTACCGCAACCTCGGTCTCGACTGGCCCGCCGGGCAGTGGGCTTTCTTTGCCGCGGCGGTCCTGTCGGGCACGGTGATCGAGACCTGCATCGCCTGGATCATCGGGACGCTGGCCTTCTGGACGGGGCGCTCGCGGTCAATCTTTTGGCTCTCAATGAGAATTAAGATGCTCAGCCAGAATTATCCTATTGACGTCTTTGGGCAGGGGTTTCGCATCTTTGTCACCGGCTTTCTTCCCATCGCGTTTATGAACTATTACCCGCTCACACAATTGCTCGGCAAGCCCAACGCAATGGGTATCGCCGGGATGGGCTTTCTGTCACCCGTCGTGGCCGGTATCCTGCTGGCATTGGGTTCGCTGGTCTGGCGGAAAGGGTTGGCGGGATACACCAGTTCGGGGAGTTGAGACCTGACAGGTTTCGGAAACCTGTCAGGTCTAACGTAAGGAGAGACGACATTGTCAATGTCAGTCATCCAGGTACGGGAACTGAGCAAGCATTTCAAGGTGCCGGTCCGCAAGACGGGGCGCTTTGCGGCGGTGCGCAATCTGTTTTCGCTCGAACGCACGTCAAAGGTGGCCGTTGACGGGATCACTTTTGCCATCGAGAAGGGGGAGATGGTGGGCTACGTCGGCCCGAACGGCGCGGGCAAATCAACGACCATCAAAATGTTGACCGGCATCCTCCTGCCCACGTCAGGGGAGGTGGAGGTTGATGGGCTGATACCCCACCGCGACCGGAAGCGGCTGGCGTACCGCATCGGCGTGGTGTTTGGACAAAAGACGCAACTCTGGTGGGACGTGCCCGTCATCGAGAGCCTGCGGCTGCTGAAAGAGATCTACAAGATCCCGACGAGCACCTACGAGACCAACCTGGAGTTGTTCAACGACATGCTCGACCTGCACGAATTCCAGGACACACCGGTGCGCCAACTCAGCCTGGGGCAACGCATGCGCTCGGACCTGGTCGCGGCGCTGCTCCACAACCCCGACATCCTGTTCCTCGATGAACCGACCATCGGTGTGGACGTGATAGCCAAAGACCGCTTTCGCTCTTTCCTCCAGCAATTGAACGAGGAGCGGCAGGTCACCGTTTTGCTGACGACCCACGATCTGTCGGACATTGAAAAGGTCTGTGAGCGTATGATGATCATTGACGAGGGACGCATCATCTACGACGGCGCTATCGCGGACATGAAGGAACGGATCATGCCTTATCGGGTACTTGTGGTAGACTTTGCAGACAATGTGCCCCACGTCGAGATTGACCAGGCGGAACTGATGGAACGCAAAGGTCGGCGGAGCCGCTTTCGCTTCGACCGGCGGCAGGTCTCTGCTTCAGAACTCATTACCGGGTTGGCTCAGAGGTATCCGCTAAAGGACATCAGCATCGAGGAGCCCGAGATTGAGACGGTTGTGCGAGAGATCTACGAGCACTCATCTATCGGCAAGAGACTGGAGGGCTAATAACGAGTCGAGATCAAGCACCGGCAGGCAACGGCGGGATGGGAGTTGGCGGTGAAGATGTGAAACCGGGCCATCAGCGTGACATCACCCGGGGCAGCCTGGCCCACAATATCTGGAGCCTGACCTGGCCGATTACCATCAGCCAGGCGCTCTTTCTGTTGCCGGGCGTCTATGACGCCTTATGGTTGGGGCAATTAGGGGCCGACGCCCAGGCCGCCGCAGTGCTCACCATGTCGGTGCGCTTCGTGATGATCAGCGTACTGATGGCGCTGTGCCGCGCCAGCGGTGCAGTGGTGGCGCGTTACGTCGGCGCCAAAGATCAGGACAGGGCCAACCTGGCAGTGCTTCAGGCAACAATCCTGATGATCATCGCTGCCGGGAGCCTGGGGCTCGTCGGCATGGCCTTCGCCCGCCCCTTGCTGACGCTCGCCGGTGCCGACGCCGCCACACTGCCGCCGGCCTTGCGCTACGCCCGCATCATCTTCGCTGGTCTCATCGCGATGGAGATGGTGCCCAGCGTTGGCTTCATGATCAACGCTGCTGGCGCTCCCAGCGTGATGCTGCACATGACGCTGCTCAGCACAGGCGCGTTGCTCGTTGCGGAGCCGCTGCTGGTGGGCTGGATGGGACTGGAAGGCGCGGCGCTGGCGCTGATCGGATCGAACGGATTGGGGATGGTTTGGGGACTGGCTGTACTCGTCGCGGGTCGAGCACCTGTACGCCTGGACCTGCGCAACTTGCGACTGGATTTCCCAATGATGGCCCGCATCCTGCGCATCGCGCTGCCCGCCGTAGTACAGCGCGGCACACCCAACCTGGCGATGTCGCTGCTCACCCGACTCATCTCCTCGTATGGTGCGCCGACGCTGGCGGCGTGGATGATCGCGCGGCGAACTTTCGCCTTCACCCTGATCCCAAGCCTGGGAGTGTCCGGCGCTACACCGGCGATGGTGGGACAGAACCTGGGCGCGGCTCAGCCCGAACGTGCGGCCCGCTCGGTCACACTCATCGCCCGCGCAGTGCTGCTGGTCAGCGGCTGCGTCCTGGGGCTGCTGGCGTTTTTCGCTCCGCAGGTTATAGTACTGTTCAGCCGTGATGCAGAAACCATCGCGATTGGCACACACGCTATACGCCTGCTCAGTGTCGGGCAGTTCTGCTTTATGCTGAGTTGCGTGTTGGAATCGGCCCAGGCAGGAGCAGGCGATACGTCTTCTCCAATGGTCATCAACCTGATTGCGTTGTTTCTCATCCAGGTTCCCCTGGCGTACCTGCTCTCTCGGCCGGTTGGCCTCGGAGTGAGCGGAATCTGGCTCGCCCTGGTAGTGGGCTGGGCCTCGCAGGCGGCGCTGATGCTGCTGCGCTTTCGCCAGGGATGCTGGAAACTGAAACGAATATAAGGAAGCAATGAAAATGCACGAGACCCTTTCACTCAACGGCATCTGGCACTATGAGACAGCCGACGGCCAGACGGGGGAGATGACCATTCCCTCCAACTGGCACCTGGCCGGCCTGCCAGATTACACCGGGACCGTCACCTTCCGCCGCACCTTCCGGCTCGACGCGCCGCCGGAGGGGAAGCGCGCCACACTCCGCTTCCTGGGCGTGGACTACCGCGCCCGGGTGTGGCTGAACGACGTCCTTCTCGGCACGCACGAGGGGTACTTCCAGCCCTTCGGTTTCGACGCCACGCCAGCGCTGCGGTCGGGCGAGAACGAACTGGTCGTGGAGGTTGATTCGCCCCAGGACCCCGTCGAGATCTGGCCCCACGCCAAGACGCTGATCAAGGGCATCTTTGGCCACCACGACTGCCGCCCCGGATCGTGGGACCCAGAGCACGGCCAGGATTGCAACACCGGCGGTATCTGGAACGACATCGAGTTGGTATGGCGCAGTCCCACTTACATTGAGTGCGTGCGCGTCGCGCCCATCCTGCTGGAGGACGGCAGCGCCCGTCTGCGTGTCACCTGCCGATTGGCGTCGCCCGGCAACTGCCAGGCAGAACTACGGTTGCGTTTCGCCCCGGTCAATTTCGAGGGATCGCCGCTGGAGACCGCCTGCCCGGTCAGCCTGACCACGGGCACACAGGAGATCGTCGTCGTCCAGCGCGTCGAGGAGCCGGCGCTGTGGTGGCCGTGGGACCAGGGCGACCAGCCGCTCTACACCGCCGAGGCCACGCTCGTCGTGGACGGGCGGCCGGTGGACACTGCCCGCGAACGATTCGGCATCCGGCAGATCGAGATAAGCGACGGCTGGGAGTTCCGTATCAACGGGCGTCGCTTCTTCCCTCGTGGGACGAACATCATCCCCACTCAGTGGCTCAGCGAGTACGATGTTGAGATGATCGGCACCGACGTCCAGTTGCTGCGCCAGGCCAACGTCAACTTCGTCCGCGTCCACGCCCACGTCAACCGGGATGAACTGTACGCTGCCTGTGACGAGGCCGGCATCCTGGTGTGGCAGGATTTCGCCCTGCAGTGGAGTTACGAGGAGTCGGACGATCTCTACCAACGCGCGGCGGGGCAGTTGGCCGATATGATAGGCTGGCTGTACAACCACCCCAGCATCGTCGTCTGGTGTTGCCACAACGAGCCTAGCGTCAACCGGCACACACTCGACCCGCTGCTGGCGCAGGTGGCCCGCGAGGCAGATAGCACCCGCCACGTGGACATCGCCTCCGACTTCCACTACCACCCCTACCCAGGCTGGTACCACGGCCACTACACCGAGTTCTGCCAGTTGCCACGCGCGCCGTTCGTCAGCGAGTTCGGCGCCCAGGCGCTGCCGGACGTGGAGACCATGCGCCAAATGCTCACGCCCGGCGAACTCTGGCCGCCGGATTGGAACAAGTGGGCCTGGCGCGATTTCCAGTACGACCAGACCTTTAACGTCGCGGGGGTCGAGATGGGGGAGAGCATCGAAGAGTTCGTCGCCAACTCCCAGGCCTACCAGTCTCGCCTGCTGCAATACGCCATCGAACACTACCGGGCGGCCAAGTATGCTCCGATAACTGGTCTGTTCCAGTTCATGTTCGTCGAGTGCTGGCCCAGCATCACCTGGGCGGTGGTGGACTATTTCCGCCGTCCCAAGTCCGGGTACGAAGCACTCAAGCGGGCCTACCAGCCGGTTCTCCCGGCCATCCTCCCGGCACGGGAGGTCTGGCAGCGAGGTGACCCCCACCGGGACATCGAGTACGCAATCGTCGTCGTCAACGACCTGCCGCGCGGATTCGAGGGTGTTACCGTGCGCACCTGGGTGCACGATTCCGCTGGCAACCGTCTGGCGGAACAGGAGGCGTGCCTCGACCTGCCTCCCGACAGCGCCACTCCCTACCCCCGTCGCCATCACGACGAGGGGCCGCGCTGCCCGCTGCCGGCCGGCGCGCTGCTGGGCGACCACACCATCGGCGCCAGCGTCCACAGCGCCGAGGGAGAGTTGCTGGGCGAAAACGTGTGGACTGTCGAAGTTGTAGCAGGACCGCACAAATGAACTGGCAGCCTCTACGCTGCAAAGAGGCAGGGCCATGAACTGATGGGTATCGAAGCATTTGATGAGTCGCTGCACTGCACTTGACGTTGTTGGACTCTGGTTTAAAATAACCACCGTCCGCTTCCCCTTGGCCCAGGCGGCCGAGGCGTTCGCTACGGCGGATAGTCGTAGGGATGCCTTGAAGATCCTGATTGAGGTGACGAAAGAAGTCGGCTGAAACACCGGCGAATACTGAAGTGTAAAGAGATGTGATTCAATTCGGTGGTACCTAGATTCAACGAGAGAGGAGGCAAAGAGTGATTGCAAAACAACCGTTTGGACCTACAGGGCACATGAGCACACGTACCCTCTTTGGGGCCGCCGCCCTCAGCCAGGTGAGTCAAGCCGAGGCCGACCGCACACTGGAGGTGCTGCTGGAATACGGTGTCAACCACATTGACACGGCTGCCTCGTATGGCGATGCAGAGCTGCGCGTCGGGCCGTGGATGGAGCGATATCGCCAGCATTTCTTCCTGGCCACCAAGACAGAACAGCGCACGTATCAGGGTGCTCGGGATGAACTACGCCGTTCATTGGAGCGATTGCGCGTGGACCACGTGGACCTCTGGCAGATGCACGTCCTGGTGGACCCGGACGACTGGGAGACGGCGATGGGGCCGGGCGGGGCGCTGGAGGCGTTCATCGAAGCCCGGGAGCGAGGCTTGGCGCGCTTCCTGGGTGTGACGGGCCACGGTCTGACCGTCGCTGCGATGCACAAACGCAGCCTGGAGTGCTTTGACTTCGACTCGGTGCTGCTGCCCTACAACTATCCGCTGATGCAGAGCCACCAGTACGCCGCCGATTTAGAAGACCTCGTGGCGATGTGCAAGGAGCGGAACGTGGCGGTGCAGATCATCAAATCCATCTGTCGCCGGCCGTGGGGCGACCGGCCGCAAACCCGCGCTACCTGGTACGAACCGCTGGAGGATCAAGCCGATCTTGACCGGGCAGTCCATTGGGTATTGGGGCGACCGGAGTTCTTTTTGAACACCGTGGCAGATATTCACGTACTGCCCAGGGTGTTGGATGCCGCAAGATGTTTCAGGGAGCGCCCCTCTGACGAAGCGATGGAAACGATGGTCGCAGAGCGAGAGATGGCGCCGCTTTTCGTCTAAAATCAGCATACGGGGAGAGAGAATCATACCAGGTGCAATGCACTTTTGCTACAAATCTGCCTGGTCTACGGTGCAATCTGCCGGACAAAATCGCTGAACTGGCAAGAAACAAGTGCTTTGCACTTGTCTTCTCAAAAATCTGGGGCGAAAGTAGGTCGGATTTGCTATCCGACCATGTGGCGGTTAGCAAAACCGCCCTACGCTGCCCTTGCCCCAAGATATTGAGAAGATACCTTTGCACCTTATGGGTGAGTAGTTGCGCCTCAGCTCAATTCCGAGTAGCAAGGTGGGTAAGATGAAAACGATTCTGCTTAACTTCGAACCGGGCATACTGCCCGAAACAGAACTGGCTCGGGTTCGGGCCATCGCGCCTGAGATGCGGCTATTGGTCACACGCGACCACGACGAGATCGAGAGTGCGCTGGACGAAATCGAGGTCGCGGCTGGCGGCTTCCCCCATGGACTGCTCCCCAGGGCGCACAATCTGCGCTGGCTCCAGCAGTGGGGCGCTGGCGCCGATTGGTTGCTGCGTTACCCCGAGGCCGTCGAACTGGACTTCGTGTTGACCAACGCTTCCGGCGTGCACCCAATCCCTATCAGCGAGCACATCCTGGCGTTCTTGCTGGCCTTCAGCCGTGGATTTCACCGAGCCGCGCGCGCCCAGGCACGCCGCGAATGGATACCTCAGGACCAGCAAGAGGGTCTTTTTGAGTTGGCGGGCAAGACGATGGTGCTGGTCGGCGTCGGCGCCATTGGTGAGCGGACGGCCGCGGTGGCCACGGCGCTGGGGATGCGCGTGCTAGGCGTGCGACGCGATCCGTCAGTTGGCACGCCGGACGTGGAAGCGATGTTCGGCACCGACCGACTGCTCGACCTGCTGCCGGAGGCAGACTTTGTCGTGCTGACGGTTCCCTTAACCCGCGAGACACAGGGAATGATCGGGGAGCGAGAACTGCGGACGATGAAGCCGACGGCATACCTCGTCAACATCGGCCGGGGTGGCACTGTCCAGGAGGGTGCCCTGATCCAGGCGCTGCGGGAGGGGTGGATCGCTGGTGCGGGACTGGACGTCTTTGAGACCGAGCCGCTGCCGGAGGACTCGCCGCTGTGGGAGATGAAGAACGTCATCATCACCTCTCATTACGCTGGTATCACGCCGCATTATCACGAGCGTGCCATGGCTATCTTCCTGGATAACCTGCAGCGCTACCGGGCTGGCGAGCCATTGCGTAACGTGGTGGATAAGAAGATTGGGTACTGATTAAACAAGGGGGTTTGGAATGAAATACCGCAGATTTGGAAAGTTGGATTGGAAGGTTTCGGCACTGGGATTCGGGTGTATGCGATTTCCCACGCAGGGCGAGGACAACTCGAACATTGACGAGCCAGAAGCGACCAAAATGCTCCACTATGCCATTGACCACGGCGTCAACTACCTCGACACGGCGTACCCGTACCACGGTGGAAACAGCGAACTGTTCGTCGGCCGGGCGCTCAAGGGAGGATACCGGGAGAAGGTCAAACTGGCGACCAAGTTGCCCTGTTGGAAGGTGGAAGCCGATGGGGACTTTGACAAGTTCCTAAACGAGCAACTCGGCAAGTTGCAGACCGAGCACATAGATTTTTACCTCCTGCACGGGCTGAACGAGAAGAACTGGTGCAAGGTACGTGATTT
>JAUWNP010000012.1 GCA_030612585.1 Anaerolineae bacterium
GGATAAGTCTTGATACCGCTAAGAAACCGACGGTAGCGATGAGCGCCGTCTCGCCGAGTGCCTCACGCCAGTTGATGGGAGTGGGTGGCGCTCCCAGCAGGAGGTGAGGGAGGTCCAGGATTTCATCCAGCCACACCAAGATGCAGAGCAGAATGAACATTTGGGCCACGGGCAGCCACGTTTTTCTGATGCTCCTGTGCATAATCATTCCTTGTGATTTAAGATTTGTTGATTTAAGATTTGTCGATTTAATCTCCTCACAATATTTCGTGCATCTTCTCAAATCTCCAAATCTTAAATCCGTAGATCTTAAATTCCTCTGTAATTCCCCTTTGCAGTATAGCGCAACTTGGCAGGGAAGTCAATTTTGGCTTCTGTACGCGCTGTGGTATAATCCTGCAACTGAACCTAACAAGGGACAAGTAACCCTTGCGAAGGTTCGAGGATGATTCTCAAGCCGAAAGTGACTTCCATAGGCGAAATTCATATCACCAAGAAGGCTATTCGTAACCTTCGCAAGGGTGGCTGAGTAGTTCCTTCTTTGAATCAGACTTTCAATCAGGAGGCAAGCGCGTGAAACTACACGAGTACCAGTCCAAGCGGCTCTTCGCCGCTCACGGTGTGCCGATTCCACGTGGTGACGTCGCTACGACGGCTGAGGAGGCGCGCCGTATCGCCGAGGAATTGGGTGGGTCTGTCATCGTCAAGTGCCAGGTGCTCGTAGGTGGGCGTGGCAAGGCTGGGGGTATCCGGCTGGCCCAGACCCCCGACGAGGCCGCAAGCGTGGCCGAGGATATACTGGGGCTGGAGATCAAAGGGTTGCCGGTGCGCAAAGTCCTGCTGGACGAGGCGGCCGACATCCGGCAGGAGATCTATCTGGGCATCGTCGTGGACCGTGCCGCCCACCGGCCGGTGATGATGGCCTCGTCTGAGGGGGGCGTGGAGATTGAGGAGGTCGCCCGCACCAATCCGGAGGCCATCAAAAAGATCACGATTGACCCCTACATTGGCCTGCGTAGTTACCAGACACTGGCGCTGGCCAAGGGCATCGGGCTGGCGGGCGAGCACCGCCGTGCCTTCGACCGCATCGCCCGTGGCCTGTACGAAGCCTTCCTGGCCTACGATGCTTCACTGGCCGAGATCAACCCGCTGATCGTCACCGGCGCTGGCGAACTGCTGGCGGTGGACGGCAAGATGGTGCTAGACGACAACGGTCTCTTCCGTCACCCGGACCTGGCGCAGATGCGGGACCTGGATGAGGAGACCTCGAGCGAGCGAGAGGCGCGCGAGGCTGGCCTGAGTTACGTCCAACTCGACGGTGAGATCGGCTGCATGGTCAACGGGGCGGGGCTGGCGATGGCGACGATGGATATCACCAAACACTTCGGTGGTGCGCCGGCCAACTTCCTCGACATCGGCGGTGGGGCCAAGGCCGAGCGAGTGGCGACGGCGTTGCGCCTCATCCTGGCCGACCCTAATGTCAAGGCGGTGTTGTTCAACATCTTCGGTGGCATCACCCGCTGCGACGAGGTGGCCCGTGGTATCCTGACAGCGCTAGACGAGACCAGGCCCTCTGTCCCCCTGGTCGTCCGGCTGGTGGGGACGAACGAGGCGGAGGGGCGGGCGCTGCTGGAGCAATCGGAGTACGATATGTTGACCGCTGCCACGCTGGCTGAGGCAGCGCAGAAGGCGGTAAGAGCATCAAGTCAGCAGTCAGCAGTTAGCGGTTAGCAGTCAGTCGTTTGTGGCATAGGAGAGGATAATGGCGATTTTGGTTGACAAAAACACGCGCCTGCTTGTGCAAGGTATCACCGGGCGCGAGGGTGAATTCCACAGCCGGCAGATGATCGAATACGGCACGCAGATTGTGGCGGGCGTCACGCCCGGCAAGAGTGGGCAACGGGCCTGCGATGGCCGGGTGCCCGTCTTCGACACCGTCGCCGAGGCAGTGGCGGCCACCGGGGCCAATGCCTCCGTCGTCTACGTGCCGGCCCGCTTCGCCGCCGATGCCATTCTGGAAGCGGCCGATGCCGGTATCCCGCTCATTGTCTGCATCAGCGAAGGCATCCCCACACAGGATATGATCCGGGTGCGCGCCTATCTCGACCAGAAGGGGGCGCGGCTGGTGGGACCCAATTGTCCCGGGCTTCTTTCTCCTGGCGAGGCCAAGGTCGGCATCATGCCTGGCCACGTCGCGACCCCTGGCCCCGTAGGCGTCGTCTCTCGCTCCGGCACGCTGACCTACGAGGTCGTCTACGCGCTCACCATGCGCACCATCGGCCAGACCACCTGTGTCGGCATAGGCGGCGACCCCATTATCGGCACGACCTTCGTTGACGTGTTGGAGATGTTCGAGAACGACCCGCTGACCGAACAGGTGGTGCTCATCGGTGAGATCGGCGGCAGCGACGAGGAGCGGGCCGCGCGGTTCATTGAGGAGCGGATGACCAAGCCGGTGGTGGCCTTCATCGCCGGACGGACCGCGCCACCGGGCAAGCGCATGGGCCACGCTGGGGCTATTATCGAGGGTGGCACCGGCACCGCTGCAGAGAAGATCGCCGCGTTTGAGGCCGTCGGGGTACCGGTGGCCGAGCACCCGGAGCAAATCCCTGAGTTAGTGGTCAGCAGTTAGCGGTTAGCCGTCAGCAGTTAGTAGTCAGCCATCAGCAGTTAGCAGTCAGCCGTCAGCAGCGAGCACGGCTGATTGTTATGTTCGGCTTCTGGCTATATGCAGTTCGTAATCCGCCATTCGCCATTCGCCATTCGCATTCTGGCTATGCGCCATTCGCAATTCGCAATTCACAAATTCGCCATTCGCCATTCGCCATTCGCAATACTTGCTCTGGCCCTGGCTCTCGTCGCGGCTGCTCCTTTCCTCACCCGGCCCGGCCTCCCGCACCAGACGGATGCTGAACTCCACGTCTATCGCGCCGCCGAGTTGGGCCACACTCTCCGCGCTGGCGTCTTCTACCCGCGCTGGGCCCCCGATTTTTACTACGGTTACGGCTACCCGATCTTCAACTACTACGCCCCGTTGACCTACTACCTGGCCAATCTGTTTGACCTGTGGCCGGGCGTAGACATCGTGGGCGGGGTCAAGGCGGTGTTCGTCCTGGGGTTGCTCGTCGCTTCGTTGGGGCCCTACCTGCTGGGGCGCGCACTCTTCGGCCCCGCGGCGGGGGTGCTAGCCGCTGCTTCCTTCACCTTTGCCCCTTACGTCGTCTTTATTGACCCGCACGGTCGTGGCGACCTGGCGGAACACTTCGCTTTATGTCTACTCCCACTGGCCTTCTACGCCTTCCATCGTCTGATGAGCGGGGTGGGGGGGAGGGGAGCGTTGCTGGGCAGCGTGTTGTCGCTGGCGGCGATTGTGTTCAGCCATAATCTGCTGGGCCTGGTAGCCAGCGGCCTGTTGCTGGTTTACTGGGTGTGGGTGGGTGTAGTTGTTAGAGATAGACCCTCCGGGTTTCGGAAAACCCGAAGGGTCTGGGGATGGCTGGTGTTTGTCCTGGCGGCGGCCATCATCGCCTTTTTCTGGCTCCCGTTTCTGTTGGAGCGCGGTGCGATCAAACTTGACGTCGTCGGTCCCGGCCACTTCGACTTTCGCGAGCATTTCCTTGCGCCGAGCGAGCTGCTGGCCCCCTCGCGTTTACTCGACCTGGGCGCGACAGCCCCTCGCTACCGGTTCAACCTGGGCCTGGCGCAGTGGTTGCTGGCTCTCCCGGCGTTGGTCGTGCTTCTGCGCCTGGTGGCTCGAAGGAGACCCAACCAGGCTCCTCCCACACTCCCACACTCCCACACCCTCCTGCTCTACTTCGTCCTCGCCAGCCTCGGCCTGATCTTTCTGATGTTGCCGGTGTCCACCGCCGTCTGGGAGTGTGTCCCTGGCCTGGTCTACCTCCAATTCCCGTGGCGACTGCTGGGACCGGCTAACCTGATGCTGGCGCTGTGTGCTGCGGGCGGGACGACCTTGCTGCCCGCCGGTCGTTGGCGCAGCCCGGTGCTGGCGATGGGCCTGGCAACGATCCTGCTGCTGGCGCTGCCGGTGCTCTATCCACCCATGTGGGCGCCTGACTTCGGCCCCACAGCGCCGCAGGACATCCTCCAGTGGGAGCAGCACAGCCTGGCACTCGGCACGACCTCGACGGGCGACTTCCTGCCGGTGGAGGCGGCGTTGGTGCCGCTGCATCCTGAGCCCACACTGATTGAATCCTATTCGCGACCTGGCCCGGTGGACAAGGTCAATCGTGCCAGTTTGCCCGGCGGCGCTAGCGTCAATATCGTCGCGCACGGGCCGCTCCACGACCGCTTCGCCGTCTCTACGTCCAAGAAGTTCGTCCTGCGCCTGTATACTTTCTACTTCCCCGGCTGGCGGGCCTACGTGGACGGTGAGGAGGTGGAGATAGAGGTGGCCGGCCCCGAGGGTTTTATCACTCTGCGGGTGCCCGAGGGCGAACACGAGGTGCTGGTATGCTTTGAGGACACACCTCCACGCACGGCAGGGTGGATCATCTCAGCAATTGGCCTGGCCATGTTGATCGTGGCACTGCTACTGATGCGCACCACACTCCCACACTCCCACACTCCCACGCTTCCCACTCTCTCCTCTCCACTCTTCTGGCTGGGTGGGGCGCTCTTGTCCTTCGTGATCCTCAAGGGCGCGCTGATAGATCCGCAAGACGGTTGGCTGCGTTACACCTCGCCACCGGGCCAGGCGTGGGCCGCTCAGCACGAGCAGTGGGCTGGTTTCTACGCGGATGGTGGTGGGCAGATCGAACTCCTGGGCTACGACCTACCTCGTCAGCGCGTGCGTTCGGGCGATCAGTTCTCCGTTGTGCTCTACTGGCACACCCCGACACCTTTGGACGTCAACTACCAATCTTTTGTACACCTGGCCCGTCCGCTGCAAGCCGTGTGGGGGCAGGATGACCATCTTAACCCTGGTGGCCTGCCGACGACCCGCTGGCCGCTCGACAGGTACGTGTGGGACGAGTATGAGGTGCGCATTCTGCCGGGGACGCCGCCGGGGGAGTACGTGCTCAACGTGGGGCTTTACTCGATGGCCGGGGGCTACCGGTTGTGGCGCTACGACGAGCACGGGCAGGCCGTTGGTGACAGTCTGGTGCTCGCCCCGGTTGAGGTGCAGCGCCCGCGCCGCCAGCCCCGGCTGGCCGAACTTGACATGACGCGTGAGGTGATGGCGGCTTTTCCAGAGGGCGGTCTCACGCTCCTGGGGTACGCCCAGCCCTACGATCAAGTGAGACTGCCGGGCGATTGGCGCATCACGCTCTTCTGGCGTGCTGACCGAGATCGTCCCGCTGCGCGTCTCCGCGACCTGGTGCTGCTGGACGCCGAGGGGCACGAGGTGTGGCGGCTTTCGGGGGCCCCGGTGGATGGCCACTATCCCTTCGAGGTGTGGCGGGCCGGTGAGATTGTGCGCGACCCGCTCCTGTTTATACCGGCGCAACCGGCGACACTGAAGCCGGGCGTATACCGTTTTGGTGTGACGGTGAGTGCGGATGAACCCCTGATGGCCGAGGGGGCAAACGAGCCCTTTGTGTTCCTGGGCTCTGTGGAGTTCCTCGCGGAAGAATGATCTTGAGCCCGAGCGTAGCCCGAGGCAGCGTAGCCCGAGGCTAAAGCCGTCGGGCTGAAAGAGCGAAGCCCTTCGGGCTGATGTGGCTGCTAGTGGGCTGAGTCTACTAGCCCCGCAGGGGCTTTGCTCTCTTAGCGCGGGGGTTCAGCCCCGCGCCCTAGTGTTTTGAATGTTGTTTGAGCGTGCGGGCCAGGATGTCTTCTTGTTCGGAGAGGCCGGCGACTGGACGTTGGCGCTTCTCGTGACGACGCTCCGGCCTTTGTTGCTCGGTGCGGGCGCGTTGGAGGGCGATTTCCATTGCCGTCGTGACGGGTTCCTCTTCAGCATCGTCTTCGACTTCTATTGTGATGCCCATCATTGACAGGTCAAGACGCTTCTTGCGCTGATCGAGTTTGAGAATACGCACCTCAATCTCTTCGCCGATCTTCACCAGTTCGGACGGATGACGGACGTAGCCAGAGGACATCTCCCGGACGTGCAGCAGGCCGGGGCGATTGGTGCCTATGTCAACGAAAACGCCGTATGTTTCCATCCGCGTCACAGTGCCGGTGTGAACCTGTCCCTCCGCCAACCCGCGCCACTCCACCCTGGGGGGTTCAACCATCGTCAGGGCGATGCGACCCTTTTCCGCGTTCACTTTGGCGACCCAGACGGTCACGTCGTCTCCTGGCTGAACCACGTCGGACACACGATTGACACGCTCGGGGGAGAGTTGGGAGATATGCACTAATCCATCGTATTCTAGGCCGATGTCCACCACTGCGCCGTATAACTGTGCCTGCTTAACCGTTCCTTGCAGGCGCATCTTAGGTCGCAGGTCAGCGATAGAGCGGGGTTGAGGGGTCTGCGTTGTTGCCTCTTCTGCCATAGGATACTCCTTATTGGTATTTAACTAGCATTATACTCCAGAGTGTCGAAGTGTCAAGTTGCTCCCCTTCGCATAGTCATTAAGGTGTTCCCGCCTGACATGCTCCAATCTTTCTCAAAATTGATTATTAGGCTATGCGAAGAGACAGAGATATCGCCCTATCATCCCGCCATTGCGAGGAACGAAGTGACGAAGCAATCCCCAACCGGGAGATTGCCACCGCGAGTACTCGTGGCGGGGCTCGTGGCGGGGCTCGTGGCGGTGGCTGGTGGTCTGGGCCGGGACACAGGCAGTGATCGTCGCTCTCTATCTGCCGTGGCTGCCTATTGCGCTCAGGAGTCTCACCGGTTGGTCGGCCGCCGGGCGAGTCTATGAACTGCGATGTGCGCTTCTGGACGTGTTGCGCGTACTCAGCGTCGGCACCACGCTGCCTGCTGGAGAAGCCACAGTTGCGCTCGCTGGCGCGGTGTTACTGTTGCTCGTGGGATTGTGGCCTGTCCTGCTTACCCTGCCACCGCGAGTACCACCGCGAGTACTCGTGGCGGGGCTCGTGGCGGGGCCCCACTGCGAGAGTACCACCGCGAGTACCACCGCGAGTACTCGTGGCGGGGCTCGTGGCGGGGCTCGTGGCAGGCTGCTGGACGAAATCGCTGAAATAGCAAGAAACAAGTGCGTTGCACCTTAAATGAGATAAACCCACGCCGGGCCTGGCCCCACGCGCTCCGCTGTACTCCGAGTTGGCAGCCTTTCCTCGACCGTTCACCCCCCAAATCCGACCACTGACCGCAGAATCGTTGCCTTCCCGCCGCCTCTGTGCTATCATGGCTACACCGCATCTCCAGACAACCGTGCAACATTGCACTGTCATTGCTCGTAAAGTATGGTAAGCACACTTATGAGGGGGACAGGATGACACTGGTAGAAGTCAACAACCTCTCCAAGACCTACGGCGACACGCGTGCTGTGGATAGCATCAGTTTTGAGATTCAGCAGGGAGAGATCTTCGGGCTGCTGGGACCCAACGGCGCAGGCAAGTCCACTACCATCAACATGCTCTGCGCCTACACCGAGCCCACAGGCGGGCAAATTCGCATTGGCACCATAAACGTCGTCGCTGAACCAGAGCGGGTCAAGCCCTTCATCGGCGTCGTGCCGCAGGACATCGCGCTCTACCCCGACCTGAACGGTGTCGAGAATCTGCGCTTCTTCGGCCGCCTCTACGACATCCCCGCCGACCAACTTGCCCGGCGTATTGAGGAACTGCTGCGGTTGGTAGGTCTCTACGAGAAGCGCAAGGGGCGGGTGGAGCACTACTCCGGCGGGATGAAGCGCCGGCTCAACCTGGCGGTCGGCCTGCTCAACGAGCCCCGATTTCTGCTGCTCGACGAGCCGACCGTCGGCGTAGATCCCCAGTCGCGCAACAAGATCTTCGAATTCATCCAGACGCTCAACGCCCAGGGACTCACCATCCTCTACACCACCCACTACATGGAGGAGGCGGAACTCCTGTGCCATCGGGTGGGCATCATGGATGAGGGGCACATCATCGCGCTGGATACCCCCCAGAGTCTGATCAACACGCTGGGCACGGGCATCATCCACATCGGAGTCCGCGATGGCGACGGGGGCCTGATGGCGCAACTGCGCGCCCTCCCCCAGGTCAGGGCGATCACCTACCGGGATGGAACGCTGATCGTGGAGACGATGGATGCACAGCGGGCGTTGCTGGACATCATCGGTCTGTTCAACGAGACCGACACGCCGATGACCGCGCTGGAGATCCTGGAGCCGAACCTGGAGAGCGTGTTTATCCAATTGACGGGGAAGCAGTTGCGGGACTAGTGCTGGAAACTGGATGTTGGATATTGGATACTGGATACTGGAGATAATCGTTATGAAGAAACTGTTGTATGTGGCCTCGAATGAGTTGTTGTTGCTGTTCAAGGATAAGATGGCCGTCGTCTGGATGCTCATCCTGCCGCTAGGGCTGACGGCTATCATGGGTTTGGCCTTCGGTGGCCTCGGCGGGGGGAGCGAGCCGGTGGTGATTGACCTGCCGGTGGTGGACCAGGACGGAGGCAAGATGGCGGCCGCAGTGCTCGATATCCTGACCCAAATGGAGAGTCTGCACCTGGAGACGGAGTACGACGAGGAGACAGCGCGCCAGTTGGTGTCCGACGGCGAGCGGGCCGGCGCGCTCGTCATCCCGGCCGGTTTCACTGCCGACGTCACCTCCGGCAACCCCACTGCCCTGGATCTGCTCGTCGCGCCCGGCGGACAGACCGCGCCGCTGCTGGAGGGGATGGTGCGCGGCGTCACCAGTGGCCTCTCCAACGTGCAGACGGCGGTGGAAGTGACCATCAGCGAAGTGCAACGCGCCACCGGCAGTTACGATCTGGACTATGAAGGCATCACCGCGCGCGTCGCCGCCACGACCCAGGAACGGCTGGAGAACCCACCCGTTGGCACACGTGTCACGACCGTCGGGAGCGGAGAAGAGGAGTTCAACATCTTCGACCAGGTGGTGCCAGGCTACGCGGTGATGTTCGCCATGTTTGGAGTACTTTCGGGGGCTGGAGCGATCCTGGAGGAGAAGGAGCGGGGCACCTTCAAGCGGTTGCTTTTTGCCCCTGTCCCCAAGTACGCGCTGCTGGGAGGCAAACTGCTGGCCCAGTTCCTCATTGGCGTGGCACAAATTGCGCTGATGTTCATCTTCGGCACGCTTGTCTTCCACGTCAACCTGGGCGACTCCATCCTGGGGCTGGTGCTCGTCACACTGGCGACCTGCTGGGCTACGACCAGCCTGGGGTTGCTGCTGGTGGCGGTCATCAAGTCGCGCAAACAGATCCACCCCATCACCACGCTGATCATCCTGGGCTCCTCAGCCGTCGGCGGCTCGTGGTTTCCTCTGTTCATGATGCCAGAGTGGGTGCAGCAGGCGGCGCGCATAACCATCAACGCCTGGGCGATGGAGGGCTACAACCGGCTGATGCTCTTTGGTGGAGGGCTGAACGACGTGTGGCCGGACATCGGCGTGCTGCTGCTCTACGGCGCGGTCTGTTTTGCCGTCGGCCTCAGGCTATTCAGATTCAAGGAAGCCTGAGCAAATACTGGAGATATCCCCTCACACCCCCGGTCGCTGACCCCTGCCCGCCAGCACGCGCCGGGCGTCGGCGTACCCCAGGTCAATCAGTGCCCGGCTGGCCTCCGGCTCGTAGCGGATGATGCGCAGCAGGCCGGTATCTTTGCTCGGGGTGATGACCTCGCAGCACACGCGCCGGTGCTTCTCGTCCAACTGCGCCATCACCAGCCGGTTGACGCTCTCCAACTGCTTGAAGTCGTTCTCGAAGGTGGCGCTCAGGGCAAGGTCGAGCATCACGGCGAAGGCCTGCCACGGCCAGCGAGGCGGCTCGATGCGCCGCTCGCCGACGGGCGAAAGTAGCACAACTAGAATCTCGTCGGCTCCTGCGTCAATCGCCCCCGCCAGAGGCGTGTTGGCCATCACCGCCCCGTCCCAGTAGTGGTAGTCCCCCACCTTCGTCCAGGGGTAGACCAACGGGATGGAGCAACTGGCCAAGATGTGGTCAGGGGTAAGGGGCACCTCCTTGTTGTCGAAGATGCACAATTGGCCCGTCTCAATCTCGGTGGCGGTGATGAGCAGTCGCTTGTCGGTGCGGGCCAGCGCGCCGAAGTCAATGAAGCGGTGCAAAGTCTTGCGCCAGGGAGAGGTATCGTAGACTGCCCGCCAGGGACGCAAGCGCCAGAAACGTTGCACGTCCCGCGTCTGCGTGGCCAGCCAGGCCGCCTCCAGTTCGGCTGCGCTGCGGCCCGACACGATGGCAGCCGCGTTGATGGCTCCGATGGAAGTGCCGACCAGGATATCGGGCAAGAGATCGACCTCCTCCAGGTACTTGTAGACGCCGCACTCGTAGGCCCCGCGCCCTCCGCCTCCCGAAAGCACCAGTGCCCGTGTGATCTTGTTTCCCATTGCGCCTCCTCCCACTGTTAGTTCCCCATCCTGGCCGCTGCAACGACCATCTACTGGCTCAGCAGCCCCTCTATATGCACTCCTCACCCGATCTCTGGCGTCGGCCATCCAAACAGGTGCGCGACCTGCGCCGGGGTCGCTGCCACGAGGTTACGCAGGCAGCGCAGCAGGATGCGTCGGCGTACTCCTGGAGATAGTCGTCGAGAGATATGTAGGAGCCCCTCCCTTCTGGAGGGGCTCCACTCTACCCTTGTGTTACTGGATCTGCACCTCGACGAGCCACCACATCCACTGGTCCTCGTTGTAGGTCTCTCCTGCGTCGGCCGGGAAGACCAACTTCACCGGTCCGCCAAGATCGTCTATCAGGTTCTCGCCATCCACCTGGTAGGCCACCATGATCGGCCACGCCTCCAGGTCTTCCTTGGCGATGTCGAGCGTCATGCCGTCACTGGCGACCATAGTGGCAACCGTGGCCTCGTCCGACCCGCCGCACAGCGTCCAGATATCCGAGAGGAGCAGGCCCCGGTACTCCAGGCCGTCGCCCATCCAGGGGTCGTCAATCGTCTGTTCCACGGCGTACTGGTCGAACAGGTCGGCGTCGAACTGGCACTCGTCGCCCGCGTTGGGGCTGGCGATGTCGCCGGTGACCTTGAGGATCACGTCGCCCGTCGGGGCGGGCAGCGCCTCGGCCTCGGCCGGCATGCCGATCTGCACTTCGGCCAGCCACCACATCCACTGATCCTCGTTGTAGGTCTCTCCTGCATCGGCCGGGAAGACCAACTTCACTGGTCCGCCAAGATCGTCTATCAGGTTCTCGCCATCCACCTGGTAGGCCACCATGATCGGCCACGCCTCCAGATCTTCTTTGGCGACGTCGAGCGCCATGCCGTCCTTGGCCACCAGCGTAGCGGCAGTAGCCTCATCCGACCCGCCGCACAGTTCCCAGATGTCCGACAGGAGCAGGCCCCGGTACTCCAGGCCGTCGCCCATCCAGGGGTCGTCAATCGTCTGTTCCACGGCGTACTGGTCGAACAGGTCCGCGTCGAACTGACACTCGATGTCCACGTTGGGGCTGGCGACGTCGCCGGTGACCTTGAGGATCACATCGCCCGTCGGGGCGGGCAACGCTTCAGCCTCGGCCGGCGTGCCGATCTGCACTTCGGCCAACCACCACATCCACTGGTCGTCGGCGTAGGTCTCCCCTGCGTCGACGGGGAAGACTACCTTCACCGGCCCGCCAAGATCGTCTATCAGGTCCTCACCGCCCACCTGGTAGGCCACCATGATCGGCCACGCCTCCAGGTCTTCCTTGGCAATGTTGATTGTCATGCCGTCCTTGGCTACCATGACCGCGGTGGTGGCGTCACCCGACCCGCCACACAGTTCCCAGATGTCCGACAGGAGCATGCCACGATATTCCAGGCCGTCTCCCATCCACGGGTCGTCAATCGTCTGTTCCACGGCGTACTGGTCGAACAGGTCCGCGTCGAACTGGCACTCATCGCCTACGTTGGGGTCGGCGATGTCGCCGGTGACCACGAGAATGACGTCGCCCGTCGGAGCGGGCAGCGCCTTGACCTCGGGCGGCGTGCCAATCTGCACTTCGGCCAACCACCACATCCACTGGTCGTCGGCGTAGGTCTCCCCTGCGTCGGCGGGGAAGACTACCTTCACCGGCCCGCCAAGATCGTCTATCAGATCCTCACCATCTACCTGGTAGGCCACCATGATCGGCCACGCATCCAGGTCTTCCTTGGCGATGTCGATCGTCATGCCGTCCTTGGCCACCATCGTGGCGGCGGTGGCATCATCCAACCCACCACACAGTTCCCAGATATCCGACAGGAGCATGCCACGGTATTCCAGGCCGTCTCCCATCCAGGGGTCGTCAAGCGTCTGGGCCACGGCGTACTGGTCGAACATGTCCGCGTCGAACTGGCACTCGTCGCCCGCGTTGGGGTCGGCGATGTCGCCGGTGACCACGAGGATCACGTCGCCCGTCGGGGCGGACAGTCCCTCCGGTTCCGGGGTCGGTTCCGGGGTCGGCGGTGGCGGTTCGGGCGTGGCGGTAGGCTGGACCGCTTCAGTGGGCGCCTCCGTAGGCTGCGCGCACGCACTTAGCAGCAACACTGCCACCAACATCAGGGGTACTAACATCTTCTTGAACATTCTACTTTCCTCCTTAAGATATTTTTGGACAAAACGCGGGCTCTTACCCACGTGTATCCCATTCTCGATTCGCGATTCGCAATTCCTCTAGGGTTGCTCCGCGATATTCTGATCCACGACAGTCTTGGCCTCGTCCAGCGCCTCCTGGGGCATGGAGGCTCCCAGTTCCACCGCTTCTATCGCCCGGCGTAGTGCCCCGTCGCTGGTACCCAGCGCCGGGAAGACCGGGATGGCATAGGAATACTGCAATGCCTCGACGGGCACCCGCTGTAGCGGGTACTCCTCCAGGTGAGCCTGCAACTCGGGCCACTCCAGCGCGTCCTTGTAGATCGGCACATAGCCGCTGTGCGTGGAGAGGTAGAGGGAACCCTCCGGGCTGGTCATGAACTTGACGAACTCCCAGGCTGCGTCCAGCACCGCCTGGTCGTCGTTGCGGAAGATGACCAGACTCCCGCCGCCGATGGACTCGACCGGATCCTGTCCCTCGACGGTGGGGGCCATCCCCACGCCCAGGTCGAACGTGACCTCCGCAGCAGTGCTGGGAATCCCGGCGCAGGAGCGGAACAACATCCCCAGTTTACCGGCCAGGAAGTCCCCTTTGGCCTCCGCGTGCTGACCAGGGGGCATGATCTGGTGCGTGTTGACCATATCCCCCCACAGTTGCAGCATCTCCACCGCCTTGGGACTGTTGTAGAGCACCTCCGTCTGTTCCTCGTTGATGACCTGCGCTCCGTTCTCCAGGAACATGGTGCTGATGTACCAGTGGGTGTCCTTGTGGGTGTTGAAGCCCCACTGGTCAATCTCGCCGTTGCCGTCGGTGTCCTGGGTCAGCGCCTGGCCGTACTCAATGACCTCGTCCCAGGTCGTGGGGGGGCTGTCCGGGTCAAGCCCGGCAGCGACGAAGAGATCACGGTTGTAGTAAAGCACGGGCACGCTGTTATTGAACGGCATGCTCCAGAGCTGACCCCCGGCCGAGTTGTACTCCCAGAAAGCATCGTAAACCTGCGAGCGATCAATGCCGTTGGGACCATCGGTAAAGTCGGTGATGGGCACGATAGAGCCGGTCTCCCCCAGCAGCGGTGCGCCACCCAGGTGGGTCACGTGGGGCAGCGTCTCCTCGGCGAAGATGGCATTCCAGACCTTGCCCATGATCTGGCCGTAACTACCCTGGTAGGTAGCGGTGACCTGGATGTTCGGGTGGGACCCGTTGAACTGCTGCACCATTTCCTCGACTGCCTCACCGGTGCTGCCGCTGAGGGCGTACCAGAACTCTAGTTCGATCACCACCTCCTCCTCCGCCGGTTCCTCGCCCTCGGCAGGAGCAGAAGTCTCTTCGCCCCCGCCGCCGCAGGCCGGGAGCAGCGCCAGGATGGCCACGAGGCCAAGCCACAACACCCTTCTCCATCCTCCATTCCCTATTCTCATTTCATTCTCTCCTTTCTCCATTCTCTATTCTCTATTCTCTACTCTTCTCCATTCTCTATTCTTTCATTCTCCCTCCTGATTATTGAACCTTACGCGCCCTTGAGACCCGTGGTGGCGATGCCCTCCACGAACGATCTCTGGATAATAAGATAAAAGATCACAACGGGGAGCGAGACGAAGACGGTCGCGGCCATGAAGAGCCCCCATTGCGTGCCCCCTTCCTGGCTGACGAAGTAGCGCAGGCCGATCTGCAGCGTGCGCATGTGCGCGCTGGTGGTGACGATGAGTGGCCAGAGGTAAGAGTTCCAGTTGCCCATAAAGGCAAAGAGGGCCTGGGAAGCGATGATGGGTTTGGAAAGAGGCAACAAAATCTGCCAGAGGAAACGCAGCCGGCCACAGCCGTCTAGTTTGGCTGCCTCTTCCAGTTCCTTGGGCAATGTCATGAAGTACTGCCGCATCATAAAGACGCCAAAAGCGTTCGCCAGGAAAGGCACGATCAGCGCCTGATAAGTATCCAGCCAGTGCAGGTTCTTGAGCACCAGGTAGGAAGGCACCAGCGTCACCTGCGTGGAGATCATCGTCGTGCTGAGGAACAGGGTGAACACCACGCTCTTGCCCTTGAACTCCATGCGGGCGAAAGCAAAAGCGGCCAGCGAGCAGGTGATCAATTGGCCGACGGTCACGGCCACCGCCGCCAGCGCGCTGTTGAAAAAGTAGCGTCCGAACGGAGCTGCGTTCCAGGCGTCCACATAGTTCTGAAAACGCCAGGCTTGAGGAATCCAGTTGGGCGGATAGGCAAAGACCTCCTCCGATCCCTTGAGCGAGGTGGAGACCATCCAGATATAGGGGAGCATTACCATCACCGCCGTCGCTCCCAGGGCAATGTACCAGAACGTGGTAGAAACAGTCTTGCGTGCTCGTTTAGAGTGTAACATAGATGCCCTCCTAATCGTAATGGACGCGCGAGCCTACTACCTTGAACTGGATCAAGGTAAAGATGAACAACATCGTCAGGAGAACGCAAGCCACGGCCGAGGCCCGCCCCATCGTAAAGTTCTCAAAAGCCTGCTGGTAGAGATAGTAGGTGATGGTGGTCGTTGTCCCCAGCGGCCCTCCCTCGGTCATCACGTGCATCTGGGTAAAGGTCTTGAGAGAGTTGATGATGCCGATGACCAGGATGTAGAACGTCGTCGGACTCAGGAGCGGCAGGGTGACCTTCCAGAACCGCGCCCAACCACCCGCGCCGTCAATCTCTGCCGCCTCGTACAGAGAGGTGGGAATGGACTGCAAGCCGGCCAGGAAGATGATGATGTTATACCCCATGCCATGCCAGATACCCATCAGGATCAACGAGGGCATCGCCAGGTGGGGATCGCGCAGCCATCGCAGCGGCGAGAGGTCCAGTTTCAGCAGGATGCTGTTGAACAGGCCATAGTCGGCCGGATGGTAGATCCACAGCCAGACCACGGAAATGGCCGCCGTAGAGGTGATGGTGGGCAGAAAGTAGGCGGTGCGGAAGATACTCACGCCCCGCAACCGCTGGTTGAGCAAGAGAGCAATGCAGAGGGAGATCATTATGTTCAAAGGGACACCCACTGCGTAGTGAAAACTGTTGCGTATGGAACCGAGGAACTCCGGCGCCCCGATCGTGTCGGTGAAGATATAGCGGAAATTCTCCAGGCCGATGAACAAGGGCTGGTAAGGCAAGTTCCAGCGGGTGAAACTGGTGTAAATGGAGAAGACGAGTGGGAAGAAGACGAAAGCGGCGAAGACGACGAGGCTGGGAAGGAGAAACAGATAGGCGACGAGAGTTTCCTCACCCCACTTGCGCCACCAGTCACCCCGGCGCGGTGTTACTGTTGTCATTGGATAACCTCCTTAATTAGGTGGGACAAGTTGGCAACTTGTCCTACGAGGGTGGCGATGTAAGAAACCGGGCGATTTCCGCTACGCTTGCGACCAGGCTTTGTTTTATCTTCTCTAACCCAAGATGAGCCAATTGCCCACCCTTGATCTCTAGCGTGACGATACCCCCGAAGCCCGCCTGGACCAGTGTGGGCAGCCAGGCGCGGTAGGGCACCCGCCCGTAAAGGAGCGGATAGTGGTCCGTCCCGTGCTCGTCAACGTCGTGCACATGGACGTGGACCACGCATCGCAGAAAGGCTTCTTCGGGTATGCTCAGGCGACCTGCCAGCACGTCGTGGCCCATGTCCCAACATATACCCAGCCGGCGGTCGCCTATCTTCTCGACGATATGCAGTATCTCAGCGCGAGTAGTGCCGATCTTGTCCCGGTGCGGATCGGGAACCAGGTTCTCCAGTGCTGGCACCAGCGATCGGTAGTGATCCAGCACCCACTCCAGGAATGCGACGGTGTCAGCATAGAGAGTGTCATGCGGTCCTGTCTCCGACCAGGCTCCGTGGATGACGACAGGTGCAGGCGCGAAGCGGGCAGCGACGTCGAGCATCGGCGCATAAGCAGCCTGGATCTCCTTACGCCCCTCCCCGGCGAAACCGGCGATGGTGTATGGAGCCAGGTAAGGAGCGTGGAAGCACAACTCGAACCCCAACCGCTGACAATCCTCCATCAGCGGCAGAAAGCGCGGCCAATCGGGGGCATATTCCCACAGTTCGAACTCCAGTGCCCGTAGCCCCGCCGCCCGCAGCGGCTCCAGGAAGCCCGGCAGCAGTTCGCCGAAGGCCCAGCGCGGGTGCATGTTGAATCCGACCCTGGGTTGGTTCACGCCTCCCCTCCCTGCCGGTGCATCACGCCCACCCGGACCAGCCCTTGGGCCACCGGTGACAGGTCGAGCCCGTTGACCCGCTCCACCTCCGCCAGTAGCGCCCGGTCCACCGCCTCAATACCCCGCAGCGCCCCACAGACCGCCCCGGCAATGGCTCCGATGGTGTCGGTGTCGCCGCCGATGTTGGCCGCGTAGCGCACCGCCCGCATCGGGTCGCCCTCCGCCAGCGACACCAGGCCAAAGGCGGTCGGAACGCTCTCTGTCACCGTCAGGTCCACGCCGACATAGTCGTAGAGCGCCCGCACGGCCTGTGCCTCGTTTTCGGCCTGGCGTACCAACCGCAGCGCCAACTCAAAACGCTTCTCCAGCGGCGGCGTCCAGACCCAAACGCCGAACTCGCGCCCGCGCACGGCTCCTTCCATCCCCGCTTCCAGCACCCCCTCGAGGGTGGCGTCCTCACGCATCGCCTCGGCCACGGCACAGGCCACGGCCACAGCGGCGGACAACGCCAGCGTGGTGCCGTGTGTGGGAAGGCTGGCCTCCACCGCGTCCGCCAGCGCGCCCTCGAAATCCCCGGCGCGGGCGATCCCGACGGGAGCGACACGCATCGCCGCGCCATTCGTCCTGCCCGCGCGGCCGGATTCGTGGGGGTCGGCGCCGGCCCGCAGCGATTCCAGCGCCTGTCGCGTGCTGGGGCCCAGGTAGAGCGCCAGATGCTCCCCCTGGGCGTCGGCCCAGTCCAACACGGCCTGCGCCATCGCACCCGCGCTCATCCGCCCGTCGCGCAGATAGACCCCGGCCAGCGCCAGCGCCTGTTCCGTGTCGTCGGTCACGCGGCCGGTGGGCAGCGCGCTATGAGGGTGCCAGGCCGGTGAAGCAACTAGCCCCTCCACCCACCCGTACTCAGCCGTGATCTGCTCCGGCGTCAGGAACTCGGTAGGACAGCCCATCGCGTCCCCCAACGCCAACCCGGCCAGGCAGCCGTGAGCCTTGTCCAATAACGAATGGCGAATAACGAATGGCGAATAGTGAATCACGTCTCACTCCTCACATTTCACGTTTGACATTTCACGTTTCACGTCCTACGCTTCACTCCCGTGCTTCTCCAACACCGCCTGGGCGGTGACAGTATCGGTGATCAGGACATTCAGGTAACCACCGCGCAACGCACCCAGGATGGCGGCCGCCTTCTCCTTCCCCCCGGCGACGCCGACCACGTGATCCAGCGCCCTCAGTCGTTCCAGCGATATGCCGATGACCCCCGACTCCGGGATGCACTGTTCCCCCTGGATGTTAAAGAGGCGCCCGCACAGGTCGCCCACTGCTTTCCGTTCCTCCAACACCTGTAGCAGCGTCTCGTCCATGTACTCGGCAAAGAACATGGAGGATTGGCGTTGAGAAGCGAAGTAACCGATGCCGAGCATGGCCATGTCCAGGCTATCCCAGGTCTCCATCACTATCTTCATATCCGGATGGCAGAGCAACGCGTCCCGGGCCTGGGGCTCGCCGACGAATGCCGGAGCGTAGAGCGCCTGCCAGGTGCCGCCAAAGGCCTCCGCCCGCCCCCGCGCCAGGTCATTCACCTGGAAGGAGGCAGGCACTTGGCCCATGCTGCCAATGAGAGGGCATACCTGAATGGCAGCGCGCGGTTCGACGCCCAACGCCTCGACGACAGCGTGCAGCGTGCGCCCCCAGCCGATGCCTACCTGAAGGCCATCGTTCAGGACACGTCGCAGGTACTCTGCCGCCGCCAGACCGATACGCCGCCGCAGCGACTCCCCGCTCAGCCCTTCCCCGATCGTGACCATCGCCTGGTGCAGCCCGAATGTCTCCACCAGCCGGGTTTCCACCTCCTCGAGAGTGGCGAAGGGGTCCGCGATGGTGACGCGGACGATGCCCTCCGCCCGGGCTCGGGCCAACAATCGGGAGATCTGTGGGCGGGAAATGCCCAGTTCATCGGCAACCTGCTGCTGAGTCAGGCCATCCTCGTAATAGAGATGGGCGACCCGCAGTATCATCTGTAACTCTCGCCGTGTATTCATCTTAATGTGAAATGTGACGCGTGAAACGTGATAGGTCGTCCAACCGCGAAAAGATCGAGTGCAGCGCAGGGTACAACTGACGCCACGCGGCAAACAACTCGTCGTAGCGAGAAACGTGAGCGGGGATGGGGTCGAAAATACCTCCAACCCGCACCATCGCTCCGGCCGCCTCGTCAAGGTTCTGGAAAAACCCGACGCCGATGGCAGCCAGTAAGGCCGCGCCCAGGCAGGCGGCGTCGGGGACTGCCACCCGTTGCACCGGCAGGCCGGTGACGTCCGCCTTGACCTGGTTCCAGAAAGCAGAGGCCGACCCGCCGCCGGAGACACGCAGCACGTCCGGGGCAATCCCTGCCGCCGCCTGGCAGCGCTCTAGCAGATCACGCACGGCGAAGGCTACCCCCTCGTAGACGGCGCGGGCGCAGTGGGCGCGGGCGTGGCGACCTGTCAGCCCAACGAAGGCCCCTCGCGCTGTTGGGTCCCAGACAGGCGCTCGCTCGCCCTGGAGGTAGGGCAGGAACAGCAGCCCACCCGCCCCCGGCGCGACGGCGGACGCCTCCGCCTCCAGCAGCCCAAAGTCCGGCCGTTCCTGGCCATAGAAGCAGCGCGCCAGCCACACGAGTGCCGCGCCACCCGCCTGCATCGGCCCGCCGACCCAGTAGAGGTGCGGTGACCGCGCCCCTGCGGCCAGCGGCGCGCTGGCGACGCCATCTCCGTCCACCGGCCGCTCCGTAACCAGCGCCACCACCTCCGAAGTGCCCGTCACGTCCACTGCGCAGCCCGGCGCGATCCCCCCGCAGCCGATGATCTCGCACCAGGCGTCTACCGTGCCGATGACGACAGGGATGCCTGGCCGCAGCCCGGTGGCGGCTGCGGCATCTGGTGTCACGTGTCCCGCAAGATCGGTCGGATCCAGCACGGGCGGCATCTTCTCCGGCTCCACGCCCAGCAGGGCCAGGAACTCGGCGGCGTACCGGCCCGCTTGGGGATTGTACAGGCAAAAGGCGCTGTTGATGTCCGTGGTGGCCCGGCCGGTCAGCCGCAGGGCAACAAAGTCCTTCGGCTGGACGATAGCGGCGCAGCGGGCCCAATCGTCGGGCCGGTGGGCCTTCAGCCACAGGAGCCGCGCCGGTGGCTGGCTCACGCCGGTGACGAAAGTGCAGCCCGTCCAGGCATGGGCCTGCTCCGGCGTGATACGCTCCGCCAGCCAGTCGGCCTCGGCGGTAGCCCGGCGGTCGCTCCAGACGATGGCCCGGCCCAGGGGTGTGCCGCCGGCGGCGACGAGTACCTGGCTGGGAGCCTGACCGCTCAACCCCACGGCGGCCACGCGGCCGGCGTCCACCTCCGCCAGCGTCTCCCGCAGCGCTTCGCAGGTTGCCGCCCACCACTCCCCCGGCTCCTGTTCAGCCCAGCCGGGGCGCGGCGTGTACAGCGAGTAGGCCCGGCGTGCCCGGCACAGCAGGCGCCCCCCCGTGTCGAACAGCCCGACCTTGACCGCCGACGTGCCCAGGTCGAGGCCGAGAAACAATCGCTTGTCACTTTCGGCTTTACGTGTTATCATCTTTTTCAAGGAGACACTGCAATGGATACTCTCACCCTTATCCTGCCGCCGGAAACCTACCGACGACTAAAGAAAAAGGCCAAACAAGCCGGACAGCCGCCCGAAATACTGGCCCAGGAATTGTTGACCAGGCAACTGTCGCGGCTGGCCGAAAAAACCGAGCATGAGACAACTTCCCATGTCCTGCACGAGGCCAGCCCACAAATCGGCTATAGACCACATGTCCGGCCTGCGTCCGCTGTCCGGCCAGACGCAGAGACAGAGCGCGAGAAGTTGACCTGCCTTCTGCGCGAGGCCGGGATGCTGAGCGAGATTGGTCCCCGTATGCGCCGACTGGTTGAGACAACCCCAGTGAAACACAATGAAGTCGTCGCCATTCTATCCCGCACCGGGGGAAAGCCGCTCAGCGAGATCATCCTGGAGCAGCGAGGCCTCAAGGAATGACCACGTTTTACTTCGACGCCAGTGCCCTGGTCAAGCGGTACAGCCCCGAAATCGGTACAATTTGGGTGCAATCCCTGATGGCCACCAGCGCAGGGCACAGCGTGCTGACGGCAGAATTCACGCTGGCCGAAGTCGCAGCGGCGATCTCTGCCAAACAGCGGGCTCCCCGTGGCATCACGCTGGAAGAACGCGACCTCATTCTGGCCTGCTTTGGCCTCCACTGCCAGCGTGAATATCATCTGCTGCCCGTAGATCGGCTTATAGTTGACCTCGCTGTTGAATTGACCAAACATCATCGCTTGCGGGGCTACGATGCGATTCGCCTGGCCGCTGCCCTGACGGTCAATAGCCGACTGCATGCCTGGGGGTTGCAACCCCTTATCTTTGTTGCTGCTGACAACGATCTCTTGAAAGCCGCCCGCGCTGAAGGGCTGGCGACCGAGAATCCTAACGACCATCCGTAGGTCCCTCCAGTTTTCCCAGCGCTTCATACATTGCTTATCCTCATATTCTTTCCATCTTGCTTGCCTCGCGCCCTTTCCACTGAACGGCACTCACGCCCAGAATGAGCACGACTATTCCGATCAACTGAGCAGGGACCACCTGCTCGTGCAGGAACAGAGTGGCCAGGAGCACTGTCCCCAATGGTGACAGGTTGAGCAGGACATTCATCTCCAGAGCCGTCAGCGTCTGCAGGGCATGGTTGTACAGCAGATAGGCCAGGGCGGTGTTGATCACTGCCAGCCAAAGGACGATGGCCCAACCCGCCAGCCCTGGCTCGGTCAGAGACTGGCCAGAGTTGGGCAGCCCTTCTACGACGAGAGCCAGAAGCAGAAGAAGTCCTCCGCCAAAACCCAGCGGGATACCGGTCAGAGCGACAATCTGCACCTGCTGTGCCTTTGCCACCTCTCGCCCCAGGACGCCAAAAACGGCGAAGGCCAAAAGGCCAATTCCCACGACGCCCACAGCCAGTGGCTCCCCAGCGCTCATACCGGATGAGAAGAATGTCCACCCGCCTCCTATGGTCACCAGAAGCCCCACGACCTGCCACCAGGTCGGTATTTCCTTCAAGCGCACGATCCCCAGGAAGAGAATCGGGATCGGGACCAGGGTGAGAAGGAAAGAGCCAGTAGTGGCCGACAGGTATTGTAACCCCCAGAACAGAGTGCCGTTACCGATGGCATAGGCGCACAGGCCGATGAGTAAGAGGCGGCCCCAATACCCCGGAGCCGGGTCGCGCTTCAGTCCCCCACGACGGGCCATCAGGGGCAGGAGCAACAGGAAAGCGGTAAAGTAGCGCAGGCCGGCCAGAGTCAACGGCCTCAGGTAAGCCAGTCCCATCTTGACGACGACGAAAGACGAGGCCCAGATAATGCAGACCAGGAGCCCTTCGCCAATGGCTAGCAGACGCTTGGAGATTGGAGACTGGAAATTAGAACCCGGAATCACGTTTCGCGCCTCACGTTTCACGCCTCGAACACGACGACAGCCTTCAACCCCACCTGGTTCATGGCGTAGGCGACCGCCTCCGGAGCCTCCCCGAAGGGGAACGTGGCCGTCACCAGCGGCGCAAAGTCCACCTGCCCGCTCGCCAGCAACCGCAACGCCTGGGCCACGTGATATGGCCCCACGCCGAAGGAGCCAGTGATGTGGATTTGCCCGTAGTGAACCTGCCGTAGATCGAGGGGGATGGTCGTACCCTCCGGCACGCCAGCGAAGGCGTTGAGCACACCCCCGCGTCGCAGCGCGCCCAGCCCAGCCTCCACCGCCTCCGCGCTGGAGACGGCGGCGAGAACCACGTCCGCTCCCCGATCCTCCGTCAGAAAAGCAACGCGCTCACGCAGATCCTCCTCGCCGACGTGGATCACCGCGTCGGCGTAGTGCTCCTCGGCCACGGTCAATCGGTGGGGTGCGAGCCCGGCGACGATCACCAGACCAGCGCCGTAGGCGCGGGCCACGGCTGCGCAGAGAAGCCCCATCGGCCCATCGCCCACCACCAGCACCGCGTCGCCCGCCGCCACGCTGCAATCCTCGACCCCCTGGACGCAGCAGCCGACCGGCTCGGCCAGCGCAGCGATTGGGATGGGCAACCCTCCTTCGACAAGCTCAGGACCCCGCTCTGGCAGAGAAAAGAGCCCCCGTTCGGCTAGCGGGCGGGGGATGCGCACCCGCTCGGCCAAGCCGCCCGGCCTCAGGCTGTTCTCAAAGAGATGCGGGCACAGGGTCGGCTGGCCGTGGAGGCAGTAGTAGCAAGAGCCGCAGGGCAGGTAGGGCGCGGCCGCCACCCGGTCGCCGACCTGCCACCGCGCCCCCTCGCCCACCGCCACCACCTCGCCCACCAGTTCGTGCCCCAGCGCGTAATGCGGGCCGCCGGTGTAGCCCACCCGCACAAATTTCACGTCGGTCGTGCAGATGCCGCAGGCCAGCGGGCGCAACAGCACCTCCCCCGGCCCGATGGCCGGTTCGTCCATCTCCATCCACTCCGCCCGTCCGGGCTGTCCTGCGACGAGGGCTTTCACAGAGCACCTCCTTCTGTACACCAATCAGTAGCCTGAGTCAGCGCCTCGCACCAGCCCGTCTTGGCCACGAAACCAAGTCGTGCAAAACGGTCACCATTCATGGAGAGTGGCTGACTTAAGGCTTGCGCTTGTGCTCGTGTGAGACCTTCCCGATTTGCAAGTTCAGCCAATGCAGCAACTACCCAAGCAATCACGTATGGCAATCGTGTTTCCTTGGTGCAGTTCGCCCCTGCGCCAATAGATCGCAAAAGCGTGCCGTTGGTGATGGTTTCGCCCAATACGTTGTATGTGTTACCGCGCGTCTCCAACTCATCCATCCACCACACCCACCTGCTCGCTAATCTGGACTCGCTTGAAAGTCCCTATAAGATCTTCGCATGAGAATGACCAGCACAGTAAGAATAGCCAGGAATATGCAGACCAGGCCTGACACCAGATAGACCTGGTATTGCTTGGTCTGATTGAGGTAGGGTTCTATAATCCGGTTAATCTCCTCATCCTCGGCAACGGCAGAGGTCACATGAAGCAAGGACGCCTGGGCATCCTTAAGATGGAAACCATCTGGGCCCTTTTCTACGGTCAGATCGACCCTGCCCAACTCCTTGCCCCAACAGGAGGTCTTGGCTATGAGCGTGCCGTTGCGCATCAGGCCGTGCTCAAAGGCCACACTGTGCACGTGGGCAGCAAGCAGGATATCTATTCCTTCGACCTCGTCCACAATTTCATAGTCTCTCTCCAGCTTCTGATGGGTCATGACTACGACGACGTCGGCCTCTTCCCTCATCCGAGGGACGTACTCGCGGGCTGTCTGCAGTGTCTCTTTTATGTCGATGCCCGAGAACCCGTGAAGGGGCATAGTCAGCCCCAGGAATCCAATCCTCACTCCCTGCACCGACACGATGACATACGGTTCCATCTGAGAGGTCATCAGCAAGGCGCTTTCGGTGGGGTCCTCAGTGGGCACGATATTGGCCGCCAGATAGAGAAAGTCCGCCTGCGCTATCCTCTCGGCCAAAAGGTCTAACCCAAACTCGAAATCGTGGTTCCCCGGGACCGCCAGATCATACGCCATCTCGTTCATGATCTTGATCACAGGCTCGCCCCGGAAGTAGTTAGCCATCAGGTGTCGGTCCTCCATGATGGTATCACCCGCATCCACCAGAAGGACGTTTTCCTCTTCCTGGCGCACCTCCTGAACGAGGGTGGAGATTCGGCTAAATCCTCCCACCATCTCCCCTTCTTCCTCAAAAGGCAGCATGATGCCGTGGAGGTCATTGGTATGTAATATGGTGAGAGAAACTTCATCCTGAGCCGACAGAGAGGGAACAAAACCAAGGACAAATATGACGGCGACAAAGGCGGAAACTGCTCCAAGTTTCTTGAGAAGATCAGGAAAACCTTGCTTCCTGCGGATTGCTTTCACAGGATACCTCCTAGGGAGTCAGGTGACAAGAATCGCTTGGCCTAGAACCACCTTGCGGCCATTAGTTCCGAAAGGACACTCATTTTTCAAGTTCGCTAAGAACCTGCGCCACGAGCTCTTTATATTCATCCTTTATCCTGTAGTTATCCTTCTCCCAGGGGTTGTTAGGATACTCATAACCAATAGCCTGCCTCAAGAAGTCGTTCTTTTCCATCCCCACTTGCTGTGAAATCAAGGATAGGAAGTAGCCAGCCCTCCTGACGTTTTCGGCTTCGCCGTAGTTGACGAATTCTTTCTTTATCTCCTCTCTGGTGACTTCATCTCGTTCCAAGCACACTGGTAACAACACATCCCTGATTCTTCTAGCGGAGTACAGATCTTGTGACAGGTACTTCTTGAGCAATTTTTTCAGTTGAGCGCTATCATACTCACCTGGCTCATCCGACATTGGTATTTGGAATTTCCTCTTACGAATCCTCTCTTGCTCGACTTCTTCTGATATTATGGATGTTCTAGTCAGTAGTTCATCACCGCTTCTTGTCTTAACGTAGTTCAACAGAACTGCATTGACGTTTACGTCATAGTTGTTGGACAACCAGCCAATCATTCTTTCCAGCGATGACTCTATGGAAAAACCGACAAGAATGATTCTCTGGGTCTCATTAACATTTATGCTTTCGAGATTGATGTCAGGGAACCTTTCATTCAAAACATCTTCTAGATTTTTCTGGACGTACTTGATGCAAACTCCACTAATCTTTTCTATGTTCCAGTCAGCTATGTCGGATGCATAATCAATTGCTTGGGCCAAAGCGTCTCTAGGTAAGACGTCCCGTTTTAGCTCTATGATAACCAAATTCCCATCTTTGTCGACAGCCAGCAAGTCAAGGGGGCCAGATCTGGTAGGCACTTGCCTACCAATAATGATCAAATCAGGGCCAACAATTGATGGGTTTGAGGCTATCCACGCTTCTAAATCATATACCTCGGTTTTGCCTTCTTCTATCATGCTTGATTCAACGGCTTTTAACCTTCCATCAACAATCTGCCAAGTTCTGATCTTTGTTGTCATAATTTCACCTCAAACCGTCTTTTCCTTAACCTGCAACTGAAGCGCTGCCCAACAACGACTGTACCTCCCCCCAACTGGGAAGTCCACTACGAGCCCCTACGTGGCGGATTTTAAGCGCGGCCACTGCGCAGCCCATCCGCGCCGCCGCCTCCCAGTCCAGCCTCTCCAGGAACCCGGCGACAAGGCCTGCGGCGAAACCGTCGCCCGCGCCGGTGGTGTCTTGGGCATCGGGAACGTCGAAAGCGGGCACGCGGGCCAGGCCCGCGCCGCTCGCCACCAGCGCCCCCTCCGACCCCAGCGTCTCCACGACGACCAGCGCTCCCATCCCCCGCAGCGCCCGGGCGGCCTCATCAGGCGACGTCTGGCCCGCCAGCGTCAACGCCTCGGTGCGGCTCACGAGCAGGACGTCGATTCGCTCCAGAATAGGCCCCAGGATTTCCACCGGCACATGCACGCCGCCAGGGGCGCAAAAGACCGCGCCCCCGCCCTCGCGGACCGCTGCCGCTGTCGTCATCGCCACCTCGGGGTAGGATGGACCGATGTACACCGCCCGCGCTCCCCGCAGGTAGTCCAAATCGAGTTCCTCGACACTCTCAATTACCGCAGCCCCGGGCAGCGCGACGATTATCCGCTCACCCCGGCCGTCCACGGCAATAAAGCAGACAGCCGTGGGGCGACCCGCCTCCACGAGCACCCCCCGCGTGTCTACCCCCTCCTGCTCGAACGCCGCAAACAGCAGCCGGCCATGCTCGTCGTCGCCCATCTTCCCCACAAAGCCTACCCGCTGGCCCAGTCGCGCCAGCCCCACGGCCACGTTGGCCGCGCTGCCGCCGGGGAAGCGCTCGAATGACCGCGCCAGCACGAGGCTATCCCGCTCTGGCAGTGCCTCCACCTGCGCCACCAGGTCAACCGCCGCCCCACCCAACACTACTACATCCAGTTCACCCATTTACCAATCTACCAATTTACCAATCTACCAATTTACGTCTTCAATCCGCCTTCCGTCAACCCCTTGATAAATTGGCGCTGCAAGGCGAGGAACAGAGCGACCACCGGCAAGATCATGATCAGCGATGCCGCGCTGGTCAAGCCCCAATCGCGCCCGTAGCGACCGGCGAAATTGTAATAACTGATCGTCACCGTCATCACCTCTGGCTTGTGGAGGAACGTGACGGCAAAGAGAAACTCGTTCCAGGCCCACAGGCCGGTCACCAGTCCAGCCGTCAAAAAGCCGGGCCAGGTGAGGGGCACGATGACGCGGGTAAAGACCTGCCAATTCGAAGCGCCGTCTACCCGCGCCGCGTCCTCAAAATCGGTCGGGATGGCAACCATGTAGGAGCGCAACAAAAAAGCGGCAAAGGGAGAGAAAAGCGCCACGTAGATGATGACCAGACCAAACGAGTTGTCCACCAGGTTGAATTTGGCCCACAGAAAGTAAAGCGGCACCAGAAAGAGTTGCATCGGCAGGCTGGTGCCGGCCAAAAAGTAGAGGGTCAGCGCGTCCGCACCGGGCAGATTGAGTTTAGCCAGCGCGTAGGCGGCCATGCCCGCCACCAGGCAGACACCCACGACGGTGCAGGCGACGATGACTGCGCTGTTGCGAAGCGAGACCGAGTACTCCCCCGCCTCCCAGGCTGCGGGAAAATTCGCCCAGTTGAGACCTTCACGCGGCGGCCCCAGTGGGTTGCGAGCGATTTCGGCGTTGTTCTTGAGCGAGTTAAAACCCATCACCAGCAGCGGCCCCAGCGCAAAGAGCACCAGCAGGCTCAAGATGATATAGTTTGGCGCTAGCGACGCAGCGCGACGGGAGCGACGGCGTAGCGGGTTCATATCTCCCACCCCCGGCGGCGCAGCGTGACGAAGACGCTCACAAAGACGGCGCAAAAGAGGCTCATCGTCAGCCCGACCGCGGCCGCGTATCCCACCTCGAAACGGCCAAAGGCGGCGTTAAACACCTCCGTCGCCAGCACCTCCGAGGCATGGGCCGGGCCTCCTTCCGTCAGCACGTAAATGTAATCAAAGACCAGGAACGACCAGATGATGGTCATCAACAAGGTAAAGACCAGCGTGGGGCGGATGCCGGGCAGGGTGATGTGCCAGAACTCTTGCCAGCGACTGGCCCCATCCAGCCGCGCCGCCTCGTACAGGCTGATGGATACCGACTGCATAGCCGCCAGGTAAACGACCACCAGAAAGCCCCACCAGTGCCAGTTATCAATAAAGGCGACGGTGTACAGCGCGGTGCTCTCTTTGCCCAGGAAAGCGACGTTGAGGAAGGGGATGCCGTGCTGGGCCAGCCAGGGGCCAATGCCCTTGAGCGGGTGCAAAAGGCAACGCCATATCTGGGCGTTGACGACGCTGGCGATGACGTAGGGGATGAAAAAAGCCACGCGGAAGAACATCTGTCCCCGTTCGATGGGGGCCAGCAGCGCCGCGCCCAACAGCCCCATCGCCACCGGCACGGTCAGAAAGATGAGTGTCCACTTGAGGTTGTTGATCAGTGCGATGTGATAGACCGGGTCGGTGAAGATACGCTCAAAGTTAGCCAACCCTATCCAGGTAGGACGGCCCACCCCAGACCACTCAGTGAGGGAGTAATAAACGCTGGCGAGCGACGGCCCCAGGATGACGACGACGTTGAGGATCAGGATGGGGGCGATAAAGAGCCAGGGAGCCAGGACTCTTTTCCAATTGCGGTGTGTTTGAGTGTCCATCCGGTAAATCCGTTGATCTTAATCCGCTAATCCTGCTAATCCGTGCTCTACCCTCACTGCCTTGGTGGGATCGGCGGCACATTCCCCGCCGCCACGTCCTGCTCAAAGATACGCTGCTGCTCGGCGCAATATTCCTCCGGCGTGATGTCCCCGTTCCAGACCTGCTCCATCCCGCTGATGATGTACTGCTCCGTCGCTGGCGGCCAAAAGGTCCAGGTCGTGTATCCGTAGCGCCCCTCCTCGAAGGTGGCGGAGAAGGCCATCAGCGCCTCGATCAGGCGGGGGTCGGTCTCGGGCGGAAAGTCCTCGCGGGCGATGCGCACCGGCACGACGAACTCACCGCCGCCAATGTCGCTTGCTAGTCGGGCGATGCGCTGCGGGTCGTTGTAAAGCCAGTCCAGCACCTCGGCCACCGCGTCGGGGTTGGACGTGGCCGCGTTGATGGAGAGACTGCTGCCGATGCCCAGGGCATAGTCAGGCTGTGCTCCCTCCCGCAGCGGAGGCAACGTGGCCCAGCCCCACTCGTTGCCCGTGTCCTCAAAGTAGGTACGGGTATGGAGAAAGCCCCAGGTGCCCGTCATCTGCATGGCCGCTATCCCGTCGCCCAGCGCGCCCCAGATGTCGGCGTGCTGGAGTGTGTAATAGTTCTCGCGGCTGCCGGAGAACCAGCCATTGTCCATATATTCCTTGAGCAGTTGTATAGCCTCGACGAAGAGCGGATCGTCCCAGCGCCGCTGGCCCATCAGCGCCTCGTAGACGGCCTGGGAGCCAGCGTAGTTGTTGTAGAAGATGGTGACGAACCACTCGTTGGCTGCCTTCCAGGAAGCGTTGCTTTGGGCAAAGGGAAGCAGGCCGGCATCGCTGGCGGCCTGGGCCAGCGTCTCCAGTTCGGCGGGGGTGGTCGGCGCTTCCCATCCCATCTGCTCAAAGAGGGTACCGTTGTAAAAGAGCACCATCGTCTCGTAGGTAAGGGGCAGGCTGTAGAGCGTGCCGTCCACCCGCCCCACGTCCATCGCCCAGGGGTAGATGGCCTCGGCCCAGCCGTACTCCCCGGCATAGTCGTCCAGCGGCAGCACGTGCCCGGCCTCTACGTAATTCATCACAAAGGCCGGCCCCGGCGACTGGACGATGTCTGGCCCTTCGCCTCCCTGGACGGCGGTGCGAGTCACCCGGTCCAGGTCGGCGATAAAGAGAACCTCCAACACGATGTCGGGGTGGGCGGCGTTGAAACTATCCACAATGTGCGCCAGGAAAGCCTCGCGGTTGGATTTCAGGATAGGCTCGGTCCACCAGGTGATCGTGGTCACTTCTTCCGGCGTCTCGTCGGTCGGGGCGGTAGCCTGGGGGGATTCTTCTTCCGGCGCGGATGTCGGTAGCGGGGCAGCGGTCGGGGTCGTCCCGCACCCGCTCGCCAGCAGCGCCAGCCCGACCAGTAACGTTATGACACGGAACCACCTACCCATTGTTCACCTCCCGGATGATCTACAATTCGCCGGACAAGTAGGGATCACACGCGCACAAATGTTATGGACATTTGTTCAAAGTATACCATATCTTGAATCGTTTGTCAACCACGCGTTGCTCGTCGGGAACGACGACTGATCGTCGGAAAAGGCCGACTCCGCCCCGTGGCTAGCGCTGACAGGCCCAAGAATTGCCACTTCTGGAGCAAATATGTGCAAAAATCGCTCGAAGCAAGCAGATTTCCCCCATTTTTTCAAGATTTTTTCAAGCCGCAAGAGGTACGGAATCGGAATTCCGACGAACAATCGTCACACCCTTGCTCGTCCTTGCAGCCTTGTGCTATGATTCTGACAGATGGTTCTAAGCCCGGCCCAGCGGCTCACGACTTTGCCACGATGTGCCGGTGGTGGGTGTACGGGGGGTAAGGGGAAACGCTGTTGGACGAGGATCTATGTCGCTCGTGCGGTCTGTCTGCCCGGCGGGAGCACTGCGCATCCAGTAGTATTAGGGACCGTCACAGTGTTGCCCACTCACCGTGGTGCGTCCCCTATTGGTTTGATGTACCCCGCACCTTCCAGTTCGGTCGTGCCGATGATCAATCGCCGAGGCTCACCGTCCACGCTCTCCAGTTTTCCCTGCGCTTCGATCCTCTGTCCTGAATCTGCTACGTCGCTGTAGAGTCCTTCGTAGGAGACAATCTCCCGTACCTCAGCCGCCTCAGGGTTTCCCTCCAGGACCTGCACGCCTTCTACCCGGTACGTGGCAGGCAGGAAGAGCGCCTCCTTTGCTTCAGCGACGACGGCCCGTACCCGCGCAGTCCCTCGGCTCCGGTAGATGTGATCCCCGTACTGCTCAGTGATCTCGGCGTCCGTCCGGGTGGGGTGGAGGGAGAAGTAGCGGTCACCATAGAAGCCGTAGTTCCAGCGCCGGCCGGCGAAGTACCGTGCCTCCTCCTGGGTTAGGGGAAACCGTCCCGCGACCGATCTGCACCACTTGGCAACCCGCTCCGCATCTGGTCGCCGGATCTGCAGATTCCCACCCTCACTTAGAGCGTCTCGTACTTTCCGTGCGTTCTCCAGTCCATACACCAGCAGGTCAATGTCCGAAAAGCCCGGATTGTGCAGGCCGATCAGGATGGATCCCGTAACCCCCAGGTCGTCTGGCCTGATCCCGGCGTATGTGGCGATCTCCATCGCCAGGCCACGTGCCTCTTCCTCCAGCAGGTCGCGGGGGCCGGCCAGGATCTCCGCCAGGCGCTCCTGCGGCTCATAGTAACGGGCTACGTACTCCCGGGGCACCATCGAGAACCGGATGTCCCGCACCGGGCAGTAGTGGACATGCCAAGGGTAACGCTGCTCCAGATAGCGGATGGTCTCTGCCACGTTGCGGACGTGGTAGTAAGGTAACTCGCGGCGGTAGGTGGTCTCTCTGTCGCGCCACTTTCCCAGTCCCAATGGGGCGGGTGAGTACTTGAGGTAAGCGGTGTACCGGTCCGGCGGGTGGAGGTATCCGGTCACGCAGAAGAACATTCCCTCGCGGGTGCGGACAAAGTCCCGGTCCTTGGGCCTACGCTGCCCACGTTGGAGCGCCATGGGTTCACCCTTGCGGATCATTCTCGTCCTTCAATCCCACCTGGGCGCGGGCAGCCTCCAGCGTCACCTGGTACACCTCCTTGAGCGGTACGCCCTGTTCCCTGGCGACACGCTGGCACTCGCGATACTCGGGCGCGACGTTCACCACGGCCCCGCCCCGCCGGGCTACCTTCACCCCCACCAGTCCATAGCGCGTCTCCACCACCACACGCTCCCGCCCCAGTTTCCACCGCCGCATCGGACATGTTCGCACTCCGATCGTCGTCGTCTCGGCGAACAGGACATCCAGCACATCCGCCACGTGCTCTTCTACCACGAGCACGCTCAACTGCACACCCGGCCGGTTCCGTTTCATCTGGATCGGCGTCAGAAAAACGTCTAATGCCCCCGCACCGAACAGTTGCTCCATCACGTGGTCATACAACTGGGGATTCATGTCATCTATGTTGGTCTTGATGACTGTGACGACGTCCTCCTCGTATCCCTCCACCTCCTCCGTCATCGTGCCGACGGAGACGCGCAGCAAGTTGGGGAGCGGCAGATCGCGGCTCCCCGCGCCGTAACCCACCTGCTCCACCTGCATTGGAGGGGCGGCCCCGAACTCCTCCGCCAGGGTGGTGAGTATGGCTGCCCCCGTGGGGGTGACCAACTCCGCATCCACATCCCGTCCGTAGATGGGCACCCCGCGCAGCAGTTCCTGCGTCGCCGGGGCGGGCACCGGCAGCGTGCCGTGGGCGCACGTCACCGTGCCCCGCCCCACGTGCACGGGCGAAGCATAGACGCGCTCTATCCCCAGCAGCCACAGCCCGATCACTGCCCCCACCACATCCACGATGGCGTCCATCGCCCCCACTTCGTGGAAGTGGACCCGCCCTACCGGGATGCCGTGCACGTGTGCCTCGGCCTCAGCCAGGCGCTGGAAGATCGCCAGGCCCCGGCTTTTGACCTCTCCCGGCAGATCGCTGCCCTCGATGATCTCCTCAATCTCGTGCAAGTGCCGCTCGACTCCCTTCTCTGACACCTCGACCTCGACGTGGGTGCCACGCAGCCCTCGTTTCCGCACCGTCTGGGCACTCAGTGTGTAGCCGGAGAGGGGCAGACGGGCCAATTCTGCCTTCAGTCGCTCCATCTCCAACCCGGCGTCCACCAACGCACCCAGAATCATATCCCCGCTGATACCCGAAAAACAGTCGAAATAGGCAATCTTCATCTATCATCCTTTCACTGATTGATCAGGTGGGCCATGTAGCCAGCCCCAAAGCCATTATCAATATTGACCACAGCCACGCCGGGGGAACAACTGTTGAGCATACTCAGCAGTGCAGCCAGTCCGCCGAAACTGGCCCCGTAGCCGACGCTGGTGGGGACGGCGATGACGGGCCGGTCCACCAGCCCGGCCACGACGCTGGCCAGTGCCCCCTCCATTCCTGCCACCACCACCAAGACATTGGCGGCAAACAACTGCTCGCGGTTGTCAAAGAGGCGGTGGATGCCGGCCACGCCAACGTCGTAGAGCCGCTCCACCGGGCTGCCTAGCGTCTCGGCGGTCACGGCTGCCTCGTCGGCCACCGGGATGTCCGCAGTTCCCGCGCTGACTACCAGCACATTCCCGCGTCCGCTCCGGGGAACCCCCTCGCCAACGATGACCATCCGTGCAGGAGCATGGTAAGCGGTGTCGGGGAACGCTCGTTGCACCGCCTCCGCCACCTCTGGGCTGGCGCGGGCGGCCAGTACCCGTCCCTCCCGCGCCCGGATACGCTCCACGATGCGCACGACCTGCTCCGTGGTCTTGCCCGGGCAGAATATAACCTCGGGGAAACCCTTGCGCAGGGTGCGATGGCTGTCCAGGCGGGCAAACCCCAGGTCCTCGTAGGGAAATCCTCGCAGGCGAGCCAGTGCGTCTTCTATGCTTACCTCTCTCTGTTGTACTTCCTCCAGCAAGTCACGTAGCCATTGTGCTTTCATTCATCATTCTCCAAATTTCAAATCCTCAAGACTTCCCCGCCGGTAGCCCTCCAGATCCAGCGTGACGTAGAGATAACCCAAGCCTTTCAACCCGACGACGACCTGCGCTGCTATTTCTGCCTGCGCCAGCCGGGCCACATCCTCAGTTGCTACCTCGATGCGGGCAACAGCGCCATGATCTCGCACCCGCAGTTCGCCGAACCCCATTTCTTGCAGCATCGCCTCCGCAGCCTCCACCCGTGCCAAACCCTCGAAGGTGACGGGGTTGCCGTAGGGGAAGCGGGTGGCGAGACAGGTCTGCGCCAGCCTATTCCACGTCGGCAGTCCAAGCCGCCGCGAGAGGGCGCGGACCTGTACTTTGGTCAGCCCGGCCTCCTCCAGCGGGCTACGCACGCCCAGTTCTAGCACCGCCTGTGCGCCGGGCCGGTACTCGTCCCGGTCGTCCAAATTTGAGCCGTCAATGACCCAGGACATTCCCTCCTCGCGGGCCACCTCCGCCAGCCGAGTGAATATCTCCTGCTTGCAGAAGTAACACCGCTGCGGCGGATTCTGCACGAACTGCTCATCTTCCAATTGCCCGGTGAGGACAAACCGGTGAGGGGCGCCTATCCAGCGGGCAGTCTCCTCCGCTACCTTCCGTTCCCGCTGGGAGAATATAGGCGAGGAACCAGTCACGGCCAGCACCTGCTCCGGTCCCAGTACGTCCAGCGCGGCCCAAAGCAGAAGCGTACTGTCCACGCCGCCAGAATAGGCAATCAGCACACTCCCCATCCCGGCCAGAATCTCCCTCAGCGCCGCCAGTTCCTCATCCAATTCTACCATTTTCAGTCCGTTTCACAACTCGGCAGTGCGCACTACGAACGAGGAATCAGGCTCAGCAGGTAGTCCCCCGCCCGTCCACCGACGACCAGGCGATGATAGGTTGGCCCGGCTTGGGGAATGACCCGTTCCAAGCTCCCCCGCGCGACAGCCCACTCCCCAACCTGCACCTGTTCGCTGAACCGCCCCCGGAAAGAAGCTACCTCCCGCAGGTCGGCCACCGATTTTCCCTCCAGGAATGTTGCCTCTTCGACGACGTAGCGGCAGGGGGTGAAGATGACATCCCGGTCATCCGTCACCCTCGCCCGGATCGTCGCCGACTCCAGAGGCTCGAACCGGCGATCCCCGTACCGCTCCCCTTCTTCCGCAGGCCACTTCACGAAACGGATGAAGACCTGCCGCCCCCGGAAGTACCCTTCGTTGACCTTACGGGCCTGAAGACGAGCGAAATCAGCAAAAGAGAGCGGAGTGTCCGGGCGATGCGCGGCGTGGAGTGTTGCCAGTTCTTCCTGGTTTGGACGGCGCAGGGGACTGGATGGATCGTCCAGCAGGCGGCCAAGCGCCCGATGAACAGCCCGCCCTGCCGTCTCGCCATAGACGACGAGGTCAACGTCCGAATCCGGCCGGTGCATCCCGACCAGAACCGAGCCGGAGATGCCCAGGTTCTCCCAGGGTACCTCTGCCGCTTCCCGCAACAGGACTGTCAGGCTCAGCGCGTGCTCCTCTACCGCATCGGCGGGACCCCGCTTGCGGAGGGTCGCCAGGTAGTCACAGGGGTCGTGGACCGTGTGAATGAGACGCCGGGGCACTCCCTGCATACGGGTCCCGAAGACCGGGTCGTCGCTCAGATAGTCCGGGTAGCGCGCCTGGAGGATTTTCCGCTGTTCCTCAAACTGGTACACCCGCCGGTAGCGCACGCCGTCCCGCTCCCGGTCGCCCTGGGGGTCGGGAAGGTACCGCAGGTAGGCGATCACCCGATCGGGGGGATGAATCAATCCCTTGACGGTGAAAACCAGCATATCTGCTGTCTGCACAGCGAACCCCTCGAACGTCATCTCCATCTCCAACTCGCGCAACCTGGCGACCCGCTCACCAGCGGCGGAGCAAGTCCTGGAATTGTTCCAGCGCTCCACCTTCAGTCAAAAAAACAAAGAGCGTAGCAGCGATCAAGTCTGCGGTGGTGCCGGGATTCAGGCGATGTTTATCATCTCGGATAGAGAGATCAAACCTTCGCAGCGCTTCTCGGCCCCGCTCGGAAAAAGTTCCTCCAGTCTGTAGCACCTGATTGGCCTGACGAGAGACCGCTTCGGCAACAACCAGCCCCTCCTTCCGCACGATCAGTGTATCTGGCACCTGGGCAAGAATAGTGAGGGCAGTCTGGACAAGGGAATCTGAGAATCGCTGGCCTTCCGCCAGGAACCGGCACAGAGCGGCGTAACCTATCTCGAAGGTGACCTCGAAATCTGTGACATACTCTCGCGCCACGGTATCACGGTTCTGAGCCAGCCTCATGGCCTCTCGGAGCGTTATATCTACGTCTGCTTCGCGCACATCGTAGCGATCCGCGTCGCCCAGACCACCAGGCGCCGCGAGACGGATAGCATCAAATGTCAGGCGGGCATCGCCCACAGTCAATGCTTCCAACACCTCACCCACGCCCGCCCGCAGCCCCTGGGGATGCCCTAATCCGGCAGCCTTTGCCAAGGGAGTCAGTAGAAGAATCATCCCTAAGTTGGTATTGGTATGCACAAACCGACGGGTGTCGCGCACTGCCCGCAGGATGGTCTCGCCGACAGGGGTGTGAGTTGCATCCCGCAAGGCAGGTCCAATGGCCACGGCGCTGGCCATAAAATCCATGAAGCGGGTATCCCAAAAGTCCTTGCCCCAGGTCACGTTGCCAGGCTTATCGGAACAGACCTCCAGCAAGCAGGCAATGTGAACAGCCCACGCGATCCTGTCGGGTTCCAGAGGATTCATACCATCCCGTCCAGAACAAAATCCGCCAGGTACTCGGCGGCATCTATCCCGGTCGCAGACTTGAGCCCTCGCCAGCCAGGGATGCCGTTGACCTCGATCACGGTATAACCCCCGCCCTCGATGGGCAGGATGGCCACCCCGGCGTAATCGGCCCCCAGCGCCCGGGCCGCCCGGAGGCTCATCTCCCGTAGTTCGTCGTCCAGCGCCAGCGGTTCCGTCTTAGCGCCCTGGGCCACGTTCGTCTTCCACATCTTGCCCCGACGCACCATCGCCGCCACCACGTTCCCGCCGACGACAAAGGCGCGGATGTCTTGGCAGCCGTGGGGCACGAATTCCTGCAGGTAGTAGACGCAGCGACCCAACTCCAGCGCCCGGAAAACCCGGTAGGCAATGTCTGGGTCCGATACGCGCACCATGCCTCGCCCCTCGGAGCCGAAGAGGGACTTGACGACGACGTCGCCGCCCAGTTCGTGGAACGCCGCCAGCGCCTCGTCGAAGCGCTCAGTGACAACCGTGCGCGGCGTGGGCAGCCCGGCGTCCTCCAGGAGCGTCGAGGTATAGTACTTGTCCACCGTGCGCTCAATGGCCGTCGGCGAGTTGACGACGCGCACCCCGGCGTTCTCCAGCCGATGGAGCGCATCCACGCGGAAGATGACCTGCTCCAGGGAGCCCCCGGGGATCGTGCGCACGAAGAGGACGTCGTACTCGTCCAGCGATTCGCCGGTAGCGGCCAGATGGGGTCGGGCCGACAGGCGGGCCATCAGCCTGGTGATGGGGAAGCATGGCGCGACGATACCCCGCCGGACCAACGCTTCCTGCAGGGCCGTCACGTGCCAGCCGCCCTGCCGTCCCAGAATGCCTATGGATGGAGACATCACGCCAACAGTGTCCTCTGTATCATCTCCCCGTTGACCCGGCCGGCACGAAAGGTGTGACCGCTGGTCAGGTTGTTGATGGAGACTTCCGCCGGGCTGAAGAGGAGCGGGTCAATTTCGTAAAAGTCGCCGCCGTAGCGCTGAAGGAGGTCGTAGAAGGGCGTCCCATAGTCCCGTGAGGCCGAGGAAGGGAGTTGCTCAATGACCGCCTCGATCTGCGCGTCGTCCGCCTGCACCGTGTACCAGGCCCGACTGCCGTAGAGGACGGCGTCGTTGGTACGCCCGATGGCGTGCAGGTCGTCCTCGGCGATGGGAGCCAGAGGGCAGGTGCCGAGGCCGGAGAGCACCGTGCCGATGTCGAAGCCGACCTCCAGCATCTTGTGCAGTCCGGTCTCCACCACCCGCGCCGCCACCTGGACCGAGCCGACCAGGCTGGCGGTAGGGGCAATCAGGAGATAGAGACAGTCTGGAGAGACGTTGCACTTCTTGGCTATCTTCTCGGCCGCCTCTTCCGGGGGAAGTCTGCGACCCTCCAGCGCCAGCACCGCCACGTCTGCCTGATCCCGGTACTCCAGTCGCTCAAAGAGCGGCTCGCCAGCGTAGAGAGCCCGCGCCGGGCCAGAGCCCATAGCGAAGAACTTACCCTGCGCCGATTTCACTTTTAGGGCCCATCCTGCGTACTGAGCGGCCATGCAGGCCACCGGTGGATGGCTCACTGAGACGGTCACACCTGGTAGCCACATATTGCCGGTAATAGAGTCGGAAGAAACCAGGTTTTTAGGAAAAAACCTGGTTTCTGGGAAAGTGAGTTCACAAAAGCGGACCTCACCCAGTCCACCCAGGCAAACCTCGGCGAAGAGCCGCCCCGCCTCCAGCGATCCGGGCACTTCTACCCCGCTGTCTACGACCGTGGTCCCGTTGGAGAGCCGCGTCACCGCCAACCCCAGCGGCTCCGCGTCGGCGATCATCCGCTGCACAATCCCCACTGCCCGTTTGTTAACACTGATCATAGACCAGAATCTCTCCCTTCCCCAGAGTTGTGATGTCGCCGGTGTATCGGAGGAAAACGCCTTCGACCTGCTCCTCCGTGACTGGCAGTCCCCACTCGCGCAGGCGGCGCAGGTAGAAGCGCAGGAAGGTCGGGCGGTAGGTGCAGGCGCAGCGGAAGGTGGGCAGGAGACCATCCGTCATTCCTCCCAGGGCGACGATGGTACCCCGCTTCATCCCCGCCCCAGCCCGCGTCCCCAGCGTGCCGAAGACAAAGAGGGACCCAGCGATCATCCGCACCCCGGCGAACTCCCCCACACTGCCCTGGATGGCAATGAGGCCCCGGCGCATACGCTCCCCGGCCCGGGGCCCGGCGTCTCCCTCCACGATGATGACACCGCCGCGCATGCCGCGCGTTTCGCCAGCGTAGGCTGCGCCGAGCATCGGACCGGCATCCCCGTGCACCCGGATAACACCGCCGGACATGTGCGCGCCCGCCCAGGCATCCACGTTCCCGTGGATAATGATTTCCCCGCCGCGCATCTGAGCTCCCAGGTGCAACCCTACGTCGCCGTGGATGATGATCCGCCCCCGGCTCATCCCCTGGCCGATGCGCTTGACGTGGCGCAGGTCACCCTCTACGATGATCTCCTCTGCTCCGTCCCCCTCCACTGTGAAAATATCGCCGAGGGTCAACTGTCGTCGTCCGAAGAGGACGGGAAGCGCGGCTACCTCTTCCCGGCGGAGCCCGGCGAAACGGTCGGGGGAAATGCTCTCGGCCTCGATTGGAAGGGTGATGGGGGCTTTCGGATGTAAGATCATTGCACTCACTGCCACAACTCCTGTAAGTGAAATTGAAACTGGCCGAGCGTGCCGCCGTAGTTGCCGGCCGAGATGCGCACGATGCCGGGCCGGCAGGCCGCCTCGATGCCCACCCGCATTGCCTCTCGTATGGCATCCTCAGTCAGGCCATCAATCACGATCTCCAGTACCGAGTTGACCTCCTCCGACAGTGCGGATTCGGTCTGGCGGCGGATGGTGGGGCAGTAAGCGGTGTTGGTCGAGGCGTGCATGAATTTATACTTCGACGTCGTTTTGCTCCCGCTGCGGACGATGCCGCCGGGGAAGGGCATCACCACCCCCTTCACATTTTCCATCGCCTCCACAGATCTCTCCGCCGCCTCAAGCGTGGCATCGACGCTCTCGCCCAGGATGAGGAAATTCCCGCCACCGATGGCCTTCTTGATGCCGAAACTTTCTTCGACCAAAAATTCCCCCTCCATCACAGGTATCCGCCAGAACCTCCTCCCCTCAAGGAACTTGCTGGCCTGGAAACCGTCACCAAAGTAGCGGAGCGTCCCGCCGATTTTCAGCCTCTCCTCGCTCTCCAGACCGTTGAAGCAGGCAGTAGTGGGACAGGTCATTATGCACTGACCCACCCGGCGCATCAACTGGTCTTTCATCCCCTTAGAGCCCATCGTAAAGATGAGAACACTCACGCCCGGGCGGCCGTCGGGAGTCTCATCCGCCGGAATCATCCCTTCGATCCCGGCCTCGCAGCCACAGGCGATGACTGATGTGGCAAACCCCGTGGCCACCTGGGCCACCGTCAGTGCCCATCGCTGATTGACGGTGGTGATAATCAACCGCGTGCCCCGCATCTTGAAAGCCTCGGCGAACGTATCTGCGATCTCAACATCGTTTATGAGCATGGCACGACCTCGCAATAGGGCAGGTACTCGTCCTGCACCGGGTAATTCTCAAACGCGATAGTATAGGTCCGTTCGAAGTGGGACCGCACATCCGCTTCGATCCCCGAATCGTAGGACGGCGCAACATACAACGTGCGTCCCGGACGCTCGCGCACGAGTTGTCCGTCGCGGACGATGACCTCACCGTCCTTAAGAACGTAACGAGGATGGGCGAACATCTCCTCTTTGTCGTCCAGATTGGCGTAGATGGTCACGTCGGCGTCAGCTCCCACGCCCAGGTGTCCCTTGTTCTTGAGGCCCAGGACACGGGCCGTTCCCGCCCGGGTGATGATGGCGATCTCGTACAGCGAGTATTCGCGGTTCAGTGCCTTTGCCTTTTCTGGGAGCAGCGCACTGTTCCGCGCCCGAGGATGAATGCCCTCCAGCATCTCAGCGCGGTAGTCGCGATCCATCAGCAGTTTGACCACGTGCGGGTAACAAAAGAAAGGCCCGGCGTTAGGATGGTCGGTGGTCAGGAACACCTGCCACGGGTCGTCAATGAGCAGGAACAACTCCATGCCGGTGACCCACTGTATGGCGCTGAACGGGTTCTTGCGCTTGTAGAGTATAGGCACCACCCCGCCACCTGTCTCTCCTTCCACGTCATCGTTCAGCCACTTGTGGCCGGTCAGTTGGTGCAGGCGATACTGCAAGGGGCCATCGGAGGTCATCGTGGTGGCCTCGCCGAAGATGATCTGGCCCACGTCTACAGTGACGTTAGGATGCTCGTTGACCGCGCGGGCGACCTCAGCAGCGCCGGAACGGGGGAGCCGGCCCGGCTTCCCGCCGTAACTGAGGAACTGCAGGTGACAGAAGTGGGCACGTTGCCCTTCGAGAGCCTCAATGGTCTCCACCGTCGTGCGGGCGTTTCCAGACTGCCCCAGGTTAAGGCCGTGGATATGGGGCACGTGGGGCAATCCTAACTCGTCGTTGATCCAGGCCAGCGTGGTGAGAATCTGGCGTGGGGTGATGCTGAAACCGATGACCTCATCATCCAACTCGCCCACATTCTGTCCCCACTTCCAGTTCTCCACCCCGCCGGGGTTGACAATCTTGATGGCATACCCTTTGGTCGCCCCCAGTAGCCAGGCCACGTAATCGCGGGCCTTCTCCCGCTCTCCATTGCGGATGCAGTTCATGATGAAATGGTTATTGCCCATCGTGATGTACGCGCCTTTGTCGAGGATGGGGATATCATTCAGTTCCTCGTGAGTGTGGCGCGCCGACAGGGGAGCAGAGGCACCCTCCATCACCGTGGTGTAACCCATCTCGGCGTAGAGATAGCCGGTGAGGTAAGTAGTAGGAGTAGTGTAACCCACTCCAGAGCGGGTGACCCCCCTCAATCCCCCCTCCAGGGGGGAAGTGAGCATCCCTCGCGCACGCACGTGGTCGCGGTGATCTTCCGGGCGAAACTTGCGCCCCGAGTTCGCCTTCGACCCAGCGATATGGCTATGAACATCCACACCGCCGGGCATGACCACCAGCCCCGTGGCATCTATGATCTCCGCCCGCTCGCGGTCCACCTCCTCCAGCGGGACGATCCGCCCATCTTTCATCCAGATGTCATGTACCTGACCATTAATGCCGTTGATGGGGTCGTATACTTCGCCGTTCAGAATCCCTAACATTACCGCATCACCTCGATGATCTCGCTCAGCACTTCCTCGTCAGTGGGGCGGACGGATGGGAGCACTGGACGAAGTCGGATGGGCACACCGTCCATCCGGTAGGCCGTGCCGGCTGCGTCCACCCCGTAGCAGGCGGTAGGGAAGACCACTCGCGCTACCTGCGTCGTCAAACTCGGCAGCGGGTCGAGGACGATGGTAGGGATACGCTCCAACTGCTTAGCCGCCGCGCTGGGGAAATGGGCCACCGGGTCTGAAGCGATGATCAGCGCCGCGTCCGCCTCCCCCCGCGCCAGCACGTCCACTGCCGAGAATTCGCCGGGGCCATACCAGGGATACCCTCGCGCGAAACTGATGGCGAAGGGATACCCACTCTGCCAGGTGAGCACTTGATCAGCCCCGGCCACGTTCCCGTGTCCGCGCATCGGGATGACGGAGAAGCGGGTGTACTGGTTCAGTTCTGCCACCAGCGTGAACAGTTCGCTTACGTTGAGGTCCCGCCCCCGGCTCTGCGTCAGCCCCATCCCCATGAAGGCCACGCCGTAGCGACACGTCTTCATCCGCTCCGCCAGTTCTCGCAACTGGGCCGTGGATATGCCCCCCACTGTCTCTACCGCAATCTCCTTCTCCTGCACCAAGGCCCGCAGCACCGTCAGCACCTCGAAATCGGCGCCGGGCTGCACCTGGAGGAAGAGGTCGGCCACCCGTGTGCTGGTGGTGGGACGCACATCCACGACGACCACCATCCGATCCCGGCGGCCATTGGGGGTGAGCGTGCCCTTGGACATCACCGAGTAGCGAGAGAAGTGACGGACGTGGGAAACCGCCGGGTTGCAGCCCCAGAAGACGAGCAGATCCGCCCGGTTACGCACCTCCCCCAACGTGCAGGTAGGCTCGCCGACCGCCTGCATCGCCAGGCTGCTAGGGCTATGGCATACAGATGAGGTGGTGTCCAGAATCGCCCCCAGCCGGTCGGCCAGTGCCACTGCCTTCCGCTGGGCCTCGGTAGCCGTGGAACTGAGGCCGTAGATCAGGGGGCTGTCGGCTTCGTCCAGAACCTGCGCTGCCTCCGCGATGGCCTCCTCCCACTCCACCTCCTGCCCGTCCACGGTAGGCAGACGCGGGGCGGGGTCGTAATGGGTAAAGAGCCCACGCCCATTGGCGCACGCCCGCCGCACCCGGACGATCCGGCCGTCATCTACTTCCACAACGAGGTCATCGCACAAGCAGCCGCAGAAGGCACAGATTACATTCTCAATGACGGTGCTCATGCCGGCTCTACCTCCGCCGCCAGCCCTTTGAAGGACGGCATCCCTGTGCCCTCTGTCTCCGTCCCGATGAGGACGTTCGCCACAGGCCCCATTGGGATGAACAGCAGCCCTGGAGGAAGCGTCCCGGCGCGGACGGGCACCTCCACCTGCCCAGTTGCCGTCCGCACCCGAATGACCTGCCCCTCCTCAATTTCCAGGCGGGTCATGTCCTCCAGATTCATCTCCACCAACGCCGTGGCGCGGCGGTAGGCCTCCGAATCCTTACCTTTGTGCAGGCCCTCCCCCTGTTCGGGGGTACGGCCAGTGATTAACGTGAAATGCTCACTCAAGCCGTTCCTCCATTCTCGTCCCCGATCTCCTGCCGGACAGCCTCCACACCCGCCAGTAGATGGTTCCAGCACGCCTCTCGTCCCTCTCCCTCCGCCAGCACCGTGCAGACCGGATGACCGGCCTTGATCTGCTCACCAGGGAAGGGGACATCCCGCCTTCCTTGCTCCGTCCATCCTACCGTTTCCGGCATGATCACCGTCCGCCGGGCGTAGACGATTCCCTTGCCAAAGTATTGGCCCTGAGGACGCAGATGCTCTGCCAGGGAGAAATCAGGCAACCGGCCAGCCAGCGCCTCCAGGTGGAGGGAGAAAACATTGAGCCCATAAGCCCGCTCCACCAATTCCATCGAACCGGTGTAGCGCGGGTTAACCTCCACCAGGAAGGGGCAGGGCCGGCCCTTCGGGCCGTCCGCCACCACCAGATCTACCCCATTCACCCCCTGCAGGCCAAAGCGACGGGTGAGCCGGGCCGCCATCCTCTCTACCGCTTCCAGGACGATGACCCCCTCGGCGGGGGGGAGCGCCAACGGGAGGATGTTGCCGCACCAGGTGAATCCCCGCGCTCCCAGTTCACCCCGCCCGATGAGTTGCTCTGTCAGGCCGATGAGCACGCTTCGCTGCCCGTCGGCCACGAAGGCCGCTGAGGCGGGCCGGCCCTCGATGTACTCTTGCAGGGTGTGGGCCTCGCCCAACGTTTCCCCTGCCCAGGGCCGGATGCCATGCCCGCCGCCGCTGCGAACAGGCTTGCACAGCCAGCGAACCGTTAAGTCGGCCTCTTTCTCCTCTCCGGGCAGGAGCGTGGTCGGGCAGGAAATCCCAGCCTCGCGGCAGAAGGCTCGCAGCGTCCGCCAATCACGCACCTGGTGCAACACGACGGGCGCGTTCCCAAGCAGGACGCGCCCTCGTGCTAATTCCCCCACCACTTCAGGGTGATTTTCCAGGTTCGAGATGTAGACTACCGCCTCGAAGTCCAGGCGATGGCTGGCCTGAAGCAACGCTTCGGCGCTGAAGGGGAGAGCGAAGTCCCGTAAGAGCGCGTGGTTCTCCACCAGCGCCCGCTGATCCCGATCACCGAAGTAGTCCAGCGTGACGACATGGTGACCACCCCGCACCGCTGATTCGGCAATGGCGCGTGTGCTTAGGCCAGTGATGAGAATCATGGCCACCCGGCTTGCCCCTACCTTGCCGCCATCGCTACGCCCGACGGTAGAAACAGTGAGGTCAAATCTCTGCTAATTCTTTGGCGAACTCGAAAGCATTGGTGTAGTCGAGGAACACACCTTCGGACTCCATCGCCGTCTTCAGCATCTTCGCTTCTATCTTATTCCTCAGATTCCCAACAGCGAGCGCCCCTATGGTCAGGATTCCGTTTTTCTCCTTTTTGTCGTACTTGGCCTTTATTCCCGCTATCCCTGCTGGTGGTACAGCGTTCACGTCGGCCGCGACCAGACATTTTTCCAGGCCAGGAATGAATTCCTCAGGCAGGAGTTCGACCCCTGCAGGACCGGCAGAAATCACTATCTCGCAGTCCTTCGCCGCAGATACGATCTCCTCCGGAGATGTTGCTACCATTCCCTTTACCTTTCCACCCACCATCTCAGAGATCTTTTCCGCGACGGTTACGACTTCCTCAATGATATCTAGGGTAGTGACCTCCACGCCCTCTTTAGCCAGTATCCTGCTCGTCACCTGACCCACACGGCCGCAGCCTCCTAGCACGGCGGCCCTCTTGCCCTCAAGCGTCTCCCCCTTCATACCTAGAGCTTCCAGTACCTTTGCGACGATGGACGAAGAGGTTGTATGAGAGCCTTTGGGATCAAGGGCGATGGAGAGTTGGAAAGGCGGGAACATTGTCTTCTTGGCCTTTTTTGCCATTCTTTCAACTGCGTCGAGGTCGCTTCCCCCAAAGAAAAGCGTGGTATATTTCGCCCCCTTCGGTCCGCGGGGGAACATTGCATCTTGCACCAGTGATGTGATTTCGTCCGCTGCTACTCCACTGAACGGCAGCACGATATCGAACCCCACGTCGTAAGCAAACAGAATATCGAACGGACTTGGACGCTTGTCCATGTCGAAGTAAATGAGTATGTTCTTCATCGTCGTCCTCTCCTTAACCTGAAATATGCCTCAAAGGCAGGCGGTGCACCAAAACGGTTACGTTCGCTTGACCAGATGTAGTCGAAGAGGCCTGCAAATCTGCCTATCCAGTTGAGGCCACTTCCCTCTCACTTAGTGGATACTCTGCTTGAATACTCCGAAGAGCGCGGTTCTCCTGCCCCAGGACTGTCTGTTCCACGAGGCCCTTTAGACCGGCGAAGGAGACTTCCAGTCCCACCTGTCCAAACTGAACGAGAGCCGCCCGTAGGTCCTCGCACTCGGCCTTGACGGAGATGACCCGCCCCTCCTCACCGAGGACTTCCTTCACGCGGACGAGTGCCTGCACCGGTTCTCCACCCGCCTGGGCGGTCAGCCGCACCTGCTTGACTTGGTACTCAAAACAGATATGGCGCGGGTCGAAGACCCGCACACCAAGCGTGCCCAGTTCGCTGACCAGGAAGCCCCCCAACATCTCGAGCCGCTCCTCCGGGGCATCCAAGAGGAACAGAAACCCCAACCGCCCCTTTTTGGTGATGGCTTGTACCACGTGGACACTCTCGGCCCCCCGTGCCATCAGTCCATCAATGATATGAGGGATCATCTCGCCGGATATGTCGTCCACGTTTACCAGAAGCAGCATAGTTCGGCCTGGCGGATTAATATGGAGAGGCAAGGTAGAGGCGCAGCATGGCTGCGCCCCTACCTAGTCTTGGCCATAAAGCGGATAGGGCCGCGAAAGGACCAGGAGTAACTACTCCAGGTCCTTCATGATCCGCAAAGCTAGCCGGGCTACCTCGCGGGCTGTGCCCTTTGCCCCTGGGATGGAGCAGGTGATCTTGGCGGCCTTCTCGGCCTTCTTCCCCGCATCCTTCCAGGTGTACTTGCCCATAGCAGCGGCGACGACGGCCGGGACGACCGCGTCGATGGTGCAACAGCCGACGTACATGAGCTCCTGAGCCACCGCTGCGGCCACAGTGATAGGCAAAGATAGTTCAGATTTCTTGTTTGTGACGGCGTCGGGGATCACCTTGTGGCTGAGCCCTTCAAACACAAACTTCTCGCCGTCCACAGTCACCTCACAATCTATGTCGGCGTCAAAGCCCCAGTAGGCATTGGCGAAGGGATGGTCACGGCGCGCGCCACCGGCGAGCTTGGTGAACTTGATCGTGATGTCCTTGCCGAAGAAACCGCTGAGGATCTTGCCGGCGTTTTCCTCGACCTTTGCCTTCCGTGCCATGTCCAGCGCGACGCAGACTTCCTTCAGGTCCTTGCCGGCGCTGAGTTCATCGTAGGCGTACTGGGCACGCCTGTAGATGGCATTGGCCCGAATACCGTCGGTGGCCTTGATGATGGTCTCGGTGACCGGTCCCCTGCGGACTTGCTCGGCCTTACGTGCAATGGTGTTGGTGGACACGGAAGCGATCTCCGGGTCAATCCACTGGGTGAGTTTGACTTCTCTGATAACGTCAGCGGCTGCCTCTACGTCGCCGCTTTTCTCGATAAGCGTGTTCATGGCGATGACGCAATCGGCTAGCAGGTGAGCAAGCGGGGGGTTGACCGGCCCGCCGCCGAAGCCGGCGCCGATCATCGGGCCTTCCATGAAGGCAGCCAGCATCTCGTTCACGGTCATCATCCCGATCACCGAAGGCGCGCCCACGTCTTTGAGGATCATGCCCATGCCGCCGACGAAGGAGGCGGTGTCATATTCCTTGCCCGTGCCGCGCAGGTGGAGTTTCTCCGGGAGCCCGGCGGCCTGGGCTGCGCCCTTGCCAGCCAGGTAGCCCGTGCCGTGGATGAAGAACTCGCCATACTCCGCGCCGATCATCCCGTCAGGGTTGATGATTTCCAGCACAGCAGCAGCGGCGAGTATGGCGCACTGGATGGGGCTGGCGCTGATGCCGGCGCCATGGTAGGCCTTCATCATCGCCTCCACGGCGATCTTGCCGCCATTCATGCATAGATCAACGTAGACCATGTCTTCGCCCAGCACACTGTGGCCCATAGGAGCCCCACCGGCCACAAAGGCGGGCACGTCGGCGCCATCTATGCGCACCAGTTCTCCCTTTTGCATCGCCTCGTAGAGAGCCTGCACAGCGGCAAAGCCCGACAACTTGTTGGTCAGTTTGGATGTGGGAATAGCCACCACACCGGAGCGACACGCACCGGCCTTCATCCGGGCCATCGCCCCTAGCTTGCGGTTGCCGGCGGGCACGCCAGCGCGAGATGCCGTGCCGGCAAAGAGGAGCAGAGTGGCAGTAATCACGGCCGCGTTCGCTGGCGCAGCACCTGACTCCATGGCCGCCTTGACGCCCATCTCTACCACATGATCCAGGGGCAGTTTCTCAAGGTTCGCATCGCTCAGTGAGATGTCCCGCCCCTGCAGAATTTCCCACGTCATTGCGTTTGCAGCGCTGAGGGCCGCCAGGTTCAGCATCCCGTGCCCTTTGGTCAGCGCCTCGATACGATCGCTGGTGGTGTACTGCACATTGGAAGTCACCGCCATAATCGTTGCCAGAATTTCCTTCTCCATATTAGCACCTCCAGGTACTTTTGCCAGACTCTCCAGAGCCTGGAATGACAGGATAGAATCCTACCGAAACCGCTCTTGACAATCACTCATCCTCCTGTGCCTCGCCCTCGCATCACCTCCTTCTACTGGCTTCTCATAGTGAGAAACCATACTCAAGATCCGCCTTGGTGCGGCGTGCGGCGGTCGAAAAAGAACAAAAAAAGCCGAACCACTGAGAGATTACTCCCGGCAGCTCGGCCACGTTAGAACGGATCTACTACAGCCTCGCGGTCCCATCCGTTGGGTAGTCGCTTATTCTGTTGGTCTTTCATACATATTATACACGAGAAACTACCCTATGTCAAGCCGGAGTTCGGGTGGGGTGCATTTCAATTTAGGGGCGAGTTATAGGCCGTGTGCCACAGATCATCGAAACGTCCGCCCATAATCGCTGCGCGCACAGGGATGAGTCTCTCTGCACCAGGGCGGCTCCAGTGCATTCCTGGTCCTGCGAAGCGAGCCTTGAACTGCTTGACAGCGCTTTCCACCATCCCACTCCCAATCGCCCATCCTTCTTCCCGCATTTCTTGATAGTTCATCCGGCGCTGGTTCTTGCGGAAGTATCCGGCCTCTTTCTCCAATTCCTTGGCCATAGATGGTTGAGTCCGCGCTGCTGCCTCCAACTCTTGCGCGATCCGAGCTGCCTGTCCTTCAAACAGCGTGGTTTCCCGCGCGTTATACCACCGTTTCTCCGCCAAGCCCCCTTCGTCTCTCAGTAGTCGAGCCACCCCAGCCAGGTGCTCTGTGGCGTGATACCAGTCCACAACCTGACGACTGTCATAGAAGTGCTCTAGTGCCAGATTCCAAATCCAAGGTGCACCATCTCCGATGGCTTCCGTATCCGCCGCTTGCTCCCAGTCACGCCGTGCGGCCTCTGCCCACACCATCTGACCAAAGATCTCTGGCCCACCCAAGTGAGCCACGTAGCTGTTGTTCACTGCGTGGGCCAATTCAATCCATTCTCCTGTCTCCGCATCACGCGTCGGGCGCACCTCGACAGCGAACAAACTCCCCACTTTCAACTCTTTCCACCCCTCGTTGCGAATGTGAATCATACCTCCGTCCATCGCCACCCCCATGCGTCCCTTTGGTTCAGCCCGTTTGCACGGTGCCCCCCATCTCCCAGGTAGCAGATTGCTTCGCATCCGCTCCGCTTCGGCAGCGGTCGCAGTAGTAATATGCTCGCTCTAACTCCATCTCCCCTATCCGTCCTGCCACCGTTACCGTCTTCATATCTTTGTAGTGCATCTCCCGCCCACAAGTCGTACACACTGGCCCTGGCACAGGACGAACTGCCTCTTGATCGCCTATCACTACCCCCGCCACACGTTCCCCCAATCGTTGACGCAGGGTCAGTACCACATCTTCTATCTCGATGAGCGTGGGTGCTCCTGTGCTCTCGTGCCAGTCGAGAAGCCCGTCAATTACTTCCTCAGCCTCAGCCATCAACTCTGCCTTCAATTGGTCACGGGTGCGTTTCATCTTTGCCCTCCAGGTATCAAGTTGGGCCTATTATGCCATAATTCGCCCCAAAACTGAAATGCACCCTT
>JAUWNP010000311.1 GCA_030612585.1 Anaerolineae bacterium
GAAGGGACGAAAGCCCTTCCCCCGCACTTCCTCCGCCGGGCTGACGATGACGAATGCCTCCGGGTCGGTCCGGCGCACGATTTCTTGCAAGTGAGACACCTGCACCTCGGTCACAGCGCACAGGAGCACATCCCGCGCCTCCCTGGTGTTCATCCCGGTTCCTTCCAACGCCGTCACTCCGCGTCCCAGTTCCGCCAGCAGTTGTATGGCGACCTGCCGCCCGCGGGCGGTGATGATGGTTGCCAACTGTTCCCGGGGGCTGGGTTCCGGCGCTGACGGCCCCTTCCCTCGCCGCCACGGTGGCCCGGGCATGGCATCCCGCCAGGTGCGAGGGAGAGACGCAGCCACCGTCAGCATTACCAGCGCCCCGTACACCAACCCGACAGCCGCCATCACCCACACCCCCGGCACAGATCCGACGGCTGCCCGCTTGACCATCGTGACCCCGTCCGGTGCCAGTACCGGGTGCAGTGCCAGTTTGACCCCCCAACTGATGAGCAGCAGGGTAACCAGCCAGACGTAGTTGCGGAGGAATCGCCGGCCCACCGCCTCCCACCAGGCGATGAGAAAGATAGGGTGAAGCAGGCTCTCCGCCAGGCGGTCAGCCCAGTCGGATGAAGGGCGGAAGGGAGGCACAAGCATCGCGGCGAAAAAATCGGTCTCCATCAAGCGCACCCGGTGGGACCAGAGGGCGTAGTACCGGTAGCGGCGAGCCTCAATCGCCAGGAAAGTGAGCACTAGCGTGAACACCAACAGGAGCACGAAGTGAGGGTTCTGCGGCGCACCGAAAACGAAGGTGAGCGCCGCGCCCACGGTGATCACTGCCCAACTGGTAGTGGCGTCCAGCCGAGTGCGCCAGACGTTGGCCCGGCTCACCTCCCCCCTGTAGAGATGGACCATCGCCGTGGTGAAGTGGGCTGGGTCCAAGCGGTAGCCCCGGAAGGTCCACGTGCGGGTGGATTCCTCACAGTCCTGAGATGCGGTCTGCTCAGCCATCACTTCTCATTCTCTACCGAATCTGTCTCCCCCTATCTATATTATAGCCTAATACTGGGAAAATGGGTATTGTCCTTCAAGACCTGACAGGTTTCCACGAATTTCGTCACTTGAGGCCCCACTTGTCACTCGGCAAGTGTGTTGAACAGCGAGTCTTGGGTAAAAACCTGTCAGGTCTGATTATACCGGGAATTGCTGCACACTGGCTCATATAGACTATTGACATTGTCGCATACTGAGTATACAATAAGATTTGTCGGGGACTGGACAGGACGCGTGCCCACCCGCGCATAGCACCACGTGTCGTATCTTGTCTTCGAAGTAGTGCCGTTCTTCGTGACCCCCGGTAATCCCGGGATCCCCAATACCCCAAGGAGGATGACAGATGAAAGCACGAACGTCACGCATAACGTTGGTCTCATTGGTCTGCCTGGCGTTGCTGGCGACTTTCTCGGCCAGTGGCGCGCAGGCCCCGGCCGGCCCTGTGCCACCGCAGGATGCTCTACTACCAGGGCCAGGGGCATCGGAACAACCGCCCCACAGCAAAGGTTTCGTCCCACCGCCGATGGACCTCCCTCACCTGACCGGGCAAAGAATGCCGTCGGGAGGAGTCAGTCCTCAGGCCGTGCCGAGCAGTTGGGATTGGCGCCAAACAGGCAAGGTTACCTCGGTGAGAAACCAGGGCGCTTGTGGCTCATGCTACTCCTTCGCCGCCCTCGGGAATATCGAAGCCAAGATGCTGATAGACAGTGCCACCACGTATGACTTCTCGGAGAACAACGCCAAGGAGTGCAACTGGTACGAAACCAGCGGCACCGGCGGCGGCAACAGTTGCGACGGCGGGAACTACGATCTGTTGGCCAACCTGTTCTCCAAGAAAGGGACCGTGCTGGAATCGTGCGACCCGTACCAGGCCAGCGACGTCACCTGCAAGTCCACCTGCCCCTACCAGAAGACCCTCCTCGACTGGCGCATCATCTCCACCAACGCGGTGCCCGATGCAAATGTGCTCAAGCAGTACATTCAAACCTACGGCCCGGTCTACACGTCGCTGTATGCGGGCGACGGCGATGCCTGGGATGCAGAGTTTGGCAACTACGACGGCACCTACACGCTATACCACGCAGGCACAGAATCGCCCAACCACGCCGTGCTCATCGTCGGCTGGGATGATAGCCTCACCCACTCAGGCAGCGGCACCGGCGGCTGGATCGTGAAAAACAGTTGGGGCACCAGTTGGGGAGGCACCTGCAGCTATGGCAGCGAGCGCGGCTACTTCACTATCGCCTACGGCTCGGCCAGCATCGGCAAGTGGTCCTCGTTCATGTACGACTGGCAGGACTACGACAGTAGTGGCGGCATCATGTACTACGACGAGGGGGGCTGGTGGACCAGCTATGGGGAGGCGGGGGGCAGCAACACAACCGCGTGGGGTCTGGCCAAGTTCACTCCCCCCAGCAACACTTACGCCACACGGGTGGAGTTCTGGACCACAGACGCCACGACCGACGTTGACGCCTATATCTACGATGACTTCAATGGGACAGCGCCCAGCAATCTGCTGGCCAGCAAGGAGAACCTCTCGTTCAACGAGGCCGGCTACCATTCCGTGGCATTGGACTCCCCTCTGGCCGTGACCAGCGGTGATGATGTCGTCGTGGTGGTGAAGTTCACCAATGAGAGTGACGGGTATCCCGTCGCGGTCGACACGAACGGGACGATTGAAACGGGGCGCACGTATATTAGTATCTCGGGCAGCAGCGGCTCGTGGACCGATCTGGGAGTGGCCTTGAACAGCGACGCCGCCATCCGCCTGCGCACGAGCACGGACGTTGTCGAAAAGCCGAACGTCAGCATCACCAAGCAGGCCGTCGGCAGCGACTTCGCGCCCGGCGATCCCATCGCATTTACACTCGCCATCGCTAACAGCGGCGCCGAGGTAGCCTCACAAGTGGTCGTCACCGATATCGTGCCGAGCGAAGTGGTAACACCGACCTTCGCCAGCACGCTCGCGATCACGCGGACCGGCGTTCTGACCTACGTGTGGAACGTTGAGCCGCTGGGGATAGGGCAAGGCGGTGTGATCAGCATCTATGGCTGGATTGACCCTGGCCTGGGGAGCGACTTCTCGTTCACCAACATAGCCACCATCTCGGATCCGGAGGATAATACACCCAGCAACAACAGCAGCAGTGCAACCGTAGGAGAGCGTAAGGTCTATTTGCCCCTGGTGCTCAAGGGCTATCCACCACCTCCCCCAGGCACGTTCTCTTCCGCCGGGGATGCCTGCGTCATAGAGGGCTACCCGACTACGAACTTGGGCGATACCATTGATATGTGGGCCGGCTACGATGACTATCTAAGCCCATACGGCAAGATTGTGCGCAGCCTCATCCAGTTCGACGTCTCGGCCATTCCCTCTGGTACATCAATTGACAGCGCCG
>JAUWNP010000181.1 GCA_030612585.1 Anaerolineae bacterium
TGACTTGAGGCGCGGCGGAAAGTAGAAATCATAGCGGTGGTTCCACCACTTCCAGCCAGCCTCACTGCCCAGGTCTTCTCCTCCAACGCTGGCGCATATCTCCATCACCTTGGCTTCTTCCAGGTCCACGAACTCCTTGAATCCGTCAAAACCGACCACCATGTACGAGCCTTGTACGGTGATATCCAGCACACGTTTGACCTGTTTGACGGTGGATACCTCGTCATAAAGGCGAATCACAATAGGGCGAAGCCGGGCAGTCATAATGCGTCGCCCTGCCTCCAGTCCATTCGATAGATCCTTAAAGAGAAAGGAGCGAAAACGGCGCTCCTCCGGGATTGGGTCAGCGCGCATTGTGGCTTCGGTGATGACTCCCAACGTTCCCTCGCTGCCCACAAATAATTGCAGGAGACCGGGGCCGGTAGCGTGATTGGGCGTGGGAAGGGTACGGATGATCTCACCCGTGGGCAACACCACCTGCAGCGACATAACCATGTCTTCGGCCTTGCCGTATTTGGTGGAGAGCGTGCCGGAGCCGCGAGGTGCCAGCCACCCGCCCAAGGTGCTGGCCCGCTGCGATGCCGGATAATGACCCACGGTCATTCCTTTCTGATTGACCGCCCACTCCAGATGTTGACCATTGATGCCGGCCTGGGCCGTCACCGTCATTGACTTCTCATCAATTTTGATGATTTTGTTCAGTTTCTTTGTATCCAGGATGATACCCCCAAAGATGGGCAGTGCGCCGCCTTGCGAGCACGATCCGCCACCCCACGGGGTAACCGGCAGGCGATAGGTGTTAGCCACCTGAAGGATACGTGAGACTTCTTCCGGTGTTTCGGGATGGACGACCATGTCCGGCAAGATCGGCTGCTGCCCTCGATCCACCCACATCTCCGGGATCCAGTAGTGGTCCACGGCGTAGACGAACCGGTCGGGTGTCGCCGTGGTCACATTTTCCTGCCCCACAATGTCAATCAGTTCGCTGAGAACCATATCCAGTTGATAACTCGTCAGTTGTCTACTCAACTTGCCCTCCTGGTTCACTATATCCGTCCCTAGCTAAAAACTACATGTACAACCCACCGTTGACCGCAATCATCTGCCCGGTCACGTACGACGCGCGATCCGACGCCAGGAAGGCCACCACTTCACCGATCTCCTCAGCGCACCCCATGCGGCCCATGGGGACGGCGGTCATCACCTGTGCACGACGCTCGGCTGGCATACTCTCGGTCATCCCGGCGTCAATGATGCCCGGGGCCACAGCGTTCACGGTAATGCCCTTGGCAGCATACTGGCGGGCCAGCGTCTTGGTCAGGGCCAGGATACCCGCTTTGCAGGCCGAATAGGTCAGGTCGCCGGAGGGGCTGCCGCGCTGGGCGGAGATGGAACTGATGTTGACAACGCGTCCCCAACCCCGTTCTAACATACCCGGCAACACCGCCTGGGCACAATAGACCTGAGACGTGAGGTTCTCGTCCACACTGTGGTACCATTCCTCAGGCTCCAACGTCTCAATGCGATAGTAGTAGGCATGCCCCACGTTGTTGACCAGAATGTCGATCTGCCCCCACTCAGCAATGATGGTGTCCACCATACGCCGCACCTGCTCCCGGTCGGTCACGTCGGCCTGGATTGCCAGCGCCCGCCGCCCCGTAGCGCGGATGCGTCCAGCCAACTCCTCGGCTAAATCGCTGGTTTCGCGGCAGTTTATCACCACGTCAGCTCCGTGGCGAGCCATCACAGTCGCGGTCGCTACACCAATACCTCGTGACGAGCCGGTTACCAACGCTGTCTTGCCGTCCAATTCTCTCATGAGTCTTCTCCTCTCAGAATGTCCGCCGCCGTTGCTCCGCGAAGAAACTGACTGCCTGACGGCCCAGAGTCAAGGGATCATCTCCCCAAATCTCCACCCCGAGCCACCCATCATACCCCACCTGCCGCAATGCCGACAGAATGTCCGGCAAGGGCATCTCGCCCCAGCCCGGTGCGACACGTGCCCGATCTGTCCGCCGTGCATCCAAAAAGTGCACGTAGGCCAGATGGGGACCCAGGCGCTCGATGGCTTCCAATGGATTCTCCTCTTCCAGGTGTAAGTGATAAAGGTCGATCATAGGTCGCAGAGCCGGCGACCCAACCTCGTTCACCATGGCAGCGATGTCGCGACTGGTCACTACCACGTCGGCCCGCCGGCTGTTGATGTTCTCCAGGGCCAGCACCACGTCCCGGCGTTCGGCCTCCTGGGCTGCGGTGGCCAATCCCTCTGTGGCCCAACGCCAGGCTTCGTCCCGCCCATAGGGTTGCACACTCCAGCCGCCGTTCACCACTATGGTGTGGCATCCCAAGTCCAGAGCCAAATCGAGACATTCGACAAAGTAACTGACCGTGTCCTTTCGTTCTTCAGCCACGGGGCTGGCGATGTTGTGATTGACCGCGGTGGGGCAGACAGCCGAGAAGGCCAGGCCGCTATCGGCGGCGAGCCTACGTATAGCTCGCCGCCGCGCTGCATCCAGATCGGACGGCCAGCCATGAGGGCGGCAAGCGGCGAGTTCCAGCCCATCGAAGCCCAGCTCTGCTGTGAGGCGCAGGGCTTCATCCAGCGTCCAGGCCGGGAGCCAGGAGCGACCGCCGAAGGCATAGGTGTGAAAAGCCAGTTTCAACATGTTATCCGAACCACCGTGACCGCCGTAACGACCCAAATAGTTGATTCAGCTCCCCTCGGGGAATCGGGGTGGCTTGAGTCCCAATCCCAGTCTTTCGTGGGCTGCTTTCAGGATCTCGATCTCGTCCGGAGGCAACGGGTTGGCCTGCTCCCTGGCCTCAATGAGATAGAGAATCTCGGCGGCATACTCGACCTTCTCCATTTTGTTGTAAGCATCCAACAGGGCTACGTCCGGCCCTTTGTTTGACACCGTCACTGCCCCGTGCCGGGACATCAGCACAGCATCGCGGGTGCGAATCAGGTCGGCGATGGATTCAGCAATCTGCGGCGTGCCAGTGGCGGCGTAGGGCGCGATGGGAATGTCTTCGCCAAAGATCACGCCGATCTCGGGCAGGATGAAAGCGGGAATCGGCCGGTCCCAGGTGGCCCACACTGTGGCATATAGAGGATGAGCGTGGACGACGCAGTAGATGTCGGGCCGTTCGCGATAGGCTACCATGTGCAGCCGATATTCACCGGTCGAACGGTATTTACCGTCCAAAACGTTGCCATCGCCGTCAATCTTGACGATGTCCTCTTCGGTCAGGAACCCAAGGCTGGACCAGCTCTTGGTGATGAGAAACTCGTTCTCTGCGACGCGGTACGAGATGTTGCCATCGTAGCCGCACATCAGCCTGCGGTGATGCAGACGCTGACCTATGCGGATAATCTCTTGTTTCAACCACCTCTCGTCTATCTCATAAGTCATTTCTATCTCCTAAAGTGTAGTGTGCTATCCGTTCCTCGTTCAGTTCAAGCCCCAAACCAGGAGCAGCCGGTGGAGCCATCGTTCCGGCCTCCAGTTGGGGAGGATTGTGGACAATGTCCGCCAGTGGATGTGGGTCGGCGCGCAGTTCCTGCCGATATCGGCAGGACGGGGTCGTGGCTGCAAAGTGCAGCATCGCCGCCGTGGCCACCGGCGAGTGGTAGTTGTGCAAGGTCAGCGGCACGTCCCAGGCCTCGGCCAACGCCGCAACTTTCTTCCCGGCCCACAGCCCCCCGGCTTTAGTCACGTCAAATTGCAGGATGTCTACCGCACCTGCCGCCAGGAAGCGGCGAAACTCGGGCAAGGTGTATATTTGCTCGCCGGCAGCAATGGGTGTCGTCGTGTGATCCCGGACCCAGGCCAGGCCTTCCCAGTCATACTCCGCGACCGGCTCCTCGAAGTGAAACACTCGATAGGGTTCGAATTCCCGGGCGATGGCTGCGGCGGTGTGAGGGTAGTATGCGTTGTGGACATCCACGAGGATATCTACGTTGCCTCCCACAGCCTCACGCACGGCCCGGACCGTAGCCACCGGGTCGTCCTCACCGCTGTCGAAGCCCCACTCACGACCAAGGCCTAACTTTACCCCGCCAAAGCCCTGCTCGACAAAGTGCCGGGCACGGGCTGCCCAGGCATCCGGCGTCTTTTCGTGCTGCAACGCCATGCTGGCAAAGACAGGCACGCGCTCGCGGTAGAGCCCGCCCAGAAGAGCGTAGACCGGCTGCCCCAGCGCCTTGCCCATGATGTCCCATAGGGCGATCTCGACCCCGCTGATGGCCGATGTCAGCGCGCCCTGCGGACCGAGCTTGTAATTGCAGAAGCGGCCCGGACGGGAGTAGAGCAAACGATCATAGAGGTGCTCGATCTCGAAAGGGTTTTCGCCTTCGAGCAGCGGGGCCAGCACGTCGTTGATGACAGCACAGATGATCTGGGGATACATCGGGCTTGCTTCGCCGATGCCCTCTATTCCTGTATCGGTGTAGACCCGCACCAAAACAACCTGATCGGCCAGGTTCAGCGCTGTAACTTGTGTGATCCTCATAGCGAGAAATCCCGCACACTACCTATCGCGAGCAGCCAGAAACCCCAGTAGCAGGTCGTTGAAGTGGTCTGGTTGCTCCACGTTTACGAAGTGACCGGCTGCTGGCACAATGACCCCCTGGCAACCAGGGATAGAGCGCTCATACCAGGCGATGTAGGGATGACACGGCGGATCAAGTTCGCCAGCCACTGCCAGCGTTGGGGCGTGAATCTCAGAAAGCCGCGTGGTCACGGATTCCATCTCAATGATCGCCAGGGCTGCACCAGCAAACCCGCTCCCCGATTTATCACGCCATCCCTCTTTTAGGTTGTGCATCAAATCGGGCGCAGCAGTTGCTAACCGTTGGTAGTGCTGATTGTAAAACTGCTCAGCAGCCCATGCCACCTCACCCTCCTCTGCCTTTCGCGCCAATGCCCTTAATTCATCCTGGATCTCCAGCGCTGGCTCTGACTTCGTGCTCACCAGCACTAGTTCAGCGATGTCCTCTGGATGGTCGAGAGCAAGTCGCGTGGCGACCCGGCCGCCCGTAGACAGCCCGACGACACAGACCGGCTCCAGGTTCAAACGCTCGATGAGTCGATGCACATCGGCTGCCATCAGGGGAACAGTATACGGGCCGGGAGGCGCTGAAGACAGCCCATGTCCGCGCAGGTCGATGCAGATCACGTCGTAGCCAGCAGTGGTCAAGACAGGCGCCTGGGGAAACCACATGGCGCTGGTCACGCCAAAGGCATGCAAGAATATTACTGGACGCCCCTGGCCCGAGCGCTCGTACCATAAATCTATGCCATTGATCGTTAGGCTGGGCATGGGACAACCTCCTTTCGGCTTGATTACCTAAATCCAGTACAACCTGATTGACCAGGTTCAGAGCTGTAATTTCTGTGTTTCTCATAGCGAGAAACCCCATACATTATCCCGGCAAATTGGCGGCAAAATCCACTCAAAAGCCGAGATAACAGAGCGATTTGGCGAGTACTGGTATCCGTGCCGACAACTAATAGGCAACCTGTTCCTCCGCTCGGGCGTAGGCCCAGGTGTATCCTATGGCAGCAATGAACAGGATAGCTACGAGGTACATACTAATAGTGGCGGCCCGTCCCATGCGAAGCTCATCGAAGGCGGCCTCACGAATCAGCACCGGTATGGTAGTGGTGGCGTGCATCGGGCCGCCAAACGCCAGCAGGTAGACCAGATCGAAATGATTGAAAAGCCAGATCGTGCGCAGCATGACGGCCACCAGGATGACGGGCTTTAACCAGGCAAACGTGACGTATCGGAACAATTGCCATGCATTGGCGCCGTCAATCTTGGCTGCATCGTAGAGTTCGAGGGGCGTGGTCTGCAGACGGCCCAGGAACAGGATGATCATAAAGGGGACGTACTTCCAAATCCCCACCAGGATCACAGCAGGCAAAGCCGTTTGCGGGCGCATCAACCACATCAGAGGTTCCTTGAGCAGATGGAGCACGTCCACCAACAGGTAATTGAAGATGCCGACCGTTGGATTGAGCATGAACCGCCACACGATCGCGGCCACAATGTTAGGTATGAGATAAGGGAACAAAACCAGGCCACGAGCGATGTTCCGTCCCTTGAGTTCTTGATGCAAGACTAGCGAAAAGATAATGCCCAAAACAAGCTGAATGCTCACACCGGAAAACGTCCAGATGAAGGATCGTTTCAGCGATTCCCAGAACAGCGGAGATTTGAAAACCCAAACGTAATTGTCTAGCCCGACGTAGCGCATCTCACGAGTGATGGTACCGACGTTGTAGAAGCTGCTCTGAATTGCTGTGAGGAATGGATAGATCGAAAGCGCAATCAGGCAGATGATTGAAGGGGCTGCCAGACCCCAGGCAAAAACTCTATCTCCAAGGCGCTTGCCCAGTTTCAGTCTCATATGTTGGCTCCCAGCGCTGAGTAAGGGATATTCGTCGTCCAGGTTGGGAGCCACGTGGGCTCCCAACCTGGAGGTTGCAGAATGGCTACTATCGGCTAGCCACTGGTTCCCAATCTGGATGCTCGGCCTTCCACTCGTCGGCAACTTTCTGCATCTCGGTGCAGGCCCACTTCCAGGCATCCTCGGGTGATTCGCCACCCACGACCACCCGCTCGATCATTTGTGCTTCGATCGGGCTCGATCCCCAGATCCCACCACCCCATGGCATAGGATTGTATACGGGATCAAAGGTGCACGTCTCGACGTCTAGCGCTCCCATATACAACGCAGACGAAGCGGTCCAAGCAGCAGTATCGAAGAGCACTTTCAGGTCGTCCCCGTACTGCTCCGCGTAGGGATGGTCGAAGGCGAGCATGGCTTCTTGGACTTCGCTCGTCGGTGGGATGAGGTGACCCGGCACGGTCATCTCGAAGCGAGCCAGCCTGTCGCCGGTGAAGAAGAACTTCAGGAAATCCCTGGTCTCCTCAGGCCAACGGGCATTGGCAGAAACTGCCAGGTAGTCATAGCCCCCCTGGCCCGCTTGCACCTCGCCGTAGGGCCCCCAAATGACCTTGACATTCTCGCGCAGGTCGGGCTTGTCGCGGAACAGATTGTAGCCCAGGCGACCGCCATAGGGGTGCATGGCGGTCGTGCCCGCTGTCATCGCGATAATGCCGTCGAACCACGACCAGCCGGTGACGTCAGGCGGCGCATACTCCAAGAGCGCGACATAACGTTTGAGGGCCTTGAGGACGTTGGGATTGTCGAACACCAGGTTGCCCTCTTTGTCAAAGTAGTCGCCGCAGTTCATGTAGACGAAGTTGTTGAACCGCAGCCAGGTTGCGCCATTTGCGGCCGCTGGACTACCCCAACCGTAGATGTCGATCCTGCCGTCGCCGTTCGTGTCCTGTGTCAGCGCTTCAGCGGCCGCCAACAACTCGTCATAGGTGGTCGGTATCTCGAGACCGGCTTCCTCCAAGAGATCTGTCCGCACCCACAGCGTGGCATTGTTGCCCGCGGCGTAGCCCATAGCGTAATCGTGGTCTTCCAGGCTCAGTACCGCGCCAGGCTTGAACTTGTCACGGCCGACACCGTCCACCGTGGCGTTCAGCGGAAGCAGATAACCTGCCGTGACGTAATCGTACAGGAACTCAGGGTGGATGCCAACTATACCCAGTTCTGCCCCTACAGCGTTGGCTGTGATCAGCCGTTCCTCCTCCGAGCCATGGGCCGTCAAAACCAGGTCAATGCGGACGTCTGGGTGATCCGCCTCGTACTCGGCAAAGATCTCCTGGAAGACAGCCACCGATTCGGGGTCGGTTTCGGTCGTCATGAAGGGAATCGTTTTGACTCCTCCCTCGGGCAGTGGCATAGGGGTTGCGGTTACGACCATCTCAACCTCTTTTTCCACCTCCACCGGTTTTTCGACCTCCACCTCCACTTCTCTGGTGACCTCGACCTCGACCACCTCCGCTGTTGGCGCGGGGCCGCACGCCACGACCACTATGCTGATGACAAGCGCCATCGTCGTCCCGATCAGCCCCCACTTTAGATTCTTGGCTTTCATCTTTCATTCTCCTTAGATTTTGTTGTTACGATTGAACCCTTCGGTTAAACGATCCTCGAGATAACTTGAAACTGATTCTACATTCTGCTTTTACTCACCTCCTTTCCCGCCAGCGCCATCCAGAGATTCACCGGCGATGTTGGAAACGCTGCTATCCTTTCACTGCCCCACCACCCCATCCGGCGATCAGGAAGCTCTGCATAAAAGAGAACAGAATGATCACCGGCAAGGTGGTCATCACCGCGGCGGCCATCAACAGACCCCAAGAGGCAGGTGCGAGTTCGCCCATAAAAGTCGCCACGCCGGCGCTCAACGTCATGCGATCGGATGACCATAGAAGAACTGAAGCGTAGAGGAACTCATTCCAGGCTACGTTGAAAGCAAACAGGGCTGTGGAGATGATGCCCGGAAGTGCTTGGGGTAGGACCACTCGAACGAAAGCCCACCAGCGGCTGCACCCGTCTATCAAGGCTGCCTCCTCAATCTCGTGTGGTATCCCGGCAAAGTAGGAGCGCAGGGTCCAGAGACCATACGGGATCAAAAAAGCATTATTGGTGAGCAATAGTCCGTACAGAGAGTTGGACAATTTGAGTGACCAGACAATCTTGAACACTGGGATGAGGAGCAGAACTCTGGGCACCATGTAAGCGAACAGGATCAAGCGAGAGAACACCTCGAAGAACCGATAGCGGAACCTCGAGAAGACGTAAGCCCCCATAGCGCTCACTGCAATTGAGGTCAGCGTAGTGCCGATAGAGACGAGTACGCTGTTACGAAACCACAGTGGGAACTGTGTTCTGCCGAACAACGTTCGGTAATGTTCCAATGTCCACTTCTGGGGGATGATCGTAGGTGGATAGGAGAGATTCTCCCCCTCGGTCTTTAAGGATGACAGGCACATCCAGAAGAGCGGCATGGCCATACTGAAAACCATAACGATGAGCAGAACGTAAGCGAAGACCCTATTGGCTACCCGCATAATCTTGCCGACACGCCGCTGACGCCCGTACCGGGCTGCTGCGCGGTCGTCAACACGACGTGGCGATGTGGCGACA
>JAUWNP010000149.1 GCA_030612585.1 Anaerolineae bacterium
GGTCGCGTGCATCGCCTGCTGGTTGACCGTGGCCAATCGCTCGTGGCCCCGGGGGGTCAGGTCCTCCGTCTGCGATAACATCTGGGCATACAGGACGATGGTGGCCATGATGTTATTGAAGTCGTGGGCGATGCCGGCGGCCAGTTGGCCCACCGTTGCCAATCGTTCCCGCTGCTGGGCACGCTGTTGGATCTCCCGCTCCCGGGTCACGTCCCGGATGACCAGTACCCAGCCTTCGGGCTCCGGTCCGGCTTCCAGCGGCCGGGCGATGACCTCAAATCTCCGGCTGTCTGTCGTCACCTCGTGCCACAGCCCTTTGGGAGGCGAGGTCAATAGTTCCGCCAGCGACCGATCGCCCAGGCGGGTGAGGGCCTGCCCTGAGCCTGGTCGAAGGGCCTGCCCTGAGCCTGGTCGAAGGGTATCGCCTACGCTGACATCGGCCAGCACGGCCAGGTCTCCCTCGGCTACCGGGTTGGCCAGCACCACTCGTCCATCGGCATCCAGCAAGAGTACCCCTTCCGGCATCGTGTCTATGATCTGCTGCACCTGTTGGGCCTGCCCATGGATTTGCGCCAGCAGGCGTGCCCGCTCCTCCTCCGCCCGCTTGCGCTGGACGATTTCATCCTGGGCTTGCTGGTAGAGAAGCGCATTGTTGCTGGCCACGGCGATCTGGTGCGCCAGTGATTCAAGGATTCTCAAGTCGTCCTCGGTGTACGCATCAAGCCGGTAGCTCTGTACCTGAATGATCCCGACCACCCGCCCCTCGAGTTTCACGGGGACGATGAGACCGGAACGAGGCACGTCGGCATCATCGGGCGCTTTGTCGCGATCTACGAACTCTCCTTCCTCGTCTACGTAATACGCTTTCTTGGAAGTCTTCACCCGACCCTGGTAATCTCTGATTAGCAATGATCTCCCTGTGAGAATCACCAGGCTTTGGGTTCCTTGGCCCTCGGGATTCAGAGGAAGGGGCGGAAGATGGCTGACATCTTGTTGATTGCCCGCAATAATGGCAAAAGCACAACAAATGAGTTTGTCTTCGGGATCGAAGGATGATACGGCGAGCGAGTCGCAATCCATGATCCCGGAAACGAGGCCGTGCAACCTGTCATAGATGGTGTCAATGTCGAGAGTCTGGCTCAGTTGTTGGCCGGCCTCGTAGAGCAATTCGACTTCTTCGGTGCGCTTCCGCAGCGCCGCCTCCGCCCGCTTGCGCTCGGTGATGTCCTCCAGGCTGCCCTCGTAATAGAACACATCTCTCCTGTCACTACGGACGGCATGCACCGTACTCCGTACCCAGATGACCGTGCCATCATACCGGCGAAACTGCGTTTCGAAGTCACGCACGAGCCCTTCCCGCTCCAGCAGTGCTTGCTGGCGATCGTAATCCTCGGAGTCCACGTACAGATCGAGTGCGTTGACCGCCATCAGCGCCCGCCGGTCTGGGTAGCCCAGCATCTGTACCAGGGCGGGGTTGGCGTGGAGGATGAGCCCTTGCGGTGTCATACGGTAGAGTCCCACGGGTAGACCCTCGAACAGACTACGGTACCGTTGCTCGCTCCTCCGCACCGCCTCCGCCGCCCGTTTACGCTCGGTGATGTCTGTGACAATAAGCCCAAGGCCCTCATCTACTTTGAAAGCCCTCACAGTCAAGCGCCTATCCCCAAACTTGGGATGGGGAACAACGTCTTCAACGTAGAACGGCTTTCCGGTCTTTATGACTTCCAAATAACTGTCATATCTACCCGTTTCCTCAAGGCCAGGCACGACGTCCAGGATGTTCTTCCCTATTAGGTCCTCTTTCTTGGTCCCAGTTGGATGATATTCTAATGCAGCATCATTGATGTCAACAAAGTTCAGTTCTGAATCGAAAAGGATGAAACAGTGGGGCGCTGAGTCCATGAAAGCACTTAATCGCTCCTCGCTCTCCCGCAGCGCCGCCTGCTCACGTGCCAGTTGCATGCGGTAGAAAGCGTTCTCCAGCACCGATGGCAGGCGATAGAGATAGCCAGGCGACTTGACCAGGTAATCGGCAGCGCCCAACTTGAGCGCCTGCACCGCCACCTCTTCGCCGCCCCGGCCGGTGACCAGCACCACCGGCAGGTCGAGCCTGTGCACCTGGTCAAGTTCCTTTAGCACCTCCAACCCGTTCATGCCCGGCAGATGGTAATCCAGCAGGAGCAGGTCGTAGCGGTCTTTTTCCGCCAGGCGCTGGAAAACCTCAGGGGCGCTGTGCACCACGTCCAGGTGGATGTGCGGCGCGTGGCGCGCCAGGTGGCGGCGCGTCAGGTCAACGTCGCTGGCATTGTGCTCGGCGTAGAGAACGCGCAGCGGGTGAACGCGGCGGGCGGCCTCGGCGCGAAAGCGGTGCAGCGCATTCTCCAGCGCCAGCGGCAGGCGGGCCAGGTAATCTCCCCCCTTGACCACGTAATCGTCGGCCCCGGCCTTGAGCGCGGCGACGGCGGCTTCTTCGTCCCCCTGGCCGGTGATGACCACCACCGCCAGCGGTAGGGCGCGCTCGCGGACGTGGGCCAGCAGGGCCAGGCCGTCGCCGTCGGGCAGGTGCAGGTCGGTGAGCACCAAGTCGTAGTTGGGCTCCCCTTCCAGGCGGGCCAGGGCCTCTTGCTGCGTGGCGACGGTATCCAGCCGAAAGCGCGGCACGCTCTTGGCAAATTCCCGCCGGGTCAGATCGGCGTCCCGGGCATCATCTTCGACATACAGGATGTTCATACTTCACCTCGCGTCTCCCCTTCTCCCCCTCTCCCCATCACCGGGGCGGAGTATTGAGCACACACCAATACACCTCAATCTGCTCGGCAACCTGGACGAACTTTTCAAAGTTCACCGGCTTGACGATGTACGAGTTGGCGCCCAGTTGATAGGCGGTCTGAACATCCCGGTCTTCGCTGGAGGTGGTGAGGATGACCACCGGGATGGTGCAAAATTGGGTGTGCGCCTTGAGTTGGCGCAGCACTTCCAGCCCATCCACTTTGGGCAGTTTGAGGTCCAGCAGGATCACGGCCGGGAGCAACTCCCCGGCTTCCCAGCGGGGCAAGTAGGCCAGCGCCTCTTCCCCATCGCGGGCCACCTGGATGGGGTTGACCAGTTTGCGCCGGGCAAAAGCGCGCCGGGTGAGGTCAATGTCCATCGGGTTGTCCTCCACCAGCAGGATGGGGCGAATGGTGTTGTTCATGCTTACCTCCTTTTGTGACGCGGGGATGGGAGGACACGGTGATGGGGTGACGCGATGACCCTCTCTGTCTCCGTGTCTCCGCGCCTCCGTGTCTCCCCCTCACCGCGTCTCACCGGATCGTCCACTGTTCCGGGTGTCTCAACATATTGACGATCTTGCCCTGAATATGATCGTAGGTCTTGTCGAGTTCATAAGCCAGGTCAGGCGCCATATAGCCGCATTTCTTGGCAAACTCGAGCCAGACCTGGGTTTCGGCGGCCTCGGCTTCGGCATCGCTCAGTTTACTGACAAAGGACTTGGGGTAGCGTCGCTTGCGCCACGCCTCGGCCAAATTAGCGCAGACAGAACGGGAAGAGCGCCGTATCTGGTCGGTCAGTGAATACCGTTCTTCGGACGGGAAGCGTTTGGTCAGTTCAAATATCCGCATAGCCGACTCCATCGCCAGTTGATACACCTCCAACTCACGAAAATGGCGGATGTTGGGCACAGTTGCCTCCTTATCCTGTGACGCGGTGAGACGGGGACGCGGGGACGGAGAGACGCGGGGACACGGAGATGGGGTGACACGGAGAATCACCGCGTCTCTCCCTCTCCGCGTCTCTCCCTCTCCGCGTCTCCCCCTCTCCCCTTCACCGCGTCTCCCCCTCTCCCCTTCACCGCGTCTCCCCTTCTCCCCCTCTCCGTGTCCCCGTGTCACCGTGGGATTTCCAAATAAAACGTCGCCCCCTCGCCCGGCGTGCTCTCGGCCCAGACGCGGCCGTCCATGCGCTGCATCGCTTTGCGCACGATGGCCAGGCCGACGCCGGTGCCGGGATACTCTTCGGCGCGGTGCAAGCGCTGAAAGATCTCAAAGATGCGGTCGTGATATAACATGTCAAAGCCGATGCCGTTGTCGCGTACCCATATTATACACGTTTTTTCGGTATCGCGCCCGCCGATTTCAACCCTCGGCTCAGGCGCGTCGCGGGTGAACTTGAGCGCGTTATCGAGCAGGTTGCGCAGAGCCTGGGCCAATCCCTCGGCCTCGGCCAACACGGTTCCGCAGGGAACCTCCACCGTCAGGCCAACGCCGCATTCGTGGATCTCTTCGGCGTATTCGGCGACCAGCGATTCCACCAGGGCGCGCGGGTCCACGCTCGTCGTGTGCATGGCGCGGCGCTCCAGTCGTGAATAGGCCAGCAGGTCGTCAATCAGTTGATTCATCTGCTCGGCGGCGTGGCGGATGGTGTGCAGAAAAGTCCGGCCCTCGTCATCCAGTTGGTTGGCGTGGTCTTCGAGCAGCAACCGGCTGTAGCCGTCAATACCGCGCAGCGGGCCTTTCAGGTCGTGGGAGACCGAGTAGGTAAAGGTTTCCAGTTCCGCGTTCGCCCGCTGCAATTCCTGGCCGGTCTCTGCCAGCCTGCGGTTGGCCGCCTGCAGGTCGTTGAGGAGATTGGTCATCGCCCGGTTCAGGCTTTCTACCTCGGCCACGCGCTGGCTCAGTTCGGTGGTGCGCTCAGCCACGCGCCCCTCCAGTTCGGCCGCGTGGCGTTGGACGGACTCGTACAGCCGGGCCCTTCCGATGGCCAGCGCCACCTGGTTGGACAGAGTGCGACTCAGGTCGATCTCGGCCTCGGAAAAGCCCCGGGGCTCTCCGGTGGTGGCCAGGATTAGCGTGCCCACTGCCCGCTCTCCAACCAAGAGCGGCACGTAGAGCACCGAGCGCAAACCCCGCGCCTCGCTGATGGCTCGCTCTGCCGGAGAGAGGTCGGCTGTCGCCGTGTCGGGCAGGAGGACAGGAAGGTTAGTGGAGACAGATTCTTGTATGTGAGGGTGATCGGCCAGCGGCGCTCGGTGGATCGACTCGGGGGCCTGCGGGTCTAACGGAGGCGTGGTTGCCCCCAGATACAACTCTTCTCCCTCGAGCAGATAGATGGCGCCGCTCCCTAGCCCCATCACCTGGACTGCACCCTCGATGGCTGTCTGCAGCACGGTCCCCAGGTCCAGCGTGACGGCGAGGCCCTGGCTGACCTCCAGCAGGGTGGCCAGTTCTTCGCTCTGTCGCTGGCTGGCTTCGTACAGGCGGGCTTGTCGAATTGCAATCGCCAGTTGGTCGGCCACCTCGCGGGCGATCTCGATCTGCTGCTTTCCAAAGGCAGCCGGCTCCCCGGCTCCCAGGTTGAGTGCGCCGATCAGTTCTCCCTGGGCAACCAGGGGCACGTTGACGTAGGAGCGAATGCCCCCGGTCAGCAGCATCTGCCCCATCGGCGACGGCGTGGAAACGGTCCGCAGGTCATCAACCGTGTGGGCCTGGCCCCGCTCAAGTTCCCCGGTAAGACCAAAGGTGCCCAGCGGAACCTGCACTCCCACCTCCATCACGGTCTCGCCGTTGGTGTGGACGGCAAGCACGATGGCCGCTTCCGCCTCCAGGTCGAATGTCGTCACGCTGGCTCGCTGGCAGGGGACCAATTCACGGACGTGAGCCATGGCGGCCTGGGCGATGTCCTCCGGCGACTGGGCGGCCAGGATGGCCTGATCAATCTCGCGCAGGATGCGTAGTCGTTCGGTGTACTGCCGCAGCGCCCCCTCCGCCTGCTTGCGCCCGGTGATATCCTGTACGTGCACCAGAAACCCTTTTTGATCCTGTTTCCTTACATCCCATGGCGTTATGAGAACGTCAAGGTAACACTTACCGGATTTTGTCGTCTCATACAACGCCATTTCCTTGACTATGTCAAAATCAAATTCAGACTCGTATTTCACCGGTTCGCCATCAATAATCCTCCTTTTGGCTTCATCTGAAAGATTCGGGTCTTCAAAAAGATCGAACCCTTTCACTGCCTCAACACTACGAACACCGAATATGTCCAGACACTCCGGGTTGACATCTATCAAGCTGCCCTTCGAATCATATAATTCAATTCCAATGGGTGATTGGGAGTAAACACTTCTAAATCGCTCTTCGCTCTCGCGCAGCGCTTCTAGCGTAGCATCCCTTTGGGACTCTGCCTGCTGGACGCTCTCCACCATGTGGTTGAAAGAAGTAGCCAGCAGCCCAACTTCGTCCTGCCGCCCCACCGGCACACGGGCGCTCCGGTCACCGGCGGCCAAACGCTGCGCCGTCCAGGTCAGTTGGCTGACCGGACGGGCCACGAAAAGAGTCAACGCCACGGCCAGCCCGGCCGCCAGCAGCATGGTTACTCCCCAAAGGAACGCAAACTGCAAGGTCAGTGCCTGTACCGGGACCAGCACCTCCGCCGCGGGCTGCTCCACGGTGACGCTCCAATTGGGGGCCCCTATGGGGGCGTGGACGCCGAAAACCGGTTCGCCGGCCAGGCTATCGTAGGCTGAAAACTCTGGCTCCTGCCATTCCTGCAGCCCGGCCAGAAAATCCTGTGTCTCCGGTATAGCGCTGGCATCAGCCTGAGCCAGAACCAGGCTGAAATCGGGATGGGCCACGATGCGTCCCCCATCGTCTACGATGTAGGCGTAACCGGCCTGGCCGGCCCGCGTCGTGCCTACCGTCTCCAGCAGGTCGCGCAGCGCCAGTTCGGCGGACAGCACACCGATGACCTCCTGGCGAGCCGCGTCGAACACCGGCACGGATACCGGCAACCGCTGCCCCGCGCCGGTGACAAACTGTAAATCGCCCAGGTAGGTCTCGCCCCGCATGGCCGCCAGAAAATCAGGTGACTGTGCGCTGGAGCCCAGCGAGCCGGGCAGCACCAGTTCCGTGGCAGACACCTTGACCCGCTCGTTCCCCGCTGTGTCCGTCAGGGTCAGCACGGCGAGGTAGGGGTATTGTGACTGCAAGCGTTCCAGTTCAACCCAGGCGGCGTCCCAGTCACCGCTTCTCAGCGGCGGCGAGCCGGCCAGCACTTTCAACTCAGCGGCCGCCTGACGGACGTGAGAGGCGACCCGTTCAGCAATCCCTTCGGCCTGAGCCAGGTTTGCCTGCCGGGCCTGCTGGATCGCCCGCGCTCGTTCCGTCTGGATCGTTTCGATCCCCACAATCAACAGCGGCAGGAACGCAGCCGCCAGGACCAGGGCCACCAATTGCACCACCAGCCGCCGCCACCAGGGCAGGGTCGGAGTTGTCAACTCGTCCATCACTCCCCTCCTCCGCTGAGAATGACCTCGGTTGCCAGGGCCAGGATATCATCAGGGATGGTGATGCCCAGTTGTTGAGCAGTGTCCAGGTCGAGCACCAAGTCAATTGTATTTGGAAATTCGATCGGGATATCCCCCGGCGGCACGCCGCGCAAGACCTTGTCCACCAGGCGGGCGACTTGCCTACCCATCTCGTAGAGGCTGGGTCCCTGAGCGGCCAGCACGCCTGGATAAATAAGGTCGCGGTCCATCCCCAGGATGGGAATGCCGGCCCGCATTGCGGCCGGAGCCAGCACATCGGGCAAAGCAGTAAGAATAGGGGCCGAAGGCACCAGGAAAATAGCGTCGGTATCTCCTGGTTGCAAGGCTTCTGCCAGTGGCGTCAGTTCGTCTATGTTGTCTATGGGAATGAGCTGGATTGCCATGCCCATATCTTCTGCTGCCTGAGCCACGATGTTTTCCCGTCTTTGGTCTGGGGGAACTTCTTGTGGCGATACGATAGGCAGGTAAAAGACCGTGACGCGCCGCGCTTCAGGCAACAGGCGGGTGAGCATCTCCATTCGCTTGGGGATCAGCCCGGTAAAGTTGCTCTCAATGCCGGTCAGGTTGTTGCCAGAACGCGCCATGCTCTCTACCAGCCCCCGGTTCACGGCCGAATCCGCGCCAATGAAGACCACAGGAATTTTGTTGTCGGCAGTGGCTGCTTTGGCAACCTTTGTCTCTCTTCCCCCCAGAGCAATGATGATGTCAGGTTGGCTGGCTGCCGCCTCGTCGACCAGTTGTGTCAGCAGCGCCTGGTCATTGGCCGCGTTATGCACCTCCAGGATCAGGTCATCCCCTTCCACGTAGCCCAGTTCGGCCAGTCCGGCCCGCAATCCGTTCAGTTTGTCCAGGCGAGCGTCGCCAGAGAGGATCACCGCCACGCGAGGAGGCGGTTCTTCCGGCCTGGCGCAAGCGGCCAATAAGCCTATCAACAGTGCCAGAATGAGTAAACGTGCGCTTTGGATTCTGGTCATCTCTCACTCCTCCATCCACGCCGCCAACGGATCATCCGCCACGGGCTCCAGGCCGGCGTCCTCCAATTGGGTATGCAGTTGGCGGATCATCTCTTTCAGTTCGGCCATGCGTATTTCGCGGCCGGTCATCAGGTTGACCATTTCTCGCAGTTCGGCCGTGCGCTCGCGGACGCGCCGCTCCAGTTCCTCGTGCGCTTGCCGCAGTGCCTCCTCCGCCCGCTTGCGCTCGGTGATGTCCAGATGAGTTCCCGCCATACGCACTGGCTTGCCATCCTCATCCCACTCAAAAGTCTTGCCCCGGTCAAGCACCCAGACCCAATTGCCATTTTTGTGTTTCATCCTCGCTTCACATATAGTGATCCGTTTTGCCAGCAAAATACTTTTCCAACAACTCGTTGGATTTTTCCAGGTCGTCCGGGTGAGTCAACTTGATCCAGGTATCAATGCTCACGGGAGCAAGTTCTTCGATGGTATAGCCGACGATCTCAGCCCACCTCTCATTGAATACCGTCTCACCGGTTTGGACCATCCAATCCCACAAACCGAGGCCGGTACCGGTGACTGCAAGATCAAGGCGTTGTTCACTTTCCCGCAGAGCTTTTTCAGAGAGATTCCGCTTTGGATCTATGATCATGAAAATCTTCAGATAAATCAACAGCCTGCTTGGCAAATGCAATTCTTTCATTGGGCGGCAAATCCCAATAAAGCCCTGCTAATTGGTTTAATATTTCTATCTTCTCTTTGCCGGTTGCATTTTCCAACCCGCTTAATAAGTCAGATTTTGATTTTGTAACCATACGTCTCACCGCCATCTTGACATTGGAAAGGGCGCATTAACACGAAAAAGGGAAAGAAACAGTCGTCCTCTGGTTCCTCACCACTCACATAGGCCGCATAGAAGGTTTCTGAACGGATACCATATTTGCGCTCGAAGGCCACCATGTCTCATTCAAGTGCGTGAATATCGGCTAAAATTTCTCGAAGGGTCATGGTTCACCTCCGTCTTACTATTATAGCGCAGTTTCTTCGTTTTTGGAAAACGTGGATTTGCGTGGGGCGGGCCGCCGATTGCCATCCCCGGCCCGCTCGAATTGGGGGCGGTCTTGGCGCGAGTCACCTTCCCGAAAGATCAAACAATCTACCGGGCAATCATTTTGGTGCTTTTGGACCGCGTTCCGGGTCCAGCGCCCGTTCACAGCGGTCAGTACGCGGTGGTCCAACGACTCCAAGAGTCTCTGCCCCGCATCTCGTATTCCCTCGTTGTCCTCCACCAGCAGGACGATCCCCCTCTTGCTCTGGGGGAGGGCGGAAGCCTCCTCCGGCTCCAGCAGCGCCTGCCGAACCCTATCCAGAACATCGGGCGGCACGTCCTTGTTGGCCGCGATGCCGCTGGAGGGATGACGATGTCATCACAGATGTTCAACGTCGTCTGCGCCGTCTGCCCAGGTAGTCCTGGCTGGCGCGTGGACGTGGATCCAGTGAGTGTGTTGTGGGTAGCAGTCACAGGCAAAGAAGTGGCCCGGGCCATCGCGTGGCCCGGGCATCATTGTGTCGCATTTCCGACGCCGATAGCGCCTACCGCCAAAGGGTGACCACCATCGTGTGTGTGTCGCAGGCCTCGCTTCCGCCACCAGACTGATACCCCTCATTGGGACTCGGCTGCCCCTGGCCCATGATCGTCTCCTCCAGGCACATCGTGATCGAATGATCAGGTGTGCTAGTACTTGCGATCCGTACCCCCGCGAAACCGACAATGTGGTAGTAGCCCGCTCCCTGCATTCCCGTGCATGCATCCTGCGGACTGGTGGGCCATGGCCACTCGATGTCCGGCTCCTCCCCATCACAGTCCGGAAATGCATCATAGATCGGCACGTAGATACTCTCGTCAATCGGGGCCACATTGATTACATCCTGTTCGGTACCTGGCTTAGCGTGTATGTAGTCCCCGTTGCGGTAACCCTCGTCCCAAGGGCCGTCGGCGTAGAGCACACCTTGCCAGCCATTTTGCATCCAGTCTTGCAACTGACCATGGGGGTTGCTTGTTATGGCGCGAGGAAATTCCGGGTCTTCTCCATGGTTCCAGACATAGGCTAGGTTCATCCAGCCTCGGTGCTGCGTGTTCCCGCCCGTCCACTCTATAGTGCATTGGTCTGGGTTGTCGCAGTTCCCGAAACTGATTGTGAAACAATCTCCCACCGAAACGTCCACCATAATCTGGAGGGGTATCCCGAATGGCCTCATGCCACCTGCGAGGAGAGGCGGTCCGGTCATAGCCAGTGCATCGGCCGAAGCGCCAGCCGTGTCTATCCC
>JAUWNP010000227.1 GCA_030612585.1 Anaerolineae bacterium
ACGAGATGGTGGCGCTGACCAAACTGCTGGACGTGCGCTTGCGCGGCCAGAAGCGGGTTCGACGCCGCAACTACGACTACGATCTCAAGCGGACCTTCATCGAGCGCAACCTGTACGGCGTGGACATCCAGCCCGAGGCGGTGCGCATCTGCGAGTTGCGCCTGTGGCTCAGCCTGATGGTGGACTACGAGCGGCGGGCTGGCGAAGCGATGCCCACGCTGCCCAACCTCAGTTACCGCATCCGCGTGGGCGATAGCCTCATCGAGCGGCTGTTTGGCGAGCCGGTGCAACTGGACCAACTGGCCGACGAGACTGTGGCCCGCCAGTTGATTGACCGCATCCAGACCGAGAAACAGGGCTACTTCAAGGAGCCGGATCTGTGGGAGAAGCGGCGGCGCGAACTCCGGATTCTGCAGTTGGTGTGTGAGTTGACGGCCAAACTGGTGGGGGCCAAGCGGGGCGCAGTCTTGCAGAAGATGTCAGCCGAGGTGCCGGGGCTGTTCGACGTTTTTGGGGAGGGGCTGCTGACGAAGAAGCAGTTGAAGGCCAAGCGGGAGGCCGGGGCGGAACTGGCCCGCTACGACGAGATGATGGAGCAGGCGCAGGCGGTGTATGAGAAAGTACAGGCGATGCAGACTGGCGAACTGCCCGCTGGGGCCCGCGACGTGGATGCCCTGCGCACCCAACTGGGCCTGTCATTCATCTGGCGACTGGACTTTGCCGAGGTCTTTGCCGACAAGGGTGGGTTTGACGTGGTGATCGCTAATCCGCCCTACATCCGGCAGGAGCTATTTTCCGACCAGAAGCCGCTGCTGAAAGCGGCCTTCCCCGACGTGTATCACGGGGTGGCCGACCTGTACGTCTATTTCTACCGCCAGGGATTGGCCCTGGCCCGGCCCGGGGGTGTGTTGACCTTTATCAGCAGCAACAAGTTCTTCCGCGCCGGATACGGCAAACCGTTGCGTACCTACCTGCGGGACAACGCCTGGTTGAAGACGGTGATTGACTTTGGCGACCTGCCCATCTTTGAGGCCACCACCTATCCTTGCGTGCTGGTGGCTTCCAATCGCCGTCCTGACGATAGCGAAACGACGACGCGGGCGCTGAACGTGCACAGTATGGCCACGTTGGAATGCTTGGCCGGCGCCGTACAGCGCGAGGGATGGTCCCAGCCGCAGCGGAGCCTGCGCCCCGACGGGTGGGCCTTGGAGCGGCCCGAAGTGCTGGCCCTGCTGGAGAAACTGCGCCGCAGCGGGACGCCGCTGGGGGAGTACGTAGGGGGAAAGTTCTACCGGGGCATTGTGACCGGGCTGAACAAAGCCTTCGTTATTGACCAGGCCACACGGGATCGGCTCGTGGCCGAGGACCCCCGTAGCGCCGAGATCATCAAGCCCTGGTTGCGGGGCCGTAACGTGAAACGCTGGCAAGTAGAATGGGCAAGGCAATACCTGCTGTGGGCGTACAAAGGGATAGCCATTGAGGAGTATCCGGCGGTATTGGAATACCTGTCTGGGTTCCGGGAACAGTTGGCGAAACGGTGGGAGCCTAGCCGTGGGCAGTGCGAGTGGTACGAGTTGCGTCCCTGTGACTACTACACCGAGTTTGAGAAACCGAAGATTCTCTATCCAGATATTGCCAAACGATGTGAGTTTACGTTTGACGAACAGGGATTCTACGGCGGGAACACCGTCTATTTCATCCCGCTGACCGATCTTGCTTTGTTAGGCATACTCAATTCGCAGGTCATAGGGTTCTTTTACCTTCAGATCAGCTCAATGATCCAGCAAGACTATCTCCGCTTTTTCACGCAGTATTTGAGTCAGATTCCCATTCCTGATACCACTCCAGCCCAACGCGCCGCCATCGAGTCGCTGGTGCGCAAGTTGCTGGATGCGGAGGGCCAGGGGCCGCAGGTGGCGGAGTGGGAGCGGGAGTTGAACGTGCTGGTGTGTGAGTTGTATGGGTTGACGGGGGAGGAGATTGGGATTGTGGAGGGGTGGAACCACTGAGGGGGGGGGTGAGCGCACTGAAAGCAGCGCTGAAAGCAGCGCTGAAAGCAGCTTCAGTGACTTCAGCAGCATCAGTGGTTCAGCGGGCGGACAGAGATTGACACGTCGGTGTATGAGGTGGAGATGACCTTCGACAAGCTTCTAAGTGATTATCGCCAGCACTTTCCCTGGAATGGTTCCTTTGAATTGCGAAGGGGAGAAAAGATAGGCATACGCGCTAAAGAAAAGGGTGTGCCCGACGAGCCGGGTATTTATCTTATCTATGGTTACAAGGGCGGAAGAAGTGAGATTCTTCTATACATTGGCAAATCCGGCCTTCTACATCAAGATGGCACGTTCGGCGACCAGAAGTTGCTTAAGCGGATCACAAAGGGTAAGCAAGAGGGAATACCTCGCCGTCGCTTTTTTCCAGAACAGATGGAGCTGCTTGGTCTCGAGGCGCTCGTATTTCACTGGTTCGTGACGTTTACCCCCAATGTCAGGGTAATTCCTGCGAAGGCCGAAGCCGATCTGTTTCAGGCCTATTTTGACGAGAACGATAAGCTTCCACTATGGAACAAGGAAATTTGACCCAACCTACCATCACCGGCACAACCCATACCCTGCCCTTCGACAGACTCTCGCCGCACGACTTTGAGCGGCTGTGCCTGTGGCTGGTCGAGCGCGAGGGATACGAACGCGCCGAACACCTGGGCGCTGCGGGCAGCGAACAGGGCCGCGACATCGTCGCCTGGCGCGAGGGCGCGCTGTGGGCTTTCCAGTGCAAGCGGGTGCGGAGATTTGGCCCGAAGGACGCGCTGGCGGAAGTCGAAAAGGTACTGGCTTTGCCAGACGATCAGCGTCCCATGGGGTTGGTGTTCCTCGTCACCTGCGACGTGTCCGCCAACACCCGCCAACAGGTGCGCGAACGCTGCACTGACGAGATGCAGTGCCACTTCTGGGCTGGAACCGAACTCGACGAAAAGGTGAAGCGACACCCGGATATCGTGGAAGAGTTCTTTCAGGCCGACCAGCGCGCTCAGGCCAAGGAGTTACGCGATTACCTGGCCCAGGCCGTCGCCGCCTACGAAGCGCGGATGTACCAGATCGTTGCCCGCCCTGCTGCCCCACTTGACCAGCCCTACAAATTCCTCTATGCTTTTGAGATCGAGGACGCTGACATCTTTTTCGGGCGCGACGCCGCCATTGAGGCTTTCTACCAGACCCTCCTCAAGGACCGCCTGACCGTTCTCCACGCCAAGTCGGGCGCGGGCAAGACGTCACTCCTCAACGCCGGACTCGCGCCTTGCCTCATCCGCGAGGGTCGCCTGCCGGTCTATGCTCGCGCCTACGAAGACCCGGTCCTCGCCATCAAGCGGGCCATTGCTCCCCTTTCGCGGGGACCGTGGCCAGAGCTACTGCCCAAACTCACTTTGCACCAGTTCCTGGGCCTGAGCTGTGCCCACCTCAGCCGCCAGACGCAAGAGCTAGTGATCGTTCTGGACCAGTTTGAGGAATTCTTCGTCTTGCGGCCGGAGCGGGACCACCGCCAGCCTTTCATTGACACCCTGGCCGATTGCTATGATGACAAGGCGTTGCCTGTTCGCGTCATCATTGTCCTGCGCAAGGATTATTACTCCGACCTGGCCGATTTCCAAGGACGCATTCCTACTATCCTGTACAATGAACACCGGCTTGACTCGATGATCCGCGGGGAGGCGCAGGCGGCCATCACCGGGCCGGTGGCGAAGCTGGGTCGCCCAGTGGCCTACGAGCAATCTCTGCTCAATACGTTGCTGGACGACTTGGCCCGTGGCGGGATGGAGCTGCCGCACCTACAAATCATCTGTAGCAGGCTATACGAGACGTTGGATGACGGTGAGACGTCCATCACCCTGGCCTCTTATGAGAAATTGGGCCGGGCTGAGGGGGTGCTGGGTGGCTATCTCAACAGCGTACTGGACAGGCTGCCGGGCAGGGGAGGATCTATCGCTAGGGAGGTGTTGAAATAACTGGTCAGCTCTGAGGCGACCAAACGGGTGCTGAGCTGCGGTACGTTGGCAGCGCGGGTCGAAACGGCGGAGGACGAACTGGGCGACGTGGTGGCCTGGCTGGTGAACGCCCGCCTGCTGCGCCGGGACGAGGTCGCTGGCGAGATCATGTATGAGATGGCGCATGAGTACCTGATTGAAGAAGTCAAAAAGTGGGTTGACCCGGCGGATCTGGCGTTCAAGCAGATGGAAGAACTGCTCACGCGAGAGGTGGCGAACTGGCGCGTGCATGGCACTCTTATACCCAGGGACCGGCTGGAGTTGCTCTACGCGCAGCGGGAGCGATTCAGGGGGTTAGACGGCGAGGAATGGGAGTGCATCCTGCGCTCGGCGTTGCAAGCCGATTTCGCCGTTGAGGACTGGGCGAAGCTAGCCGGTGAGTTGGGTGAGGGGTTCTTCTTGGCGGCTCTCGACGACCCACTTGAGGAGGTGCGCAGGGCTGCCATACGAAGCCTGGGGGCACTCTGGGGGATACCAGAGGTATCCAGGTTGGGGAATGAGAATGATGATGTTCGCTGGGACACAGTCACGGCGGTGGGGAAACTCGGTGATCCGCGCGCTGTGGGGCCACTGATCGCCGCTTTGCAAGATTCCAATGATGAATACGGTGATTGGCACTGGGTGGTAGCCGAAGCACTGGCTGAACTTTGTGATTCCCGTGCCGTGGAAACGCTCATCGCTGCCTTGCAAAATGAGGATGGCTGTATACGCTTGGAAGCGGCCAATCTGTTGGGGGCAGTTGGTGATTCCCGCGCCGTGGAGCCGCTCATCGCTGCTTTGCAAGATGAGTACAGCGATGTGCGCGGTGCAGTGGCCGAGGCACTTGGAATGCTTGGCAACCCTCGTGCCCTGGAGCCACTCATCGCCGCCTTGTGGGATATGGATAGCGATGTACGCCGGGCGGCAGCAGAGGCGCTTGGGGAGATTGGCTACTCCCGCGCCGTGCGGCCACTCATGGCCGCCTTGCAGGATATGGATAGCAATGTACGCTGGGCGGCAGCAGAGGCACTGGGGAAGATTGGCGACCACCGCGCTGTGGAGTCGCTCATTGCTGCCTTGGAGGATCAAGATAGGAACGAGTTGGGGCTACACCTCCAGGAGGTGGCAGCCGAGGCACTGATGAAAATCGGCACGCCGGAGGCACTGGCTGCGCTTGAGTAGTCACTGTTTTTGAGCAAGAGGAATCAAATGACTGCAGCCCTACCCAACTGGCGTAAAGGAGCCACGCCCCCCGCGACATCCGCGAAAACCACGTCTCCAAAGCGCTCTGAACGCTTACAATCGCTGAATCACCGAGGGGGATGAGGACACTGAAGAAATGACAGTCAGCGGTCTCAGCGATTTCAGCGGTTCAGCGATTCAAAACGTGAGGAGTTTCATTCCGAGGAGTACCCAATGCCCCACGACATCATAGACAACCGCACCCGGGAACTCGCTCCCGAAATCAACGCTCTTCTAGCCGATGGCATCCGCCTTTGCTCCGTTGTACTGGAGGGGAAATGAGCCAGTCCAAAGAACGATCTCCCTCAATTCGCCACTATTTTGTTGATGAGGCCGGAGATGGCACGTTGTTCAATAGACGGGGGCGCATTATTGTTGGTACAGAGGGGTGTTCGCGCTTCTTTGTCCTGGGGCTCCTGGACGTACCGGATCCGCAATCTCTGGCCTGCGAGATGGAGGAACTGAGAGCACATTTGCTGACCGACCCGTACTTCAAGGGCGTGCCGTCTATGCAGCCGGAAGCGAAAAAGACAGCCCTGGTTTTTCACGCCAAGGACGATCTGCCCGAAGTCCGTCGCGAAGTCTTCCATCTTCTATTGCGCCACAGTCTGCGTTTCTTCGCCGTCGTCAGAGACAAGCACAAGTTGCTTGAGTATGTACGGCAGCGTAACGAGCGAGACGCCGCCTATCGCTACCATCCCAATGAATTGTACGATTACCTGGTAAGACGACTATTCAAAACTCTGCTTCACAAAGACGATGAATACTACATCTGCTTTGCCAAGCGAGGCAAATCAGACAGAACGGCTGCGCTACGGAAAGCATTGGAGACCGCCCGGCACAGATTCAGCGTGCAGTGGGGGATTACCAGTACTGCTCCGATCTATGTCGTCCCCAGCACGCCGCCAGCGTATGCCGGATTGCAAGCCGTGGATTACCTCTTGTGGGCACTGCAACGCCTGTATGAGCGTCGCGAAGACCGGTACGTGGAGCTGCTTTGGCCAGCGTTCAGACTGGTGCACGACCTTGATGACACCCGTCAAGCCAGGTATGGGGTCTATTACTCACAAAAAAAGCCGCTAACTCTAGCGGCTTTAGAAGGCCTGCCGGGGATATAGGATCGTTCGGCCACGGCTAAACGATCACACGGCATGGAGCCGAATTTTGTCCCCTGGCGATGATAGTATATCATGACTTGAACATTTGTCAAGAAAGGCTGTCGAACGCCGCAAAACTGAAAGAAGACTTTGTGACTCGACACGACATCATGGGCGACAACCGCACCCGGGAACTCGCTCCCGAAATCAGCGCGCACCCAGCGGTGAACCCTGTTTGAGCATCGTGGATTACGTGAACTGGGCTGTGTATCGCGCCTTTACTCGGGGGGATTTGATGTCAAAAAAATCACCCCTTTGTAGCTAGGCCCGTTT
>JAUWNP010000107.1 GCA_030612585.1 Anaerolineae bacterium
GGGGAGGCCCAGCCGCATCATCGTTTCCAGCAGAAGCGGAAAATCGTCAATATGTTCAGTGGTAATCGTTATCTCAGGGTTCATCCCCTGAGTTTACCAAATAATTCGCTATTTGGCTAGATTTTTCAGCGAACGGACAGATATGACTATCAGACTAATGAAGGACGTCGCTGTGGCACTGGCAGAAGGTGCGCCGGTAGTAGCGCTGGAATCGGCACTCATCACCCACGGCTTCGCACCCCCGGCCAACCTGGACATCGCGCGACAGATGCAGGCGGCGGTGCGCGAGGAAGGGGCGATGCCGACCACGGTCGCCGTGCTCGAGGGTGAAGCGCGAGTGGGGCTGAGCGGGGACGAACTGGCGCGACTGGCCTCCGACCGGACGGCCCGCAAGATCAGCCTGCGAGACCTGCCCGCCGTGCTGGCCCAGGGAGCCAGCGGCGGCACGACCGTCGCCGCGACGATGCACCTGGCTCACCGTGCTGGCGTCCGCGTCTTTGCCACCGGCGGCATCGGCGGTGTGCACCGGGGCCATCCTGAGGACGTCTCAGCCGACCTCCTCGCGCTGGCTTCCATCCCTATCATCGTCGTCTGCGCGGGGGCCAAGGCCATCCTCGACCTGCCGCGCACGTTGGAGTATCTGGAGACCCACGGCGTGCCGGTGATTGGCTACGGTACGGAGGAATTTCCCGCCTTCTACAGTCATCACTCGGGGCTGGAAGTGGATACCCGGGTTGAGACGCCGGAGGAGGTGGCACAGATGGCACAGGCGCGGGCAGAACTGGGCTTGTCGGCGGCGCTCCTGGTCTGCGTCCCTGTCCCCGAGGCCGACGGACTCCCGGCCGGCGAGGCCGAGATGGCCATCGCGCAAGCGGTGGGGGAAGCGGATGCGGCTGGCGTGAGCGGCAAGGCGCTGACGCCGTTCCTGCTGGCCCGGCTAGTCGAACTGACCGGCGGGCAGGCGCGCCGCGCCAACGAGGCACTCCTGCTCAACAATGCCCGCGTGGCGGCCGGCATCGCGCGGGCTCTGAAGGAGGCGACCAATGCGTGACCCCAGGTTTCTCCGCACACTCGAAGCGACCGCCATCCTGCTCTTCCTCGTTCAGGCCGTGCGTGTCCTATTCTCCGTCCTCTTCGGCCTCATCTATGATACCATCTTCGCCGAGACGCTGGCGATCAGCACGTTGGGCATCATCATGCTCTTCGTCATTCTGTCATTCCTGACGCCGCTTGTGGCCCCGCGCCGCAACCACCGCGTGCTGTTGCTCATCACAGCCATCGTCGCCGCTCTGGCCCGCGTTCCCTTGACAATCAACCTGCCGACGGTACGGCTCTGGAGCAGCATGCTCATTGTTGCAGCAAGCGGAATGTACGCCGCCACGCTGTTGCGCCAACGACCCCGTCTCTTCCCGACCGGGTTGGTGCTGGCCTTCGCCGCCGACCAATTCCTCCGCGCCGCTGGCAACACCTACGACATATCGCTGCGCGAGTGGTGGCTGCCGGTACAGGCTGCGCTTTCGATCGTGACGGGGGTCGTGGCCTGGCTGGCCTTCTCCCGCACTAAGACCGAAGAACCTCCGGCCGAGCAAGGCATTGGCCTCCTGGGCGGTTTGGCCGTGGGGGCGCTGCTGTTCCTCGAGACCTCACTGCTGGGCTTCCCCAACGCGCTGGCTCGTTGGAGCGGCGTGGGCTACGCCACCATCACGCCATTGCTAATGGCGGTCACGCTCCTGCCGCTGATGCCCAGCGTCCGCCGACTGAGCAACCGGTTCCTGGGCGGGCCCTTCGGCTGGGCTCAGGACAGGCGGCTGGGTGGTCTGGGGCTGCTCTTCCTGTCACTGACCGGGCTGGCGGCGGGGAAGCAGGCCGGTGGCCCTGTCGCCGCCCTGGGCCTGCTGCTAGCCCAGTTCCTCATCCTGATGGTGCTCCTGAACCTCGTCAGCCCCTGCCGCAGTGACCGGACGGGGCCGGCGCTGGCGCTGGGGTTTCTCCTGTTCCTCATTCTCAACTTCGCGCTGGCCTTCGCTTTCACCTATCCCTACACCATCCCGGCCTTCCGTGGGATGGGGCTGTACGTCTTCCTGGTCGCCGCTGCCATCGCCTGTCTCCCCGCCCTCCGCCCCACATCTCTGAAACTTGAAACCTGGAACCTGAAACCACCCTGGGTCTGGGCCATCGCTGCACTCATCGTCGCCGTCGTCGTGGTCTTCGCCTGTCCCCCTGCGCTCAACCTGAAGAAAACCGGCCCCATCCGCGTCGCCACCTACAACATGCACTACGGCTACAACACCCCCTGGCAACTCAACTTGGAGGAGCAAGCCCGCACCATCGAGGAGAGCGGAGCCGACATCGTGATGCTGCAGGAGGTGGATACCGGCCGCATCACCAGTTACGGCGTGGACGACGCGCTGTGGCTGGCGCGCCGGCTGGGGATGCAGGAGGTCTACGGGCCGGCGTTGGAGGGGCTCTCCGGCATCGCGCTGCTCACCCGCTTCCCCATCACCGAGGCTGACACCCAGCACCTGACCAGCCAGTTAGAGCAGACCGCCATCGTGCACGCCCGCGTGCAAGTCGGCGGCCGGCCGCTGGATGCCTACGGCGTCTGGCTGGGGCTGGAGCCCGAAGAGCGAGCGCGCCAGTTGGAGTATGCACTGGACATCATCGGCGACGCCTCCCCGGCCGTGTTCGGCGGCGACTTCAACTCGACGCCCGATTCGCCCATCTACGCCCGCATCCGCGCGGCCGGGTTCGACGACCCCTTCATCGTCGGCGGCTTCGACCCGGCCCTCACCTCCCCGGCCATTGAGCCTATGGAGCGCATTGACTTCGTCTGGGCGCGCGGGCTGGAGGTGAGAGAGGCCCAGGTGCTCGATTCGCTGGCCTCCGATCACCGCTGCGTCGTGGTCGAAGTGGCGCTGCCGTGATCACTTGTGTGAGTGGTCTGCGGAGTTCTTGATTGCGCTGGCTTGATTGCGCCGGATGGCAGCACTCACTGGCCGCCAATTTGCACTGCCTGCCCCGTCGTGCTACAATCCCCGCTAAAGCGATTTACGCCATTGCTATATGCGTTTTAGGCAGATTGGCTTGTGCTGTTAGAGTGGAGGGAAGGTGACAGAATGGAGGAGGGGAGCAAATGGCAACGGGCAGCACAGAGACGACAGATCCTGGAAAGAGAGGGAGTACCAGGGTTCACCGACACTGAGTTTGAGGAATTGTGTAGACGGTATGGGGGGCGGTGTCCCTGTTGTGGAGGAAGGCTTGATCTCACCGCCGATCACGTCTCCCCCTTGAGCAAGGGGGGAAGCCATTCGATTGATAATATACAGCCATTATGCAAGGAGTGTAATTCGCAGAAGCACACTTTAACGGTGGACTTTCGGAAAGCGGAGAATAGGTTCAGGTTCTTTGTGAGTAAGTCTGGCAGTAAGCGCCATATTGTGGCTGGCGAGGAAGGTCGGACAATTTGCGGATTGCGTGCTCACAAGCCACTTGAGTTTTCGGAAGTATCCGGGGAATTGCCATTGTGTCGTAGGTGTAAGTGGGCACTTCGTGGCGAACTGGAACGGTTGCAAACGAAGGTGGAGAATGGATGAGAGGGCAATCCGCCTAAGGGTACAATAGGAAGACTATGCACATCCGTTACCTCAGCCTGACCAACTTCCGCAACTACGCCCGGTTGGAATTGGCCTTGCCCGAGCGCCCGCTGCTCCTTCACGGCGCGAACGCCCAGGGCAAGACCAGCCTGCTGGAGGCAATCTACCTTCTCTCCACCGGTTCCTCACCCCTCACCTCGCTCGACCGTCAACTCATAAGCTGGAAGGCCGAGGCGGAAGGTCTGCCCTACGCCCGCGTGTGGGCCGAGGTCGTGCGGAGCGATCGCATCCAGGAGGTGGAGATCGTCCTGGAGAAGAAGTCGCTGTCGAACGGCACGGTCCGGCTGCAAAAGACGATTCGCGTGGACCGGGCACGCAAACGCCGCGCCGACCTGGCAGGGCGGCTGAACGTCGTGCTTTTTATGCCGCAGGATGTGGAGTTGGTCGCTGGACCGCCCGCCGGCCGCCGCCGCTACCTGGACGACACACTGTGCCAGGTAGACAGAGACTATTGTACGGCGTTGGAGCGCTACACCGAGACCCTGCGCCAGCGCAACGCAACGTTGCGCCACCTGCGCGACGAGGGGGGCGACCCGGCTCAACTGACCCCCTTCGAGGAGATACTCGCCCGCGAGGGGGTCATCGTCGCCAACGGCCGCCGCGAACTGGTGGCCGCTCTCTCGCAGCGCGCCGGCCGCATCCACCAGCGGCTCGCTGGCGGGGTGGAGTGGCTGCGTCTGGAGTACTGCCCCAACTTCGACCCGGCCGCGCCGCCCGCGCTGAAGTACCAGATGGGACTGGGTTTGCGGCCCTACGAAGGCCCCCCGGCAGGGGTCGAGGCCGAGAATCTGGTGGCAGCCTTCCGGCAGGCGCTCCTGGCGCGGCGGGCGGACGAGATAACGCGCGGAGTGACACTCACCGGCCCGCACCGGGACGAACTGCGCTTCGTCGCTGGCAGTCCCACCCACGGCACGCACGAGGTGGACCTGGGCACATTCGGCTCACGCGGGCAGCAGCGCACGGCGGTGCTGGCGCTCAAACTGGCGGAACTGGAATGGATGAAGGAGCGGACAGGGGAGGCCCCTGTGCTTCTACTCGACGAGGTACTGGCCGAACTGGACACAGACAGGCGACGCTACCTCCTGGCTCAGGTAGATAGCGTTGAGCAGGCGCTACTCACCGCCACCGACCCCGAGATGTTCAGCGCCGAGTTCCGGGAGCGGGCAGTGATGATGGAGGTGCGGGGGGGGATTGTGAAGGGAGTAGGTGAGTAAATGAGTAGATGAGTAAATGAGGCAATGAGGAACGAGGGCGTGCCTCACCTGCTCATTCCTCGTCTACCCACCTACTCACCTCAGCGGCCTCTTCTGCGGCACGCCCGGCCTACGGGGGTACTTCTCCAGCGTAGCGGCCACCTTATCCACCACCACCAGGTAGCGCGTCTCGGCCAGTCCACGCAGTTCCACCGGCACCAGTTGCCGCACCCGTCCCCCCAGCGTCAAGATGGCAGCATCGGCTCTGTGCACCTCGGCGGCGGCCCCCTCTCCCTTCTGCGCCAGTATAGCGCCCCCCACCCGCACCAGCGGCAGCAGGTACTCCGCCAGCGCTGGCATCTCCGCCACAGCGCGGGCCACTGCCCAGTCGTACCGCTCGCGGTGAGCCGGGTCGCGCCCCAGTTCCTCCGCCCGCCCGTGGATCACCCCCACGTCCCTCAGTCCCAGCACTTGCACCACGTGCTCCAGGAAAGTCACCTTCTTGCCCGTCGCCTCCAGCAGCGTCAGCCGCATCCCTGGACAGACGATCTTGAGCAGCAACCCTGGAAACCCTGCCCCCGTGCCCACGTCAATCACCCGCGCCCCGGCCGCCAGTTCCGCCTGGGGCAGCGCCTTGAGACAAGAGAGAGAATCGAGGAAGTGACGCACCAGCACCCCCTCCCAATCGGTGATAGCGGTCAGGTTGAAGCGCTCGTTCCAGGCCACCAGTTCCCGGTAGTAAGTCTCGCAGGCGGTCAAGTGGTGGCTGGCGAGCGTGACCCCCAGTTCACACGCGCCTGCGATTAGCGGTTCCATTGACTGGGGGGGCTCTTAGACTCTGGGGATTGGGCTTCGTCATTTGTCATTTGTCATTCGTCATTTGTTCATTGTTCATTGTTCATTGTTCATTCATTATATCATGTCATGCTCATAAGTGCACATCGAAGCGTTGGGGACACGAACTGGAGTCCCCACTTGCCTTTGTCTCCAGTTCGGCTATAATATATCCACCGTGCTGAATGGATGGCTTTAGGTCCGTGCGAAAAGGAGGTGAGCATAGCGAAAGAGTCCTGAACCATGTCCCCAGTGAACGACAGAACCTTACAGAATCTATTCAATTGGGAGGAGAATCAAAATGCGTAAGTTACTTTTGACAGGTATGAGCTTGCTGGTAGTTGTGACGCTGCTGGCGGCCTGCGGCCCCAAGGAACCGGCCGAACTCAGCGTCGAGGATTGTCCCAAGGAAGAGGTTTTCTGCGTGGGGTTGGTGACCGACGTAGGCAAGATTGACGACAAGTCATTCAACCAGTCCACGTGGGAAGGCGTAAAACAGGCCGAGGAAGAGTTGGGCGCACTCGTCCAGTACATCGAGACGACCGACTCGAAGGACTATGGCAAGAACATCGCCCAGTTCGCCGACGCCGGGTTCGACGTGGTCGTGACCGTGGGCTTTGGGCTGGGTGAGGCAACCCTGGAAGCCGGCCCGCAGTACCCTGACGTCAAGTTCATCGGCGTAGACCAGTTCCAGGGCGAGGCAGTGCCGAATGTTGTGGGCTTGATCTTCCCCGAAGACCAGTCAGGTTTCCTGGCCGGCGCCCTGGCCGCGCTGATGAGCGAGAGCGGTAAGCTCGGCGCTGTGCTCGGCACCGATGCCGTGCCGCCGGTGTGGCGCTTCGGCGAGGGCTACCGCGCCGGGGCCGAGTACGTCCGCCCGGGCGTCGAAGTGAACGTCATTTATCACAATGACGTGGGCTTCGACAAAACCTTCACCGACCCGGAGTGGGGCAAGACGACCGCTCTCTCGATGATTGACAAGGGTGTGGACGTCGTCTTCGGTGCAGGCGGCAAGACCGGCAACGGTGCCCTGATGGGCTGCGCCGAGAAGGGCGTGATGGCCATCGGCGTGGATACCGATCAGTACTACACTGTACCTGAAGCGCAGTCTGTGCTGCTGACCAGCGCGATGAAGCTGCTCACTCCTGGCACATTCGACTTGATCAAGATGGCCAAGGAGGGCAACTTCCCGGCGGGCGGCAATTACGTGGGCGCGGCGGGTCTGGCTCCCTACCACGACCTCGCCGATAGCGTTCCGGCGGATGTTGATGCCAAGGTCCAGGAAATTGACGCGGCCTTCAAGGATGGGTCGTTACAGACCAACGTGTCGCCGGCCAAGCCGGAGTAGCGAATGGCAAATAGCGAATAGCGAGCAACGAATAGCGAATGGAGAATTGTGCGACGCACCTGGGGAACTGTAGAGGTGCGTCGCACATTTCAACAAAACGAAAGTGAAACAGAGATGAGTACATCGGCAGAGAAAACGACTCCAAGAACTGTATCTAAGGTCTTGGAAAGGCTGAAGCCGGCCACCAATGCCGTTCTGGTACCACTGTTGGCGGTATTCACGGCGCTGGTGCTGGGTGCGCTGATTATCATGGCTGCCGGAGGTAATCCGCTTGCTGCCTATAGGGGCCTGTTCGAGGGCGCGCTTGGGTCTCCTAAGGCGTTGAGCGAAACGACGGTATGGGCCACGCCCTACATCTTCGCTGGCCTGGCAGTAGCCCTGGCCTTCAAAGGTGGCTTGTTCAACATCGGCGCGGAGGGGCAACTGGCATTTGGTGCGGTGGCAGCAGCCTGGGTGGGCTATGCGCTGCCGGATGTGCTGGGAGTGACGCTGCCTCCAGTGATTCACGTCCCACTGGCCGTCGGCGCGGGGACGTTGGCCGGCGCTGTCTGGGGGGCTATTCCTGGATGGCTCAAAGCCCGCACAGGTGCACACGAGGTCATCAACACTATCATGATGAACTACATCGCCCTGAACCTGACCAGTTTTCTCCTCAACGGGCCGATGAAAGATCCCGCACCACTCAACGTCGTGGCGCGCACGCCCAGGATCGCCGAAAGTGCGCGTATTCCCGCCGTCGTCTCCGGTTTCCGCTTTCACTGGGGTTTCTTCCTGGCGCTGGTAGTGGCAGGTGTCGTCTGGTGGGTCTTGCAGAAAACCACGCTGGGCTTCGAGATCCGCACTGCAGGGGCCAACCCCGACGCGGGCCGCTATGCCGGCGTGAATGTACCTCGCACCATCGTAGTGACAATGATGCTATCGGGACTGCTGGCTGGACTGGCCGGCGCCACCGAGGTGACCGCGCTCAACTACCGGCACGAGTTAGGTTTCTCCGTCGGCTACGGGTTCGACGCCATCGCGATTGCGCTGCTGGGCAAGACACACCCACTGGGCGTGGTGCTGGCTTCCCTGCTTTGGGGCGCGATGCGCAATGGCGCGACTCGCATGCAGTTCCTCACTCAAATTCCGGTGGACGTCATATCGGTCATTCAGGCGCTTATCCTGCTCTTCGTGGCGGCCGATGCGATTATCCGCTGGATCTATCGCATCCGCGCTGAGGAAGAGCGACTGGTGCTCACGCGAGGGTGGGGCAGCTGAGGAGACCCATAATGGGAAATTTGGATTGGCGACGCTTAGGGTTCATTGCCCTGATTATTCTGATGCTCATCGGCGTGGTCGTCATGGTCGGTGGAAGAGAGGTGACACCGTCCGTGATCGTGGTGAGCATGATAGCCACCACCATCGCGGTGGCGACACCGCTCACCCTGGGAGCATTGTGCGGTATCTACTGTGAACGCGCTGGCGTGGTCAACATCGGCATCGAAGGGATGATGCTCGCGTCCGCTTTCTTCGGCTGGTTTGCCGCCATCTGCTTCAACACAATCCTGGGCGTGTCCGCTATGCCCAGCCTGATCATCGGCGTGGTAGCAGCCGTTCTCACCGGCGGATTGCTGGGACTGCTGCACGCTGTCCTGTCCGTGACATACAAGGTGGATCAGATCATCGGCGGGACGGTGATCAACATCCTGGCTATTGGCATCACCGGCTTCCTGAATCGCCAGTTGTTCTTCGAGAAGGGAAGCATCTTTGGCGGGCAGGTACCTCACGCGCCGGGCGTACTACCACGCCTTCACATCCCACTGTTGGCCGGCTCACCCATCGCGAGTATCTTTGAGCAGCAGCCGATTGCGGTAAGCGCGGTCGTGCTGGTGCTGATCACCCACTTTGTCCTGTTCTATACACGCTGGGGGCTGCGCACGCGGGCGGTCGGCGAGCACCCCCGCGCTGCCGACACGGTGGGCATCAATGTGACATATATGCGTTATGCCAACGTGATCATCGGCGGGATGATCGCTGGCCTGGGTGGCGCGTACTTCACGCTGGAGTCGGTACCGTCGTTCGAGCCGCTGATGACCAACGGGCGCGGGTTCATCGCACTGGCGGCTATGATTTTTGGCAACTGGTCGCCATTCGGCGCGTGGGCATCCGCGCTCGTTTTCGGCGCTGCGCAGGCATTTCAGATCAACCTGCAATTCTTTCGCAACCAGATTCCACCCCAGTTGGCCTTTCTGCAGCAATCCTACGTCGTCGGCATGGTGCCCTACCTGCTGACCATGGTCATTCTGACTGGTATTATTGGCAAGACCACCCCGCCTGCGGCAGACGGAGTGCCGTATGAGAAATAGCGGAGAAACCTGGTTTTTTTCCGAAAAACCGGGTTTCTGAACGGAGTGACAAATGAGCCTGGCTCTTCGAACGAAGGGTATCACCAAACACTTCCCTGGTGTCCTGGCCAACGACCAGGTGGATTTTGACCTGCGCAAGGGCGAGATTCACGCGCTGCTGGGCGAAAACGGCGCGGGCAAGACCACGTTGATGAACATCATTTATGGCCTGTATGAGCCAGACGCGGGCGAGATTTTCCTCGATAGCAGGCAGGTGGATATTCGCACATCCAAAGATGCCATCGCGCAGGGCATCGGCATGGTGCACCAGCACTTTATGCTCGTTCCTGTGTTCACCGTAACCGAAAACATCATGCTGGGCGCCGAGACCGTGCGCCGGTTGACGCTTGACCAGCGCGGCGTGGCGGCGCAGGTGCGCGAAGTATCGCACCAGTATGGTCTGGATGTGGATCCTGACGCGTACGTAAAGGACTTGCCGGTCGGCGTGCAACAGCGCGTGGAGATCGTCAAGGCGCTGTATCGTAAGGCAGACATCCTGATTCTCGACGAGCCGACGGCTGTGCTCACGCCGCAAGAGGCAGATGACCTCTTCCGCATCATACGCGAACTGGCCTCGCGGGGTGTGTCCATCATCTTCATCACGCACAAACTCAAAGAGGTGCTGGCCGTAGCCGACCGCATCACGGTGATGCGAGACGGACAGGTCATCGGCACAGTCAGGCCCCAAGAGACGGATGAGCCTCAACTGGCAACGATGATGGTGGGGCGCGAGGTGATCCTGAAAGTCGAAAAAGGCCCACCCAATCCTGGTGAAGAAGTATTGCGCGTGGAGAGTCTGCACGTGTCCGATGATCGGGGAATAGAGACCGTGCGCGGCGTGTCGTTCTCTGTGCAGGCTGGTGAAGTCTTGGGCATTGCCGGTGTGCAGGGTAATGGCCAGACCGAACTGGTCGAGGCCCTCACTGGCCTGCGCCAGCCTCACAGCGGCAGGGTCATGATGCTGGAGCACAACGTGACAGGCAAATCGCCCCGCCCCATCATCGAAACCGGCACAGCCCACATCCCCGAAGACCGCCGGCGATACGGACTGGTGCTGCCATTTCCAGTCACCGATAATCTGGTGCTGTGCACCTACTATGCGCCACCATTCGCGAGAAACGGTGTGCTGAACCACGAGGCCATAGACGAAAACGGCCGGCGGCTGGTGCGTGAATTCGACGTGCGCACGCCCAGCCCCTATATCCCGGCCTCCAAACTGTCGGGAGGCAACCAGCAAAAGGTCATCGTCGCCCGTGAACTCTCGCGCCCGATCAAACTGCTCATCGCCAATCAACCGACGCGCGGTCTGGACGTGGGCTCGATCGAATACATTCACAAGGAGATCGTGCGTATGCGCGACGCCGGGTGTGGGGTGCTGCTGGTCTCGGCCGAACTGGACGAGATCATAGCCCTGTCGGACCGCATCGCGGTCGTGTACAAGGGGCAGATTATGGACACCCTGCCGGCCGATCAATGTACCAAGGAGCAGTTAGGATTGCTGATGGCCGGCGTCACTGCCCAAGCCATAGAAGGGTGAACGACAGCACCGAGTACCCAGTATCCAATACCCAATATCCAATATCCAGCACCGAGTATCCAGTTGGCCAGCATCCTGATCCAAAACGTAACCGCCATCACACTGGACGACCAGGACCGCATCTTGCACGATGTGGACATCGCCATAGAGGGCCGGAGCATCGTGGCGATAGAGAGAAACCAGGTTTCTCCCAAAAACCTGGTTTCTGATCCCTGCGAGGTGATTGACGGCCGGGAGCGTGTGGCGCTGCCCGGCTTCTTCAATGCCCACACCCACGCGCCGATGACGCTGGAGCGCGGCTGGGCCGAGGACCTGCCCTTCGACCGCTGGCTCAACGAGAGAATCTGGGTCGCCGAGTCGTCACTGGAGGAGGAGGACGTTTACTGGGGCGCGGCGTTGGCCTGCTGTGAGATGATCCGGGCGGGTACCGTTGGCTTTGCCGATCATTATTTCTGGATGGGCCAGGTCGCGCAAGCCGTCAAAGAAGCAGGGCTGAAGGCCAGCCTGGCTTGGTGTCAGTTCGGCATCGGCGCCGAGCACGAGGTGGGGGGAGGTACGCTGGATGACACCATCCGCTTCGTGCGGGATTGGCACGGGACCGCTGATGGTCGCATCCATTGCGCCCTGGGTCCTCACTCCCCCTACATGTGCCCGCCGAAGTTCCTGCGCCGGGTCGTCCAGGCAGCCCATGCGCTGGATGTCGGCGTCCACCTGCACGTAGCCGAGTCGCAGGAGCAGGTCGCCAACTCCCTGACCACCCACGGCAAGACGCCGGTGGCCCACCTAGCCGCGCTGGGCGTCTTTGACGTTCCCGCCATCGCCGCTCACTGCATCGCTGTGGATGACGAGGACATTGTTATCCTGGCGGAGAAGGGCGTGCACGTGGCCCACACCCCCAAGACCTACCTCAAGCTGGCGATGGGGATGGCACCGCTACCTCGGCTGCTGGAGGGCGGCGTGAACGTCGCGCTGGGCACCGATGGTCCGGCCTCGAATAGCGACCTCAACATGCTGGAGGTGTTGCGCATCACCGGCCTCTACCACAAGAACGCTCAGCACCGGCCTGAGGCGCTGCCCCGCACCCAGATCCTGCGCCTGGCAACACAGGCTGGTGCACAAGCATTGGGCTTCGACGGGAGTGGCATTCTGGCCCCTGGCCATCCTGCTGACCTGATCCTGCTCGACACCCGCGCCCCCCACTGGTTCCCGCGCCATGACCTGGCCGCTGGCGTTGTCTACACCGCGCATCCTTCCGACGTGAGCCACGTTTTCGTTGACGGGCGGCTGCTCCTGCGCGACGGAGAGCTCCTGACACTCGACGAGGAGCGTATCTGCTACGAGGCCGAGCGTCGCGCCTTCCGCATGGTCGGCGCCTCGATGCGCCAGGTGCGCAAGTATCAGGGATAGAACACATAAACTGGATATCTTGGAGGTCTTCACTTAGCGGCATTGCGCTCAACTCACCACTCCAGGCACGCGGGCTTCGTTTTCTTGCACTTTACACCCCGCAAAAATCGTGCTATACTGAGCGCATCGTACAGGATCGTCGCTGGCAGAATTGGCGCTTCCTCAATATCTTTGGTATACTGACAGTGGAAGGCTCTACCGTGAGCAGTGAAGCAGAGCAACAGAAGTGGGTTGAGATGTGGGCCAGACGCATTGATGCACTGGGCCTCTCACCAGTGGCGCTATCACTCCTCGAGGTTGCCCACGCATTTGGGTTCCTGGGCAGCCAGGCACTTCTTATGGCCCAGCCGCTGGTGACCGGCCTCGTGAACGACACGACGGTTGAACGAGCCATGACTCTGCTGGATAGTCCAGAACTACTGGAGCGGTTAAGGACATACTTGGAAGGAGAGGAGAGATGGAAATGCACATAGAGGCCATCCTCCTGCTGACCATCAGCGGACTGGTGCTGGTGGCACTGCTGATCCTGCGCGGCAGGAGAGGTCCGCGCCCGACGATACGTCCGCTGCCCGCCTTCCAAGCCCTGCGGGACGAAACAGGACGTGCCGCCGAGTGCGGTGGGACAATTCACATTGCGCTTGGCAGCGGCGGGCTGAACGGGGAACAGGCAGTCTCGTCGCTGGCTGGGCTCCAGATGGTAGAGGCGCTGGCCGGCGACGCCATCTCCTACAGCGTCCAGCCCATCATCACCGTGGGTGACCCCACGCTGCTTCCCCTGGCCCAGGATACCCTGCGCCGAGCCTATGAGCGACATGGTCTCACAGAACGGTACGACCCTGGTCAGGTGCGCTTCGTCGCGCCATCACCGGTGGCGTATGCAGCCGGAGCCGCCAACGTGGTCACGACTGAGGGCGTGACGGTCAACGTGATGGCGGGCGCTTTCGGAGCCGAGGTCTCACTTATCGCCGACGCTGGAGCCCGGCGCGCCCTTCCGCAATTGGCCGCTGCTGCCGCGCCCCAGGCCGTTGGCGCACTATATCCCACGACCGAGTACCTGGCCATGGGGGAGGAACTCTACGCCGCTGGCGCTTATACGACCGGAGAGCGGCACTACCTGGTCAGCCTGGTGGCCCAAGATATCATGCGCGTGATCCTGGTGTTGGTCATCCTGGGTGCGGCTGTCCTGGCATTTGTAGGTGGTTAGAGGAGCCCGATGAGCCGTCTCGTCAAGCAGTGGATTCCCATCCTTATCGCAACAATCACGGGTCTGGTCGTGTTGGCCGGATACCTGTTCCCGATCCCGCTGTTGACTTACTATCGTGACCGCCTGGTCGAGTGGGCAGTCATCGTGACCGCCTTCGCCTTCGTCCTGGGCCTGTTCAACATTCTGCGCATTCACGGCGGGCGAGTGATCCGCTTACGCAAGGGCTGGTTCTACAGCCTGGTACTGCTGCTCGCTGCGCTGGCAGCCTGGATCCCTCCGGTACTGTACGGACCATCAAGTACACCAACCCAACAGATGCTCAACTACGTAATCGGTCCGCTAGGGGCATCGCTGGCCGCACTGGTGGTCTTCACACTAGCGTTGGCGGCGTTCAGATTGCTGCGCGCACGGCGTAGTGTGGGAGCCGTGTTTTTTATACTGATTGTGGCTGTGGCGCTGCTGGGCAGCACGCCCTTCGTGGGCCTGGAGTGGTTGGCCGACGCCCGGGACTGGATCATCAACGTGCCAGGGATGGCAGGAGGACGTGGCCTGCTATTGGGAGCCGCGTTGGGCACGGTGATCACCGCGCTGCGAGTCTTCATAGGCAGCGACCGGCCTCATAGTGAATTCTGAGTAGTGGTGCAATGATTTACTGTCCAAAGTGCGGCACAGCCAATCGAAGGGGAAGTCGCTTCTGTAACGAATGTGGCGAAACGCTCCCGATGGGCACAGCGCTACGCTGCCCAATGTGCGGCACGATGAACCCCGTCGGCAACGTTTATTGTGACCAATGCAACGCTCGCCTCACCCCAATGAAAGTGCCGCCCCCCGGCGAATCGGAACGCGAGCAGGCTCCAATCAAGGGGCTTTCCCTGCCTACTATTCTACTGGAGGAGGAGAGAGAGCAACAGGTTGAGGGCATAACCAAGAGAGTCGAGGTGGAGGAAGAAGTAGAAAAAGAGACAGCGGGGGATTGGTTGGCACAACTCCGGGCTTCAGAGGAGGAAGAAGAAGAAGAAGGGCCTGATGTTATAGCCGAATCCATTGAGCCGGTCGAGTTGCCCGATTGGCTGCATGACATGGGGCCAATTGGTATGGAAGCCCAAGCAACACTGGGCGAGGAGCAATCAGCCACCGAAGCACCTTTGGAGGAAGAAGCACCAGCGATGCCACCCCCCACCTCGGCCGAGATCCCCGGCTGGCTGCAGGAGATAGCACCATCGGAGGCAGCACCACCTGAGGCTGCGCTAACAGCGCTTGAGCCCGCGCCGGAGGAACCGGCTCCCGATATGCCCCCACCGGCCGAGATCCCCGACTGGCTGCAGGAGATAGCACCATCGGAGGCAGCACCACCTGAGGCCACGCCAACAGTGATCGAGCCCGCGCCAGAGGAACAGGCCCCCGACATGCACGCGCCCCCACCGGCCGAGATCCCCGAC
>JAUWNP010000127.1 GCA_030612585.1 Anaerolineae bacterium
CCCCCCCCGGGGCGCCCACCAACCCCCCCCCCCCCCCCCCCGGGGGGCGGCCGGCCGCCCCCCCCCCCGGGGGGGGGGGGGGGGGGGGGGGCGGATGGCTGGACACACCGATCTACGACGGCAGCAAGTTACAGGCAGGCAACCGCATTGAGGGACCGGCGATCATCGAGGAGGTCACGACGACTATCGTTGTCTGCCCGAACGATCTGGCGGAGATTGACCGGTTGGGGAATGTGGTCATTGAAGTAAATGGGAAGATGAGGAATGAGTAAATGAGGGAACAAACAGCGGTTGACCCGATTACGATGTCGGTTGTCTTTCATCGGCTGGGGACGATCAACAAGGAGATGGGCATCACGATGATGCGTACCTCCCGCTCGCCGATCTTTGCCGAGGTGCACGATTTCTCGTGCGCGATCTGCGACTGGGTTCCGCGCATCGTCGCCCAGGTGGACGGCGTGCCCTCCCACACGGCCTCCTCGATGATGGCGGCGCGGGCGATTGTGGAGAAGTTCCGCGACGAGATGAAGCCCGGCGACGTCTACCTGATCAACGATCCCTACGAGGGCGGCACCCACCTGGCCGACGTCACGGTGGTCAAGCCGATCTACTACCAGGGCGAGTTGCTGTTCATGGCGATCAACCGTGCCCATCACCTGGACATCGGCGGGATGGTCGCCGGGTCCTACAGCCCGGAGGCACGGGAGATTTTCCACGAAGGAATCCGTATTCCCGCGATCCGAGTCTACGAGAAGGACCAGCCCATCCAATACATCATTGACCTGCTCAAGATCAACACCCGCATGCCCGATCTGTTCGAGAGCGACATCCGCGCCCAGGTCGCCTCGTGCAACGTGGCCGAGCGGCGCTTGCTGGAGATGGCCGACGAACTCGGCGCGGAGCGGGTCAAGGAGATTCTTGACGGCATCCAGGTCTACGCCGAGCAGATGATGCGGGCCGAGATCGCCAAGATTCCCGATGGTCTCTACGAGGGAGAGGCGATCCTCGACGACGATGGCTTCGACCGGCGCGACATCAAGGTCAAGGTCACCATCAAGGTGGAGGGGGACGAGATGTGGGTGGACTTTGACGGCACCGACCCGCAGACGACCGGCTTCATCAACAGCCCCTTCGCCAACTCCTGCACCTCGGTTTACGTGGCGGTGCTGACCTGCGTGAGCCTGGACGTGCCGCACAACGAGGGCGCGTACCAGCCCATCCACATCACCGCGCCGGAGGGCACGCTAGTCAACCCGCTGCCGCCCGCGCCAGTGGCCAGTTGCACGCTGGATACCGCCTGCGCAGTGTTGGAGGCGATGTACATGGCGCTCTCGAAACCGTTGCCTGACCGCGCCACGGCCGCCTGGAACCGCTGGTGTGGCCCGGCCATCTCCGGCGTGGACCCGCGCAGCGGCGAGTTCTACGTCGGTTACGCCTTCTGCGGGATGGGCGGCGGCGGCGCGATGCCCTACCAGGACGGCCCCAACTACGTCGGCGACGGCATTGACCTGGGTGGCTTGGTCGCGCCTAACATCGAGACGAACGAACTGGACACGCCGCACATCACCGAGTTCCACGAGTTCCTGACCGACTCGGGCGGCGCGGGCAAGTACCGGGGCGGCCTGGGTGTACGCTACTCCATCCGCTTCTACGACGAAGAGCCCTTCCTGGCTATCTTTGGCGACGGCGTGAGGAACCCGCCCTTTGGCCTGTACGGGGGGCACCCCGGCCGTACCAACCACCTGGTGATCAACGAGGGCACCGACGAGGAGGAGGTATTGCCCGCCAAAGGCATGCGCCAACTCAAGAAAGGGGACACGTATACCGTCTACTCGTCGGGCGGCGGCGGCTGGGGCAACCCGCTGGAGCGCGACCCGGCGGCCGTGCTCGACGACGTGCGAAACGGTTACGTCAGCCTCCAGGCGGCTGAAGAGGTGTATGGTGTGGTGATCCGGGACGGCGAGGTGGACGAAGGGGCAACGGAGGATCTGAGACATGAAACGTGAAACGTCAAACGTCAAGCGTCAAACGTGAGAGGCAGATCACGCATCACGAGCCTTTGGGGGGAATCTAATGGTACTGGAAAGAGTTCGCGCTATGCTAGAAACTTGCGCAACTGACTTGCCCTTGTTTCCACCAACGACGCTGTACAATGAGGGTTGGCTGCTTCGGCTTGTACTTGATTGGTTTTCGACACACCACGTACCCAATCACCCTCTCACTGTCCCAGAGAACGCACAGTGGTTCTCTGAAGCATATTTGCCTTCGGCATTTCTAGCAGGACATAGGGGAGATCCGTTGGCTGAATCTCGCACACATGCAGATGGCGTGACAGGTCATTTCATAATTGGGAGCGCTGGCAAGGCCGATTTGTCGTTGCTGCCAGATGCGACACATTTCGTGGTTCTTGAAGCCAAGATGTTTAGCAATCTCTCGTCCGGTGTCAAGAACGCCAGCTATTTTGACCAGGCCGCTCGCAGTGTCGCGTGCATCGCTGAGGTCCTTAAGCGTGCAGACCGGAGACCTGTTGACGTAGCCTACCTTGGCTTCTACGTACTGGCTCCCCATTCCCAAATCGCACAAGGTGTCTTTGCGGAGGAAATGAGTCGCGGTTCGATACATCGGAAAGTTGAGAGACGGGTACAGGAATATGCCGGAGCTAAAGATCAGTGGTACTTGGATTGGCTTCAACCCACCTTTCAAGCAATTGACGTCCGCACCATAAGCTGGGAAGAACTCATTGCAACAATTGGGGAACAAGATTTGGTGTCAGCGAATTCAATTGAAGGATTCTACAGACAGTGCATTGAGTTCAACCAGAGTTGAGGAGTGAATGAGCAGTAAGGAAAGCAGGATTATCATAATCATGATTTCCTAAAGGAGCGATACGGCGGTTAGACGAGAATTGATCCGTTGATGTCCTGAAATCCGTGTTCTCAGTGGAGGAACTATGTCAAGAATCACTATCCTAGGCGCTGGCAACGGCGGCTGCGCGGCGGCGGCCGACCTGACGAAACGCGGTCACTCCGTCGCGCTGTATGACCTGCCCGAGTTCGCCCACGTGCTGAAGCCCATCCAAAAACGTGGCGGCATCGAGATCATCGGCGAGGGCTTCGCCGAGATTGATACCATCACGAGCGACATCGCCGAGGCGATGCATGGCGCTGAGTACGTCTTCAACCCGGTGCCAGCCTTTGCGCACGAGATATTCGCCCGCACCTGCGCGCCCTACGTCGAGGACGGGCAGACCATCGTCGTCTGGGGCAAGGGGGGAGCGTGTTTGATCTACGGCAAGGTCTTTCGGGACGCGGGCGTCACCGCAGACGTGGCACTAGGCGACACGAACACGCTGCCCTACGGCGCGACCAAGATGGAGCCGACACTGGTGCGCATCGAAGCGCGCGTGATGGAACTGATCACCGCCGCTTTCCCTGGCCGGCTGATTGACCGCGTGATCAACGCCCTCAAGACCGTGTTCCCGGAGTATTCCATTCGTCCAGCCAGAAGCGTGCTGGAATCGATCCTGGTGGACTACAACGCCATCACCCACCCGCCGCCGATGCTCTGCAACGCCGCCCGCATTGAGCGCGGCGATCCCACCTTCTGCCTCTTCGACAAGACGGCCAACACCCCGGCGGTGGTCAACCTGATCAAACTGGTGGATCGGGAGCGGATGGCGCTTTCGGAGGCACTGGGCATCAAGGCGTACACGCTGGAGGAGGAGATCTACAACGTCGGGTGGAATCCCAAAGGACGCGAGGATGAGGGTGTACTGCCGCTCTATGACGCCATCCACACCGAGAATCTGGAGATCTGCGAAGGGCCGTTCAAACTGGACACACGCCACCTGACCGAGGACATCCCCTATGGCCTGTTCACCTACTGCGAACTGGGCCGGATGTTGGATGTGCCGACCCCGGTCAGCGACGCGATTGTCACCATCGCATCGGGCCTGCTCGGCCGTGACTTCCATGCCGAGGGTCGTTCGTTGGACAAGTTGGGCTTCGACCCTTCCTGGAGCGTGGAGCGGTTATACGAATATCTCGAGAACGGGAAGTGAAACGTGTTGCGTGTTGCGTAATCCACGTTTGACGTTTCACGCTTGACGTTTCACGCTTCACGTTTGACATCTCAGGGGGTTGTATGTGGCAAGAGTATCTCTATCCTGCAACCATTGACGAAGCCTTGCGGATGTTGGCTGACCGCGGCGGCCAGGCGCGTGTGATCGCTGGCGGCACCGACCTGGTGTTGCAGTTGCGACGTGGCGAGCGGCAGGCGCGCTGCCTGGTGGACGTCAGTCGCATTGACACGCTGCGGGGTGTCTCCGAGGCCGGTGGTTTTTTCACCATCGGCGCGGCGACGACTCACGCCGAAGTAGCCAGGTCGCCGCTGATCCGCGAGCGGGCTGCAGTGCTGGCCCAGGCTGCCGCCGAGGTCGGGTCGGCGCAGATCCGCGGCGTGGGCACGCTGGGGGGCAATGTCGTCAACGCTCAACCAGCGGCTGATACGGCGCTGGCGCTCTTGGCGCTGGATGCTGAGGCCGAGATCGTCGGCGTGGACGGCGCGCGCTGGATCGGGTTGGCCGCACTGTACGAGGGCGTTGGTGTCTCTTGCGTAGACAGTACCGCCGAACTGGTGCGGGCGTTCCGTTTCCGAACGCCGACTGGACAGTGCGGTTCGGCCTACCGGCGCTTGGGCAAATGCAAGTCCATCGCGCTGCCGGTGCTGTGTGCCGCGACCGTCGTGCGGCTATCACGAGACGCTCCCGCTGGATTGTCAAATCCAGCGGGAGGTGGCGGGTCTGGCGATCCGCCACGAGCGTCGCGTGAAAAGTTCGCGTCGGCAGCCATTGCGCTGGGGCCGGTCGCGCCGCGGCCGTACCGCGCCGCCGGCACAGAAGCGTGGCTAGCCGGTCGGCCGGCCACCGCCGAGACCATCTCCCGTGCCGCGACGCTGGCCCAGGAGGAGGCCAACCCACGCGACAGTCTCCTGCGCTGCTCACGGGTCTACCGCGAGGCAATGGTGGCGGTGCTGGTGCGGAGCACGTTGGAGCGGGCAGTCGGGACAATGAACAATGAACAATGAACCAATGAACAATGGGCGATTGAGATTGCTGACGATGTGGGTGAACGGGCGAGAGGTCACGGTCAAGGTTTCGCCGGGGGCGATGCTGGCTGACGTGTTACGTGACCAACTGCACCTGACTGGCATCAAGGTCGGCTGTGGCGAGGGGGAGTGCGGGGCCTGCACGGTGTTGCTCGACGGCGAGCCCGTGGCCTCGTGCATCACGCCCGCGCTGAAAGCCCAGGGGTGCGACGTGCTCACTGTCGAGGGGCTGGCTTACCCCCCCCAGCCCCCTTCGACAAGCTCACCGCCACGCCTGCCACGAGAGTACTCTCGCAGTGGAGTACGCGCGGTGGCAGGGCAGGCTCCCCTACAGGGGGGGAGCAGTTGTCCCCCCCCCACCCGCCCCCACGAGGGGGAGAGGCAGTTACATCCTATTCAGAAGGCGTTCCTGGCCGAGGGCGCCGTGCAGTGTGGCTTCTGCACGCCAGGGATGTTGCTGGCAGCCAAGGCGTTACTTGATCAGAACCCCGATCCCACTGAAGACGAGATCCGCGAGTGGTTCACCGGTCACCTCTGTCGCTGCACCGGCTATAACACAATCATCGCGGCCGTGCAGCGGGCGGCGGCGGCATTGCGTGGTGAAACGGACATCCCACTGGATTTGGGGGCTGATCCGAACGTAGTGGGATGGTCTGTAGTACGTAAGGACGGCATAGCGAAGGTTACCGGCGCGCATCGCTACGGCGCTGATTGGGGTCCGCAACTTGTTGCGGGAGCCGCAGGTGAAGGGATGTTGCACGCAGTGGCTGTGTTCAGCGAACATCCCTACGCCGAACTGCTTTCCCTGGACACGAGCATGGCCGAGGCGATGGCGGGCGTCGTCGCGGCGCTTACCGCCAAAGACGTCCCTGGACACAATGCCTACGGCATCATTATCCCCCACCAGCCCGTGTTTGTACCTGTGGGCGAACGGGTGCGTTCGATCAGCGACGTGCTGGCGCTGGTCGTGGCTGAGTCCGAGGAGATCGCCCGCGCTGCTGCGGAACAGGTGCGCGTGGAGTACCGTGAACTGAAGGGGGTCTTCTCGCCTCACGAGGCGCTAGCGCCGGACGCACCCATTCTCCACCCACCGCGCCCTGGCGATAAGCCCAGCAACGTGATGTACGGCACCCACGTCGAAAAGGGCGACGTCGAAACAGCGATGGCCGGGGTGGACGTGGTCGTCGAGGGCACTTTCCGCACCCCATTCATCGAGCACGCCTACCTGGAGCCGGAGGCCGGCACTGCGGCGGCGGACGAGGACGGTGTGGTCACCGTCTGGATGGCGAGCCAGGCGGTCACGTTCCATCACCGGGGGGTGGTCGAGGTGCTGGGGCTGCCGCCGGAGAAGGTACGCCTGGTGCACGTCTCCCCAGGTGGCGGCTTTGGCGCGCGCAACGATATGAGCCTGCACCCCTACCTGGCGCTGGCGGCCTATCACACCCAGCGGCCAGTCAAGATGGTGCTGAAGCGGGCCGAGAGTCTGCGCTTCCACACCAAGCGCCACGCGATGGAGCACACCGCCCGCCTGGGCGCGACCCGCGACGGCCGATTGGTGGCCCTGACCTGCAACATCCTGGCCGATACCGGCGCCTACTCCAGCGCGGGCATCCCTGTGCTCGACCAGGCAACGCTCTTCGCCACCGGCCCCTACGACATCCCCAACGTGTGCATCAAGGGACTCTCGGTCTATACTAACAACATCGCCTGCGGGGCGATGCGGGGCTTCGGCATCCCCCAGTCGGCCTTCGCCGTGGAGTCGTTGGTGGATGAGTTGGCCGGGAAACTCGGGATGAGCCCGTTCGAACTGCGCCGGATCAACGGATTGAGGCCCGGCAGCGCGACGGCGACCGGACAGGTGGTGAACGAAAGCGTGCCGTTCGTCGAGACGCTGAGGCTGGTCGAGCAATCGCTGGAAGTGGCGAAGACCGAACTGCCGCCGCCTGCACCTGGGCATAAGCGTGGCGTGGGCGTGGCCAGTTGTTACAAGAACGTCGGGCTGGGGCTGGGCCTGCCTGAGCAGACCGGCGTGGGTTTGGACTTGACGCCTGAGGGCCGCATCCTCGTCCGGTTCGGCGGCGCTGACCTGGGCCAGGGAGCCGACACGGTGGTCGCGCAGATGGCGGCCCAGGCCTTGGGCGTGCCCTACACTCTCATTGACGTACTGGCCTGCGACACGGCGCGCACTCCAGATGGGGGCATCACCAGCGCCTCACGCACCACTTTTATGTCGGGCAACGCGGCGGTCGAGGCGGCGCCACTGTTCCTGGAGCAACTGCGCGCCGAACTGCCAAGCGAAACCATGCTCACCGCCGAGAGGCTGGCCGATCTGGCGGCTCGGCTTCGAGATGAGGGACGAACGATCTCCGTGGAGCATACGTACAACCCACTGCCGACCTTCTCGCTGGGGGCCGCTGGGGAGGACGAGAGCGAGAACAAGGATCAGGACGAGCGCGTTAACTTCATCTCCTTCAGTTACGCCACCCAGGCCGCCATCGTGGACGTGGATGAGGGTAGTGGCGAGGTGCACGTGCGTAAGATAGTCGCCGCTCACGACGTCGGGCGGACGATCAACCCCCACGGCGCGAGAGGCCAGATCGAGGGCAGTTGCCTGATGGGGCTGGGCTACGCACTTTCGGAGGAGTTCATCCTGGACCGGGGCCGCCTGGCGACGGACACGCTGGCTAAGGTCGGTATCCCGGTCATCAAAGATGCGCCACCTGTGGAGGTATTGCTCATCGAGGACCCCGACCCGAACGGGCCTTACGGAGCCAAGGGCATCGCCGAGGCCGCCGCCATCCCCACTGCGCCGGCTATCATCAATGCGATTCATGACGCCATCGGCGTGCGTATCCGCCAACTTCCCGCCACGCCCGACCGGGTGATTGCGGAGTCGAAGAGGACTTGCGAGATCTGAATGAAGACAAGGAAAGGTGAACTCTGGGCACTGGGTGCGGCCCTTTTCTACGCACTCACTAACGTCTTCACCGGTGTTGCAGTACGAGGGAATGATCTCAACTACATGTTGGGGGTCAGCCTGCGGGCGACGCCGGTTTTCCTGTTTGCACTGGTGATGGGGTTGGGCGCTAGACGCCGTCATCCTGACACGGTTTCGCCACTGAGCGATTGGAGGCTGCTCGCACCACTGGTTGGCTATGGCGTGCTGACCTTTGTGGTCGCCAACCCGCTGTTGTTTGCGGCGTTGCAGGAAGGCGGCATCCTGGTCGCCAGCCCAGTCTCCGGCACCCAGGTGCTCTGGGGGGCGTTGCTCGCGGCGCTCCTGTTGCACGAAACGCTTAACCGCAAGATGGTGGTAGGAATGGTGATCAGTATAACGGGCCTACTTGTGCTGAGCCTGGGACAGAGCGGCGACGCGACTCTTTCGCCCAGTTGGTGGCTGGCGGTGCCGTACGCTACAGGCACGGCGTTCTGCTGGGCGCTTTCGGGCGTGCTGGTCACCTACGCGATGCGTCGTGGCGTTGATCGCTTTCAGTCCCTGGCTATCGCCACACTGACGGGTATCATTCTTAACAATGCCTACCTTTTCGCCGCCGGCAACATAGGGCTATACGTGACCACGTCGCGGCAACTGTTGCTCAACGTGCTGATCGCTGGGTTGTTCAACACGGTGGCGCTGGTCAGCATTACCTCGGCATTGTCGTTGACCAGCGTAGCCAGCGCTACTACGCTCAACTCGCTTCAGGTTGGGCTAGCGCCGCTGATTGCCTGGGTGTTCGTCGGCGAGCGGATGACCCCGTTAATAGGCCTAGGCATCCTGCTGATCATGGGTGGGGTGATTGTGGTGCAGCGAGCACGGGGGACAAAGGACAAAGGACAATGAACAATGAAGCAATGAATAGTGAAGCAATGAATAGTGAAGCAATGAACAGTGGTGTATTGAGGCTGTTTCTGGCGCGTTCTGTGGCAGTCGTCGGGGCGTCGTCGAACCCGGCGAAATTGGGACACGTGATCCTGGCGAACATTCTCAATGGCGGCTATGAGGGAAACGTCTATGCTGTCAATCCGAAGGCGGATGAGATTTTGGGGTTGCGAGTTTATCCGTCGGTGAGTGAGATACCATCGGGCCTGGATCTTGTGGTGGTCGTCGTCCCTGCCCCTTTCGTGCCGGGCGTGCTGCGTGAGGCGGCCGGCAAGGGTGCAAGGGCCGGTATCATCATCAGCGGAGGGTTTCGGGAGGCAGGACGAGAGGACCTGGAACAGGAGTTGCTGGATATTGTCACGGAGACCGGCCTGCGGCTCGTAGGGCCAAACTGTCAGGGGATCAACTACCGGCCCAACAAACTATGCGCGTCTTGGCCGCTGGTCACTGCATCCGGTTCCCTGGCCGTGATCTCGCAGAGCGGGACTGTGGCAGCCACTCTGGCCGGCTGGGCCGTGGATGAGGGTCTTGGAATCTCAGCGACGGTCAGCCTGGGCAACCAGGCGGACGTTTGCGAGACGGATCTGATTGATTTTTTTGCCGACGACGAAGGGAGCCAGGTCATTGCGCTCTATCTCGAGGGGGCTAAGCACGGTCGCCGATTCCTGGAGGCTGTGAAACGCGCCATTCCCAAGAAGCCCATCGTGGTCCTCAAGTCGGGACGAACAGAGGGAGGGCAGCGCGCTGCCGCTTCTCACACCAGGTCGCTGGCAGGGCGCGATGATGTATTTGACGCCGCCTGTAGACAGTTTGGCATCGTGCGTGTGCCCGACATCGAGTCATTGTACGATAGCGCCAAGGCGTTGGCGAGTCTGGATCTGGAGGGGCCGCTCCCGAGGACGGGGGCTGTGAGCAATAGTGGCGACCGGGTGTTCGCCGTCACCAGTTCCGGCGGCTGTGGCATCCTGGCAACGGACGAGGCGGAGCGGCTCGGTCTGCGAGTACCGCCGCTGCCTCCAGAGATGGTCACGGAACTCAAAGATGCGGGCCTGCTGCCCACGGCCATCCTTTCGAATCCACTCGATCTCACCGTGGCCCCGGCAGCCGATTTCGAGGCGACAGTGTCCATCGCCGAACGGTACGGCCTGGCCGACGTCTACCTGCTCATCTTTGGAGACCCGATCCCGGGCGCGACGGAGGTGGTCCAGCGGCTCAGGGAGAGAGTAGGGAGCCGTCTTGTGGTCGTGTACCTGGGAGGCGGAGAGGTGGAGAAGACCGAGCGCCTTCGTATGCACGCCGTGGGCATCCCCGTCTTCCCCACGCCACAGCGCGCCATCCGGGCGATTCGAGACGCAGTCTGGGCAAAAAGAAACCGGGTTTTTTCTGAAAAACCTGGTTTCTCGATACCAGAGAGAATGAGTGTGCATCCATCAAATGTGCTCTTGGAACCGGAGGCGATATCCCTGCTGCATGACTACGGTATCCCATATCCAGACCACGGGGTGGCACGCAGCGCCGAGGAGGCCGTGGACATCGCTGCGCGCCTGGGATATCCCGTCGTGCTTAAGATCGTCTCTCCAGACGTGATCCACAAGAGCGACGTGGGCGGTGTGGTCGTCGGGATTGGGGACGGTTCAGCCATGGTGAAGGCCTACGACCGGATCGTCACAACTGTTCGGGAGCACGTCCCTGACGCAGACATCCATGGTGTCCTGGTCTCCAAGCAAGCGCCTGACGGGTTGGAAGTGATTGTCGGCGCGCTGGACGACGCGATGTTTGGGCCGACGGTGATGTTCGGCCTGGGGGGGATTTTCACAGAGGTGCTGAAGGACGTGACTTTCCGAGTCGCCCCCCTCGAACGCAGAGATGCGCAGGAGATGATGCGGGAGATTCGCGGGTTCCGCTTGCTGGAAGGAGTGCGCGGCCAAGCCAGGTACGATACCGAGGCGCTGGTCGAGTTGCTGCTTGCGGTCTCCCGGATGGTCACGGATAGGCCGGAGATTAAGGAACTGGACCTGAACCCAGTACGGCTATTCGAGCAGGGTTTGATGCCACTGGACGTGCGGATACTGAAGGGAGACGATGGTCACCATAACTCTTGATCACGTCAGGCAACTCATCCAACGCGAGGCTGGAGTCCACTACAACGAACCCCATCCGCAGGGCGAAGCGCCTTTTGTGGTCGTCCGTCGCCAATCACCAGTGCTGCTATCGGCCCCGCACGGTGCTCGAACCTACCGCAACAACGCTGACGAAAGATGGCACGAAGAGGATGACTATACAGCGGGCATGGTCTTGTTGCTCTCAGAGTTGTGCGGAACGGCAGCCCTGGCAACGATGTGGCGCATTGATGATTATGATCCAAACTACTACGAGGCTTGTCCCTACAAAGAAGAATTAGGGAGGCTGATCCAGGAAGCGGGTATCCGGTATGTGATTGATCTACACGGCGCTGCTCTAAACAGTACGACACTCGACCCGAACCAGACGATAGACCTTGGCTTCCGCAGCGAACAAGACGGCGAGCGTTCAATGGACGAGCAACACGTAAGAGAGTTGGAACATTGCCTGCAAGTTACCGATAATGACTGCAATCCTGCCTGTTTTGTCATTGGCCGAAACAGGTTTGCCGCCAAGGGACGCGGAACAATTACCACTTTTGCCCACCATCAGTTCGTACCAGGCACACAGGAACGAGTCCAGGCCATACAAATCGAATTGAAGCCCCAAGTGCGTATTGCTCATCGGTTCCCCACGGCAACCCTCTATAAGAGTTGTGGTAACTACGACGCTGATCCCCACTGTGTAGTTCACACACTGCAAGCCTTAGCCAATTTCGTCGGATACTTGAAGGCCACAGTTTAGGGGTTTGATAATCCCATTTCCTGTGCTATAATGCCACTGGGTTGCCAGTCCCCGGAATGGCAATGAATTGAGACGGGTAGGGCAAGGAGGGCCAATGGGGGCAAGAGCGATTACGGTTACTTCGGGCAAGGGAGGAGTGGGCAAGACAACCCTCACCGCCAACCTGGGCGTCGCACTGGCGATGCAAGGGCATCGAGTGGTGGTCATTGACGCCGATGTCGGCCTGCGTAACCTCGATATGATGTTGGGCCTCGAAAACCGCATCGTCTACGACTTAGTAGACGTGGTCGAGGGACGTTGCCGGCTGCGCCAGGCGCTGGTGCGCGATAAGCGGCTTGCGGAACTCTTCCTGCTGCCAGCCGCGCAAACCCGCGACAAGAGCGCGGTCCAGCCTGATGACATGGTGCGCGTCTGCGAGAGCCTGCGGGAACAGTACGATTTCATCCTGATTGATTCTCCCGCTGGCATCGAGCAGGGCTTCCGCTATGCCATCGCCCCGGCCGACGAGATTCTCATCGTCACCAACCCGGAGGTGGCTGCCGTACGCGATGCCGACCGGATCATCGGCCTGGTCGAGGCAGAGGAGAAAGGCTCCCCACGACTGATCATCAACCGGCTGAGGCCAGATATGGTGCAGCGCGGCGAGATGCTGGACATCGCCGACGTCGTCGAATTGCTGGCTATTGATCTCGTCGGCGTCGTGCCGGAGGACCAGGCCATCCTGATCACTGCGAATCGGGGGCGGCCTCTTGCCTTCTCTAAAGAC
>JAUWNP010000231.1 GCA_030612585.1 Anaerolineae bacterium
GGCACGCATAGCAGACTTTATTATCAAGTCTACAATGTCTCTATCAATTGGCCTGTCCTGGAAAGCCCTTACTGACCTACGGTTTTGAATCACTCCTATAGTCTCGTTCACCTGTATCCTCCTAACCTGGGCGAGCCAGAGTCAAAATAGTCCTTACCACAAAGGACACCAAGGACACTAAGAAACCACAGACCCAACCTTGGTGCTCTTTGTGTCCTTCGTGGTTCAACTTTTCCAGAATCCTTGTTTATTGTGCAAGAATTTAATCCTCAAGGTACTAACAACTCACGTCTTGTAGTATCGCCCAAGAAGGTTATCGAATGCGCGGGGAAAAAGCCCGCTGAAGAAAACAAATGCTCTATCGAATAGCCTTACGTAGGCATCCCGTGGTTCTCTCTCTGCAACCCGGATCAGATGTTGTGCCACTTGCTCGGCGGGCATACGTTCCGTTGGGCTTGATTTCTGCTGATGTGAACCCAGGGCATTGCTCTTGAAGTTCGTCTGCGTAGTGCCAGGATAGAGCGTGCTGAAACGAATATTGTCAGTTGCTAACTCCATGCGCCACGATTCTGTGAACCGTTCCAAGGCCGCTTTGCTAGCGCAATAGGGTCCCATATTCGGTACGCCACGCTTACCAGCGATAGATGATATGTTGATGATCAGACCACCACCACCGGCTCTCATCTTCGCAATACAAGCCTGCGTCAGATAGAGCGCTCCGAAGAAATTGACATCCATTACAATCTGCACATCAGACGGAGCAACATTCTCACAAGGGTCATAGATTCCTACGCCAGCGTTATTGACCAGAATATCAATGCGCTCAAAACGGCGCATGGTCTCTGCTACAATGCGGGAGTGTGTTTCTTGCTGGGTGATGTCAGCGGGAATGACGAGAGCGTGCTCTTCCCCCAACTCGGCAGCGATCCCGTTCAGCAAGTCCTCCGAACGGGCTACCAGAACAACTTTGGAGCCTGATGCGACGAATTTGTAGGCCGCCGCTCTGCCAATGCCCTGGCTGGCTCCCGTCAGAACAACCACCTTATTGGACAGATTCATCCGTTCTTCCTCACTTTCAAAACGCTTAACTGCCTTGACTTTATCACATTAGGCGCAACACTACAGCGAATTTAGAAAAAAACGAATCGGGACACACTGTTTCGACCGAGTTTATGGCAAAATCGGCCTCTATCACCGCGAGCGACGGGAAAATTCGCTCCTTTCCCAATTCGTTGTAGGGTTGCCGGAACTGTGACATTGTCAAGGTAGTTACGAAGAAGGGGGTAACTGTGGCTAGGATGATAGACGAAGGATTCCAACTATTTCTCGATAGTCTGATCCCTGGCGATGATGAGTCGTATGTCGCTGAGGATTGTCGAGAGGACATCAAGGAGTGCCTGGACGACAACTTCGGGTTGTATGCTTTTTTTCCTGGCGGCTCGTTTCTGAATGGCACAAGCATCCGTGGATATGGTGGCGTGGACTATCTCGCAAGCGTGGATTACGACAGTGTACCGGATGACTCGGTCTCGCTCCTGACCGAGGTAAGCGATGCTCTCGACAGGAGATTTCCAAACACAGGCGTGGCTGTGAGATCCCCTGCCGTCGTAGTGCCTCTCGGCGTAGATAGCGCTAAGACTATCGGCGTTATCCCGGCCAGGTTAGCCGGACAAACCAGTGACGGCTATCGAATCTATGCGATTGCCGATGGCACAGGTGGTTGGATGAAATCCAGCCCGGACGCCCATAGCGCATACATTGCGGCCATAGATCACGATCTTGATGGCAAGTTGAGGCCGCTTATCCGTTTCCTGAAGGCGTGGAAGTACTTCCGAAACGCTGCCATCTCATCCTTCTATCTTGAACTGCGGTGTACGGAGTATGCCTCTGGCGAAAAGATGATCGTTTACAGCGTAGACTTTCGCAGTGTGTTGGAGTTGCTGTGGGATGACCAACTTGCGGATGTGTATGACCGGGAGGGCGTATCGGGTCGTGTCTCTGCGCGATCGGCTGGTGTTGATAGAGAAGCGGCTCTTTCAAGACTCAGGTCCGCGATCTACCACACCACCAGGGCGCAGGAGACTGCAGCACAGGGGGATGTTGAGGAAGCGTTCCGGTATTGGAATAGGGTCTTCAACAGGCGCTTTCCGGCCTATGGGTAACAACCTGTATCTACCCCACATCGGCCGCGGGCACCCGCTCCCGCACCAGCGCCCGCACCGCGTCGGGGCTGTCCAGTTCCAGCGCGGCCTGGGCCACGTCTCGTGCTTCGTCCAGCGTGAGGGCGCGCATGATCTGTTTGGCCATGGGGATGGCAGGTGGGTTCATGCTGAACTCGTCCAGTTCCAGGCCAAGCAGGATGGGGGCCGCCAGAGGCTCGCCCGCCAGTTCGCCGCATAGTCCCACCCACTTGCCTTGCGCGTGGGCGGCAGTGATGACGTCGCGCACCAGGCGCAGCACGGCGGGGTGGAACGCGTCGGCCAGCGGGGCGACGGAAGCGTTGGTGCGGTCGGCCGCCAGCGTGTATTGGCTCAGGTCGTTGGTGCCGATGGAGAAGAAGTCCACCTCGGCCGCCAGGCGGTCGGCCAGCAGCGCGGCGGCGGGGACCTCGACCATGATGCCGATTTCCATCTCCTCTGCCACCGCGTGTCCCTCGGCCAGCAGTTCGGCGCGACATTCCTCCAGCACCGCCCGCGCTGCCCGCACCTCGGCGACCGTCGCCACCATCGGGAACATCAACTTGAGGTTGCGCCCGGCCCCGGCCCGTAGCGCCGCCCGCAGTTGTGGCCTGAATAGTTCCGGCCGCGCCAGACACAGTCGGATCGCCCGCAGGCCCAGGAAGGGGTTCATCTCGTGGGGCAGGTCCAGGTAGGGCAGGTCTTTGTCGCCGCCGATGTCCAGCGTGCGCAGGATGACCGGAGAGTCGCCGAACACGTCCACGATGGCCCGGTAGGCGCGGTACTGTTCGTCCTCATCGGGCAGGGATGATCGCTCCAGGTAGAGGAACTCGGTGCGTAGAAGGCCCACCCCCTCTGCGCCGGCTTCCAGTGCCGCCCGTGCCCCCTCCACGTTGCCGACGTTGGCGACGACCTCGACCTGGGGACCGTCGGGGGTGACGGCGGGCGCGGGGGCCTGCGCGCGGGCCTGTGCCAGCCCCGCGCTAGCCGTCGCCTGCCGTGCCCGATACGCCCGTACTGTCTCTTCGTCCGGCTCGACCAGCAGCGTGCCGTCGCTGCCATCCAGCACCAACGTCGTGCCAGCAAGTACGTCCAGAACGTCCGGGCCGGCCCCAACAACGGCGGGCAGCCCCAACCCTCGGGCCAGGATGGCGGTGTGGGAGGTCGCGCCCCCCTCGGCGGTGCAGAAGCCCAGCACCAGCGACTTATCGAGCAATACCGTGTCGGAGGGGGTCAGGTCGTGGGCCAGGATGATGGAGGGGACAGCCAGGCCGGCACAGGGGGATTCGGCCACATCGAGGAGGATGCGCAGGACGCGGGTAGCGACGTCGCGCACGTCGGCGGCGCGAGCGCTGAGATATTCGTCGTCCAGCGCTTCCAGCATCTGCGCGTACATCTCTGCGGCGTCGCTCAGCGCGGACTCGGCGTTGACGTTTTGCTCCTCGATGGCTGTCCGTACGGTGTCCAGCAGTTCGGGGTCCTCCAACATCAGCGTGTGAGCCTGGAAGATGGCAGCCTGCTCCGCTCCAGACTCGGCCTCTGCTTTGGCGCACACGTCGGCCAGTTGCTCGCAGGCCGTCTCCAGCGCGGCCTGGAAGCGCATCCACTCGGCAGCCGTGTCCTCCAGCGTGCAGCGCTCGAAGCATAGATCGGCCCGCCGGAAGTGAAAGGCCGGCCCGATACCGATCCCTCGTGAGGCGGCGATGCCGCGCATCATTATCATTCCGCTTCCCCGAAGTTACTTTCGACCAGTGCCTCCAACGCTGCCAGGGCCTGCTCGGCATCGTCTCCCTCGGCGCGGATGGTGATCACCGCTCCCTGGTTGACTCCCAGCGTCAGCACACCCAGGATACTCTTGGCGTTCGCCTCTCGCTCGCCATGGGTGACTTTAACGTCGCTACTGAACTGCTTGGCGGTCCTGACGAACTGTGCGGCGGGCCGGGCGTGCAGGCCCACTTTGTGGTGGACGGTCAGTGTGATTTCTGGCATCGGTGTGCTCCTACTATTAAGCGCCTCCCATACTTGCGTAGCACGTATGCCGTCAGGCTGGATACTTGTTCGAGATGCAATTGATCTATCCGGCCAGATCCCGGGCAACATCCACAGCAGTGGCTGCATCGGGTGCGTAGGCGTCAGCACCGATCTCCTGGGCAAAGGCTGCCGTCACCGGCGCACCGCCCACCATGATCCTGACCGCATCGCGCAGACCTGCCTCCTCTAGCGCCTCAATGGTCGCTTTCATATTCGTCATTGTCGTCGTCAGCAGCGCGCTCATTCCGACCACCTCTGGCTGGTGCTCCCGCACGGCGGCCACGAAAGCCTCTGCGGACACGTCAGTCCCCAGGTCAATCGTCTCAAATCCGGCGCCTTCCAGCATCATCTTGACCAGGTTCTTGCCGATGTCGTGCAGGTCGCCCTGCACCGTGCCGATGACGTATTTCCCCGCGCTGTATGTGTCGCCCTCTGCCAGCAGTGGCCTTAGGATGTCCATGCCGGCGTGCATCGCTCGGGCTGCGATGAGCACCTCGGGCACAAAGAGATCACCGGCCTTGAAGTCCTTGCCCACTTCGTCCATGCCTGCAATCAGGCCGTTGGCCAGGATTTCCTCTGGAATCATATCCTGATCCAGTGCTTTTTGAACCAACCCAGCGACCACTTCGGCCTCGCCTTTGTACAGATTTGAGGCCATTTCCTGCAAAATGTCTGCCATTCTCAACCTCCTAATAGTGTTTCGTACAGCTTCTCAAGCCACGCGCTCAACCTGTATATCACGGAGTCCCTGATGTTCCCAGGGACTCCGTGAACTTGTTAAGCCTCACTCTATACCGACCTTGCGGGAAAGGGTCTCTAGGCTCTAGAATCCCCCCAGCAGCTTGCCGATAAGCGTAGCAATCAGGCTATGCGGGTAGAAACCGTTCGCGAAGTGCGTCACTGTGGCAGCGGCCTCCTCCCCGAGCAACCCTGAATTCTGTGCAATCTCGTTCATCACGGGCGCGGTGAAGCTGCCAGCATAGATTGCAAAGACGACGAAGATGGTCGCAGTGATCAACGTACGCACCACGTCACCTTTGTTGATGGCCGCGGCCCACATGGTGAAGAAGACCAGGAAAGTCAGGTCAGCAAGCGGCAACACCTTACTCCCAGGCAGCACAAGAGCCAGCAAAAGGGTGATGGGTACCATCACGATGGCGACCGCCAAGCCCGTGTCGTTGCCAGTGCCGATAGCGGGATCCAGGCCGATGAACACTTCGCGCCCAGGTGCGCGCTTCTCCAAGAACTCCTTGGCCGCATCTGAGATAGGTACCAGGGCTTCCATCAAGATGCTGATCATCTTGGGCTGGATGTAGAGCACAGCCGCGAGGTTGACACCCAGCAGGAACGCACCGCCGATGCCTGTGCCTGCCAGAAGCCCCATGATGATCCCGATTGCCGTACCGATGAAGATGGGCTCGCCGAAGATGCCGAATCGCTCCTGGAGCCACTCGGTGGTGAACTTGGGTTGGGACAAGCTGGGGATTTTCTCCAAGAGTTTGCTGATCGGCAGCCCGATCAGCCCCCACTCGGCATAGCCGGCGGCGTAAGACGAGATGCCCTCGAAACCGAAGTAATCTCTCATCAAGGGCTGCGTCCAATCACCAACCTTAAGATTGATGCAGTGCACGATCGTGGCCATGCCCAGTCCCAGCCAGAAATTGCCGGTCAGAGTCTGCACGATGACGCCAGCGATGATGGACTCCCAGTAGTCCCAGATATTGACGCTCAGGGTTTTGGTGACATTCAGGAGCAGCAGAACCAGGTTTGACAGAATGCCCACGGGGATGAAGATCGCCCCAAGCGCAGAGGCCCAGCCGATAGCGGCAAAGGTGGCCCAACCGGCATCCATATAGGTCAAAGCGCCACCGAAACGCTCGGCCAGCGTGACGGATACATCAGCGATAGTGCCGATAAAGAAATCAAGCACTAGATAGACGCCTGCAAAGCCTACACCGACAGTCAGCCCAGACCGTAGTGCTCTTCTGAAGCCCATGCCAAAGACTAACCCGAGCAGGAACAGCACGACGGGCATCATTACCAGCGGACCAAGATTTAGTATGGTCTGAAATACAGTCTCTATGAACCCCATTTTCGTTCCCTCCTTTTTGTATGACTGATGCCAATTCCGACTCTAACTCTTGTCACAAGAAGTCCGCTACATAGTCCCTCCTTTCCAAATCATCCAGTCGAGTTCCATCCGATGTAGGGAGTTTGTCCCACAGCCATGCCTCATAACTTAAGGCCACTTTGGGTTTCTCAAGGAGCGGTTTTCCTGCGATTCAGGGCAAATCTCGCCAGCCAGACCTGAATTTCAGACCAAATCGAGTGTCCAGATTCATCCCGGGCACGAAAACAGGCCGTTT
>JAUWNP010000246.1 GCA_030612585.1 Anaerolineae bacterium
CCTCGAGTGACTGTTGTACGAGATGTTTCAGGATGGTGTTGGGTCCCAGGTTGGCAGCAGTGCAGTAAAAACGTGCTTCTGCCACAATGAGATCAACCAGTAACTCGGCTGTCTCAATGTCAGTGTCGAGATATGGCCCCCTCAAACGTAGCCGGGCGAGTACTTCAGGGGCTGGTCGTGGCAAGATGCCTCCCACCTGCGCGCTCCGCACCCAGCAGTCAAGGTGGTCAGCGTGCAGAATATCATCGTCGTTACGCAAGAGGTTCGCCGTTTCGCCGCTGATACAGGCCAAAACAGATTGTGGGTGCAGGTTGTGTTGAGTCAGGATGTCGGCAATTGGTGGAGAGAGGATGCGGTCAATGGTCCAGCGATGGTGGTCTACGCCGTCGAGTCCTTCTAGAGTATGGCAAAAAGGCACGTGTCCCACATCGTGCAGCAGCGCGGCTGCACGCAAAAGGTCATTCTCAGGGCAGAAGTGCGCGATTAACGCAAAGACACCCAGAGTGTGTTGCAAACGGCTGTGTGTGTGCGGTGTGCTGAGATAGGAGCCGCCACCGTGATGCACAAAGTGAAGCCGGCGCAATGGTGGACTGGTCAACAGCGCGCGCTCAACAGGCCGCAGTGCCGTGCGAAGCCGCCACAATGGTTCCCACAGCGCGTTGGCAGCGCCGTCGAGGCGGGCTGGGTAGTCTTCTCCATTGAAGGGCAAGTGATGCTCTAGTTCCACACTCAATCGCCTCACTTGTATATGGTGAACTAACCGCACATGTCACTCATCCGACGCGCGATAACAGGATCACCTGCACCTCCGCTCCCACTGGCAGATGATCGCACTCCTCCGGAATGATCGCCAACCCATCTGCCTGCACCAACGAGTAAAGGATGCCGGAGCCCTGGTCGCCGGTCAGCGTCGCCTCGTAGCCTGCCTCTGTCTCGCGCAACCGCACCCGCAGGTAGTGGCGGCGGCCATCCTTGCGCGCGATGGGCTGGCTCAGGCGCGCCCGCACCGTCGGGCGCGACCAGTCGGCGAAGCCTTGCATCTTCAGGAGCGCCGGGCGACCGAACAGTTCGGTGCTGATCATCGCCGCCACCGGGTTGCCGGGCAAGCCCAACAGGGGCACGCCCCCCCCCGCCCCCCCCAACCGGGGGGGGAGTCGGATTTGGCCGAAAGCCAGCGGTCGCCCCGGCTTCATGTTCAGCGACCAGAAGTGCATCTCTCCCTCGGCCGCCAGAACCTGCTTGACCAGGTCGAAATCGCCCACGGAGACCCCGCCGGAGGTGATGATGAAGTCGGCCTTCTGGGACAGTGCCTCTCGCATCCCCCGCCGCACCAACTCCTCCCGGTCGCGGGCGACCCCCAGCAGGAGCGGCAGTCCGCCAAACGCTTGCACCTGCGCGGCGACGGTGTAGGAGTTGGCGTCGCGGATCTGGCCGGGGCCGGGGGTCTGGTCGGGCGGCACGATCTCGTCGCCGGTGGCCAGGATCGCCACCCGGGGCCGCCGCACCATCGCCACCTCCACGCGCCCGACTGCCGCCAGCATGCCGATCTCCTGCGGGCGCAGCGTCTGGCCCGGCCGCAACACGACCTGGCCCGCGCGCACGTCCTCGCCCGCTAGCCGGACGTTCGCGCCGGTCAGAGGTGCCTTCAGTACCTCGACCCAATCAGAGTCTCGACGGGTGTCCTCGAAGCGCACGACGGTGTCGGCCCCGGCGGGGAGCGGGGCGCCGGTCATGATGCGCACCGCCGTCCCGGGCTCCACTCGCACCCGGCCAACGTGCCCGGCGGCGACCTCCCCCACCACCCGCAGCCGGGCCGGCGTCTGGGCCAGGTCCTCCCCGCGCACAGCGTAGCCGTCCATCGCGGAATTGGTCAGCGGGGGGATGTCCCGGTCGGCGGCGACCGGTTCGGCCAGCACGCGGCCGGCCGCCTCCAGCAGGGACACGCGCTCCGGCTCCAAAACACGCACGCTTGCCAGGATGTGCTCCAGCGCCTCCTCGACGCTCAACACAGGGCGGCGCTCGTCAGGCACGGGTTGCCTCCTCCCCATGCTCAGTGTCCACCCCCCGGAGCATCTTGATCGCGTGGGGCAGGATGGGGGCCAGCGTCTCCATCCCCTCGCGCACCGCCCTGGGGCTGCCGGGCAGGTTCACGACGAGCGTCCGCCCACGAATGCCTGCCACGCCCCGCGAGATGACCGCCAACGGGGTCTTGCGGTACCCCTCGAAGCGCAGCAGTTCGGCCAGCCCCGGTACCTCCCGCTCGATGATGGCCTGCGTCGCCTCGGGCGTGACGTCCCGTGGGGCCGGCCCGGTGCCGCCGGTGGTCACGACCAGGTCCATCTGCGCCTCGTCGGCCAGTGTGATCAGCACTCGCTTGATCTCGGCCTGCTCGTCGGGCACGATCGTCTGGCTCACGACCTCCGCGCCCATCTTGCGCAGCAGATCGGCCAGCAGCGGCCCGCTGGCATCCTCCCGCTTCCCCGCGTACCCCTTATCACTGACGGTCACCACGCTTGCTCGAATTGGTTCCAATGTTTGCTCCTTCCTCCTGCCGCTCCAGATGTTCCGTGCCCAGTCCTATGGCACTGACGTCCAGGCCAGTTCTGCCCAACTTGCGAAACTCCATAGCCACTTGCCCTCCTTCTGGCCCCACATGGGTCATTATACCCCTTCTTTGGGGTCGGTCAAGAATGTGCACGTTGCCGCGCTTCGTATCCCATCAACTTGCAGTTTACTGGAACAGTTATCCTTTCTGTGCCCAATCCGCACTACACTTGCCTCCACATTGCCATGTGGTATACTGAGCGCCAATCAGTCTTACAGATGGTACGGTCTGGAGAAACAAGGTTATGACAATCGAAGGATACGTGGAGTATCGGCGGAGAGAGTTCTGCAAGGATGTGGAGTGCCCGGTGCAGTTGGAACTGAATGCCCACGCATCGGGTTCTGATGAATACCAGCGCATCAGGCAGACGTGCCGAACGAATTGCAGATACACTACGTGGCAGTTTCACCACTGGCTGATAGACAAGGGCTATCTGCTTGTCAGACCTGAGCATAGTGGAACACAACAACGAATTTAGAAACAACGAATTTAGGTATCTTCTCAAAAACTTGGGGCGGGTGTAGGTCGGATTTGCTATCCGACCGGACGGCGGTTAGCAAAACCGCCCTACAGTCGTCATCCCCCCCTGAATATTGAGAAGATACGAATTTAGAATGAAACAAAGGGCCGAGTGGGGAGAAATTCGTTGATTTCCCCATTCGCTGTAGTGTTTGTGGGTGCAACACGGACTTTCTGAGAACGCTCGCATATAAGGAGGGAGCAAAATGGATTGGGGAATGGAAAACCGTTTGTCACAACTTATCCAACCCGACGGCCACTGTTTTTTTCTGCCGATAGACCACGGATACTTTCAAGGACCCACACATAGATTGGAGAAACCGGCCGAAACGATCGAGCCGCTTCTTCCGTATTGTGACGCCCTCTTTGTCACGAGGGGTGTGCTGCGTTCGTGTGTGGACCCCGCCAATAGTAAGCCGATTATCCTCAGGGTGTCCGGCGGCACCAGCGTCGTCGGCAACGACCTGGCGCACGAAGCGATTACCACCTCCATACAAGAGATCGTTCGCCTCAACGTGGCTGCTGTAGGTATCTCCATCTTCGTCGGCAGCGAGTATGAGCATGAGACGCTGCTAAACCTTGCGCACCTCGTAAATGAATGTGAGGAGTACGGCATCCCCGTCATGGCAGTTACCGCCGTGGGCAGAGAGATGGAGAAACGGGAGGCCCGCTACCTTGCTCTGTGCTGTCGCATCGCTGCCGAACTGGGCGCCCGCGTGGTGAAAACCTACTGGTGTGAGGATTTTGACAAGGTCGTGAACGGCTGTCCCGTGCCTGTTGTCATAGCGGGTGGTCCCAGGTGCGAAACGGAACTTGAGGTATTCGAGTTCGTCTACGATGGCATGCAAAGGGGTGCTATAGGTGTGAACCTGGGCCGGAACGTCTGGCAGAACGATCATCCGGTGGCTGTGGCCCGGGCCTTGCGGGCCATAATCCACGCAGGCGCTAGCGCTAAAGAAGCGCACGAACTGTTCAACAGTGTCAAGACCGGCGGGCAGTAGGACCGCCGGTCAACAGGAGAATCGCGTGTAGGATCGTGACACAACATCGGACGGGAAGGAGACAGAATGTCGCGGCGACTTCTCGGAGGAATACGAAGCGCGATTATCAGTGGTGACTACGACTTGACCCGCCATGCCATTGACGAGATGGCAGAGGACGGACTGGGCATTTTTGATGTTGAGTGCGCCATCTTGGATGGCGAGTTACCTACTCAGCCGCTCTTGCCGGATCGCCAGATCCGGCAGCCGGGTGGTTCAAAAACGGTAGCAATTGACGGAGAAGCACCAAAAATCCGTGTCTTGCGTCGCCCCTGGCCTGGATCGCCAGATCCAGGCCGAGCAGGGTGAGTAGTCACGATGGCGAAATCAAAAAGACAGAAGCGGATGACCCACGTGGGTCGATATAAGATGTATGGATACAAGTGCGAACACTGTGATGGCATCGTGCAGGAACGGGTGGTAGCGCTAGAAGCATTCAAGCACCGACACGGCTTCGTCATTCTGGAGAATGTGCCTGTTGGTGTGTGCGACAAGTGTGGCTATCGCTACTACCACGCAACTCTGCTGCATCGGGTTGAGGAGATTGCTGCAAAGAAGAGAGCACCAGAGCGAGTGGAGATGGTTCCTGTCGCCGCTTTTGCGTGAAGATGACTGAATCATTGAGGAGAGGATACTGGCGCGGGAGTTGGTATTGTGAGCAAGGTTCTGAGATTGTCCTTTTAGTCGCGGGAGGGTATTGTGCGCGTAGCAATGTACTACAACAACAGAGACGTGCGGTTGGAGGAGATACCGACGCCGCAGATTGGGCCTGGCGAGTTGCTGGTCAAAGTGGTCGCCAGTGGGGTCTGCGGCAGTGATGTGATGGAATGGTATCGCATCAAAACGGCCCCTCGAGTGCTGGGCCACGAGATCACAGGAGAGATCGTCGAAGCCGGCGAGGGCGTGGAGTCCTACAAAATCGGCGACCGGGTCTTCGTCTCTCACCACGTCCCCTGCAACACGTGCCGTTATTGTCTGAATGGTCACCACACAGTCTGCGATACGCTGCATACCACCAATTTCGATCCCGGCGGCTTTGCCGAATACCTGCGCGTGCCACAGATCAACGTGGACCGGGGCGTGTTTCTGCTGCCCGACGAGGTATCGTTTGAAGATGGCGTGTTTATTGAGCCTTTGGCCTGCGTCGTGCGCGGGCAAAGGCTGGCGCGCCTGCAGCCGGGTCAGACCGTCCTTGTCCTCGGCAGCGGTATCTCTGGGTTGCTCCACGTGGCCCTGGCCCGCGCCTCGGGGGCCGGGCGCATAGTGGCCACGGACATCAACGCCTACCGCCTGAACGCGGCACAGCGTTTTGGGGCCGACGAGGTGATTCACGCCGGAGAAGACGTACCAACCCGCCTGCGCGAGGTCAACGCAGACAGGCTGGCCGACCTCGTGATCGTTTGCACTGGAGCCTTCCCCGCCTTTATCCAGGCGCTGCAATCTGTGGATCGCGGGGGGACTGTGCTGTTCTTCGCGCCGACAGAGCCGGGCGTTGACCTTCCCATTCCCGTCAATGATTTCTGGCGCAACGGGATAACACTGCTGCCCTCCTATGGTGGTGGTCCGCTAGACATCGCGGTGGCCATAGAACTGATCCGCGCCCGCAGAGTTCCCGTACACGAGATGATCACCCATCGCTTGAGCCTGGCGGAGACAGGTCTGGGCTTTCAACTGGTCGCCGGCGCCGGGGAATCCATCAAAGTGGTCATTGAGCCGCATAGAGGAATGAGTAGATGAGTAGATGAGTAGCATGAGTAGACGAGTAGATGAGCAGGATGAGTAGACGAGTAGATGAGTATGATGAGTAGACGAGTAGATGATGGGTGGCGCACCGGGGGGAGAAGTGCCTGATAAGCATGACGTCTTGCGACGATTGGTCGCTATGTCTCGT
>JAUWNP010000275.1 GCA_030612585.1 Anaerolineae bacterium
TTGGCATTGTTTCTTACGGTGGCTACATCCCACGGCCGCGATTGAACCGGATGAGTATCTTTCAGAACATCGGCTGGCTGGCGCCAGCCGTTGTCACGGTAGCCCAGGGGGAGCGCTCCTTCTGCAACTGGGACGAGGACAGCGTGACCATGGCCGTGGCGGCGTCCAGGGATTGCCTGATCGGCGTGGACAGGAGAAGCGTGGATGGGCTGTATCTGGCCTCGACCACGCTGCCCTTCGCCGACCGGCTCAACGCCGGCATCGTCGCCACGGCCCTGAATCTGCGGGACGACATCCTGACCGCCGATTTAACCTCGTCCCTGAAAGCGGGCACCTCGGCTATGATCACTGGTCTGGAAGCGATCAAGAGCGGGGAGAAGAAGCACATTCTGGTCATGGCTGCGGACAGACGAGAGACGAAGGCCGCCTCTTTCTACGAGATGTGGTACGGCGACGGCGCGGCCTCCTTGCTTCTGGGCGACGGGGACGTGATCGCCGAATATGAGGGCGCGCACTCGCTCTCCTATGATTTCGTAGATCACTATCGGGGAGCGGGACGCCGGTTCGACTACACGTGGGAGGAAAGGTGGGTACGGGAGGAGGGATATGGCAAGATCATCCCACAGGCCATCAACGGGCTACTGGCCAAACTGGGCATCTCCATTGACGAGGTGGACAGGGTGGTCTATCCCTGTTTCATCAAGCGGCAGCATGGCCGTATCGCCAAGGCCATCGGCGCGACACCCGAGAAGGTGGTGGACAATATGCACGAGGTCTGCGGCGAAACCGGCGCTGCCCACCCCCTGGTGATGCTCGTCCACGCTCTGGAGGAGGCCCAGCCAGGTGAGCGCATCCTGGTCGCCGGCTTCGGCCAGGGCTGCGACGCTCTCTGCTTCGAGGTCACCGAAAACATCCGCAACCTGCCCAACCCCCCCCGCCCCCCCCTACGAGGAGGGGAGTCATCCCGGACCGGCATCAAGGGCTCGCTGGCCGGCGGGAAGACCACCGACAACTACCTCAAGTTCCTCAAGTTCAGGGACCTGATTGTGACGGAGACAGGCATCCGCGCCGAAGCGCCCAGCCAGACGGCGATGACCACCCTCTGGCGCAAGCGCAAGATGATCCTGGGGCTGGTGGGCGGCAAGTGTAAGGTATGCGGCACGCCGCAGTTCCCCAGGATGGACATCTGCGTCAACCCCGAATGTGGTGCTATGCACTCGCAGGAGGACTACGGGTTCGCAGACAGGCCCGCCACGATCAAATCCTTCACTGGCGATATGTTGGCCGTGTCGGTGGACCCACCTGCTATCTACGGCATGGTGCAGTTCGAGGGCGGTGGCCGCTTTATGGCCGATTTTACCGACTGCGAACTGGACGACCTCAAGGTGGGCCTGCCCGTCAGAATGGTGTTTCGCAAGCATCACACGGACGAGCAGCGTGGGTTCACCGGGTACTTCTGGAAGGCGGTTCCTCTGGCCGGAGTGGGTGAAGAGTAGCGTCAAACGTCGAACGTCAAACGTCAAACGTCGAACGTCAAACGTCAAGCGTCAAACGTGAAACGTCAAACGTGAAACGTGAAACGTCATCATCACGTTTCGCGGACGAAAAGTGGGCTCAGACAAGGAGAAACAACTATGGCCACAGGCATTCGAGACAAAGTCGCCATCATCGGCATGGGTTGCACCAAGTTTGGCGAACGCTGGGACGTGGGCGCTGAGGAGTTGATGGTCGAAGCGTTCGAGGAAGCGATAGAGGACGCTGGTATTGACCGAGGGGGAATCCAGGCCGCCTGGCTGGGCACCTGTTTTGAGGAGATCAGCATCGGCAAGAGCGCGCTGCCGCTCTCTATGACCCTGCGATTGCCCAAGATTCCGGTGAGCCGCGTCGAGAATTACTGCACCACCGGGACGGAGGCGTTTCGCGGGGCCTGTTACGCCGTGGCCTCGGGTGCCTATGACATCGCCCTGGCCCTGGGCGTGGAGAAACTCAAGGACATCGGCTACGGGGGCTTGCCCAACTGGGGCTCCGGCGCCGGGACGTTGGCCTGGCAGTGGATGCCCAACGTGACCGCGCCGGGAGCCTTCGCCCAGTTGGCCACGGCCTACGCCGCCAAACATAATATCCCTATTGATGACCTGAAACGGGCGATGGCCCACGTCTCCGCCAAGAGCCACGCCAACGCTGTCCTGAATCCCAAGGCACACCTGCGCAGGGCGGTCTCCGTCGAGCGGGTACTGGCCGCGCCCACCATCGCCTATCCTCTGGGGCTGTTCGACTGCTGTGGGGTCAGTGACGGCGCGGCCTGCGCCATCGTCACTACCCCCGACGTCGCCAGGGGCTTGGGCAAGGAGGACTTTGTCACCGTCAAGTCGCTCCAGTTGGCGCTCAGCAGCGGGGAAGAACTGGGCTACAACGAGTGGGACGGAGACCACTTCATGACCACCTCCAAGTGCTCACGCTTGGCCTACGAGGAAGCGGGCATCACCGACCCGCGCGAGGAAATCAGCATGATGGAGGTGCACGACTGCTTCTCCATCACCGAGTTGGTGACGATGGAAGACTTGCACATCTCCGAGCGCGGCCAGGCTCCCAGGGACATCCTGGATGGGTTCTACGATCTGGACGGCCAGATTCCCTGCCAGCCCGACGGCGGGCTAAAGTGCTTCGGCCATCCCATCGGCGCCTCGGGGCTGCGGATGCTGTACGAGATGTACCTACAACTCCTCGGACGGGCTGGCGAGCGGCAGATTGCCAACCCCCGCTATGGCCTCACCCATAACCTGGGGGGGATGCCGTATATGAACGTTTGCAGTATCACCATCGTCGGGCTCATGCGGGGTGTTGAAACACCCCGCTGATACAGCGAAACCCGTTAAAACGGGTTAGGAAGTCGCATTTCAGTGCGTTTTAACGCACTTTGTGTATCAGCCGATGGTTTCAACCATCGGCTACTACAACGAATTTAGAAAGGAACGAATCTGGGGCTCAATCCAATCCGTGTGCCCCGCTTGAGTGATTAGAACTCGTGTGGGTGCAACGCACTTGTTGCTAGGAGTGCGTTGCACCTGGGTAGTAAGGAGAGCGTTGAAATGAAAAGATACCTTGGACTAACAGGTATGAAGAGGAGTCGAAAGGCAACGCTTGTTCTGGTAACGCTATGCTGTGTTTCACTGATAGTTGCGTTCCTCATTGGCATTAGTGACAACCTCCCAGGGCTATTGTTATGCTATGTAGCAGTCACTGCTTTGATCCTGGCGTTTGTACACACCTGGCGGCAAGTGAAGCGTTTTTTGATTCTCTTAGGCGCGTCACTGATCGGTTTTCCCCTCTTTGTTATCTTGCACAATCTCTTTTATGGTCTGGGTCAAATGGCAGCCGATGTCATTGTATTGAGTCCCCTGCTGGAATTCCTACATGTGGTGTTCTTTCTCGTTGCGATTCTGGTTTGTCCTCCGGGTGTCTTGATTGGTGCAGTTGGCAGCGTAGTCACGTATTGTAGGGGGAGACAGGTCTCTGACGAGACTCCCTAACCGCGTCTATCGGACCAGGAGCACAGGACAAGTTCGCTCAGGACAGAGCCTGCGATTTTCGCCTGACGGCGCCGGTCGTGGTGGGGGAAGCGGGGCGGCGGGCTGCTTGCCCTGAACCCCTCGGCTCCGCTCGGGGTAAACTTTGCCGAAGGGGCGTTCGTTTGTGCAAGTGCCGTTGTTGGGTATAATTGGGTTAGATCATGGAGATCAAACGAGTCGTAATCGCCAACCCTATCGTCAATTCGCCTTTTGAGGAGCCCAGGCTGGCCTTCGGTACCTGAAGACCCTAAGGGTTTTCTGAAACCCTTAGGGTCTGATAGGATACGATGGAATCCGAACTATCTGACACTCACCGCGACGCCGAGCGCGTCCAGATTGAACTGATGCGCCAGGCCCCTCCCTGGCGCAAGTTACACCTGTTGGGCCAGTTGAACCAGACGGTAAAACTGATGGCCCTTAGCGGCTTGCGCCAACGCCACTCCCAGGCCACGGAAGAAGAGTTGCGCCGCCGCCTGGCCGACCTGTTGCTGGGCGCGGAATTGGCCGCACAGGTTTACGGCCCGCTATGTCCGGGAATAACAGACGATGTTGACTGAACCCATCGCCGTGACCTTGCTGGTGATTGACGCGCTGGAGACGCTGCGCGTCCCCTACTTCATCGGTGGGTCTCTTGCCAGCGCCGTACACGGCGTTATTCGGGCGACGATGGATGTTGACATGATTGCGGATCTGCGCCTGGAGCACGTCGAGCCATTGGCGCGCATCCTGGGTGATGCCTTTTACGCCGATGCCGAGATGATGCGCGACGCCGTTCGGCGCCGCGGCAGTTTTAACGTGATTCACTTGGAAACCATGTTCAAAGTGGACGTATTCATCCGCAAAGAGCGCCCTTTTGACCAGGCCCAATTCGAGCGGCGGGTGCTCCAAACGTTAGCCACCGACCCAGATCGGGCGGCTTACGTCGCCAGCGCCGAGGACACCATCCTGGCGAAACTGGAGTGGTACCGTATGGGCGGCCAGGTGTCAGACCGGCAGTGGCGCGACGTACAAAATGTGTTAAAAGTGCAAGAGGCCCGGCTGGATCTCCAGTACCTGCGCCGTTGGGCAGCACAACTGGGTGTGCTTGACCTGTTGGAACGCGCCCTGTCCGAAGCGGCACAGTTCAATTTCGAGTAAGTGGCATCATGACTGTCCGTTCGCTGAAAAATCTAGCCAAATAGCGAATTATTTGGTAAACTCAGGGGATGAACCCTGAGATAACGATTACCACTGAACATATTGACGATTTTCCGCTTCTGCTGGAAACGATGATGCGGCTGGGCCTCCCC
>JAUWNP010000168.1 GCA_030612585.1 Anaerolineae bacterium
CGATAACGTCCTTGCCAGCCGCTCCATCGTCATCCCCTTGGTTCGCACGCCCGACCGTTATCGTGCCAACGCCGACCCGCTCGATTATGAAGCCTGGCCCCACGACCGCCGCCAGTTGATTGACGACTTGTGGGCTCTGGCGCTGGCCCATCTTCCCGACCTATGCCAATATGAGAGAGCCGTCAACGACAAAGCACGCTTGGCCGGGCGCAACCTTGAGCCATGGCGCGCTATTCTGGCTGTGGCCCTATGGCTCGATGACCAGGATGCTCAAGGGGTGCTCAAGCGCAGGGCAGAGCAATCGTCTGGTGATGGCCGGGGCGACCAAGAGCAAGAGCAGACCCGGGAGACATCGCTTTGGCAGCGTTTGGAGACACTATCAGTACACTACCAGAGGGAAAGATTGCACCTGGAGTCCGGTGACCTTACCGCTCTGGTCGTCCAGGCGCTGTGCTACTGTGCCGTTCGTGCCATTGATGCCAACAGTGCCAATAGTAAAGAGACCCCCTCAGACTTTATAGTCACCACGGCACAGGTCGTACAGGTCGCCAGGGCCGTCGCCAAGAGAGAGGACGGCGACCCAGACCGCATCACCGACCGGCGCGTCGGGCGTGCTCTGGGCCGCATGCGGTTACAGAAAACGCCACGCCCCGGCGAATCTCGTCGTCGGGCTTGATGTAGTATAGGATGCCGTTCAGGGCCTCGAAGACCTCTCGGGCCAGGGCAATCGCATTTATAATGTCGGGCAGACTTTGGGATATCGAAAAGCCCTTTCTGCTCCCGCTGGATTGCCAAATCCAGTGGCTAGGGCCTGGATCTGGCGATCCAGGCCGAGCGAATGGGATAAATGCGATTGCTTTACCTCTCGGGTGGCTTCCTCTTTGGCCTTGACGTTGGGATGTGTGCTGAGGCATTGCCTCTGCGCTTCAAACCCTACGCAAAACCAGCAAAACCATCTTTCTCCAAAGTGTCCAACATTCTCCGGACTTTGTGCGCGGCACGAGGGTAACGTGCCCCATGCGAACGAAGATCATCCACCGATTTGCTCTTCAGCTCGCGGATATGTTTGCGATCTGCTGGCTCCAGTTCTGCGCCTGGTATTGAGGGCTGCCTTTCGGAATCAACGCAGAACAGCAGCAGATGCTCTAGCGGGGCCTGCAGTTTGGCCTGCGAACCATGGAACTTGGGCAGTACTTTCTGACACAGTTGGTGGTCAAAGGCAGTGTCAAGGTCAAAGGCAGGGTCGCTCAGATTCTTCGCGTTCCACAGGTAGAGCAACACCTCATCAGCGACGCGGTAGCCAAAGTGCATCTTGTATGGCTGGAGCAGGTTGTTGAGTGCGACCAACTGCTCACGATATGGTGACATCTCTTCATCGGTGCGTATCGGCACCGCTTTGGGAAGAAGAGTGAATTTGCCATCAAACGTAAACGCGGCCCGGGCAGCATCATTGGCTGGGCCGGCACTGCTGGCGCCACGCTCTCGCACGAAATAGCTCTCCAGATCCACCTCGTTGAACTCTATGGTATTGGCGCGGTCCAGCACTTTGGGGCTGAACATGTAAGTTGTCTCATCCACGTTTACTGTGCCGGAGAAGTAAACATTGCGTGGTACGTATAGTCGGGGGGGGACATAGCGTGTGGGATCAAAACCGGACTTGTGTGCAGTGTCGTAGTCACTCTTCCCACGCGACCATTGTCGCTCATCCACTCCCTGGCGTAGCGGACAGCCATCGCAGCGCACATAACACATACATGGCTCTGCTTCTCCCACTTCCGCTTCCTCGCCCCAGGATGATTCGCCTTGAGCGAGCACACAGCGGGGCAAATCGTGTAAGCGGAGTGACGATTGTTTTACCTCACCATCCTGGAGGTACCGGCTCTCCATCACGCTCAGGAAATCGGCGAAGTAGTACTCTACTTTGGCCAGGTTCATTTCATCGAGGATGACGAAATAAGGGCATGGCTTGTCGCTTTTGAGATTGATGGTGGCCTGCAACAAGAGTCGGAGGAAATCTGTGGCACTGTAAGTGCCGGTGATGAGATTGTGGAAGCCAAGCAATCCACGGCTGTCCATCCAATCAGGCCGGACAGAGACAAAAGCATAGTTTCCTTCGCCATCGGTCGGGCTCATCCACTGTGCGAACAGTTGCGCCAGTTTGGTCTTACCGGTGCCACTGATGCCGGTGAGGATGGCGAAGGGTTTGGTTTGCAGGGAGAGATAGTAGGTGACGAGCAATTCGGGGGGAAAGTAAAACTCACGCCCTGCCACATAGTTGGTGAGGCTGCTCAAAAGTCCTGTTGTTGTTGTTGTTGGTGTTGTTGTTGGTGGATCATCATCGTCAGCGTCTGGCGGTGGACCAACGCCGCCAGCGTCTACATACTTGTTGAATACCGCATCCACTTCAGCCAAGTGCTCCAACCCGTAACGATCTCGAATCTGTTTCGCAAGTTCATTGTAAACCAAGTAATTATCTACTGTGTAACTTAGCCCTCTCGCTAGCCCAAGAAGTCCCAATGCCTTGACGGATCTACCATTCAAAACAATCCATTCATCTGGGTGCAGAATCATCAACGTGCCCGTTGTCAGGTTAGGCCATAGTCCACTGACGGACCGTGCATTTTTCAATCGTTCCCTGATAGGCTCGGCATCATCTTGGAGGCGCTGCAAAGCGTCACGTATCTGCTTGAGTATCTCTCCCTCACTCAGATTTGCCCTTTTGAAGTAAGCCCGAACGTCATTCACTCCGAATCCCCAGGTGCAACTTCCAACAACCTGGGCCGTGCCATTCTCGAGCATGGTTTTCAATTCGTTCACTGAGTAGTCTGGATAGAATTTCCAGGCCTTGTACTGTTTGCCCTTATGAATAATCCCACCTATTTGCAGAATGTGCTTGTTAAAGTCATCTACGCTGAAATGAGCGAGTGCGTCGGGCGCAATCAGGCGTCGTATCTGCTCATAAGCGTATTGCTTGACTAACATGTCTTTTGCACTCTCGTCAGGCTGTGATCTATACAACTGAATCGCGCTCTTCATCTCTGGAGATTCGACTAAACTAAAAAGATCATCTCGCAACGTCATTTTGCTTCTCCAATCCCGCCATCTGTGTGTGGCTCGAAGTCGTTGCAAGTAGATAGCGGATACTGTCTTGCAACCACGGTTTAGAAGACTCCAAGGGTGTTAACGGAATCGCACCTACCCCCCCAAAGTCGGAGGACAGGTTTTTCGGATCGGTGTACGTCTGTCCGTTCGTACCAAAGGCCTGAAACTGGTTTCCAGGGTAAAGAATGAATACTGCCTTTGCTTTGAGCGCATCGCGATAAGTGTGCATCTTGTACAAGTCGCCTTTCTTGTAGTCCAGCCGTTCCTCCTCGTCCCGTTCCTCGTCCGCGCCCTCCTCGCTGTTCATAAACTGGCCTGGTTCGTCATACTTGTACTTGGCGTCAAAGATGAATCGCCGTCCACCAGGCAACTCGACGGTGTAATCGGGATGCAGAGTGACCGAGTAGGACTCACCCACCTGGTGGCGGAAGTAGCGGTTGTAATAGACGGTTGCCTGTCCCACCTGCCCCTGACTCTCGCCACTCTGGTTGATGGTGACCCGGAAGATGTCTCCCTTCTCGACGATGAATTGCCTGGGATCAACCTGGGCACCGAGCGCGAGGGCCACGGCGTCGAGCAGTTGGAAGAAGCACCAGTACTCGTACAGGGTGGCCATGTCTTTGCTGGGTGTCTTCAGCAGTTCCTCGAAGTCCTTCCACACTACCTTGCCCGTGAGTAGGAAGCGACGGTAGTAGTAGTTGAGTTGGCGATACCCCTCTTGCTTGAGAAGCACCTGCGAACCGGCAGGGTAGACGTGCATGTCTCCCACTTCCTCCAGAAAATGAACTCGCGCCAGGTTCTCAATGCTGCGCCGCCAACGACGGCAGTCCTCAGCCAGGTGTTCACCCCGACTGTCGGTGCCAAAGCGTGCCTCCAGTTCGCGCAGTTTGAGGACGAGTTGTCCGAGGAAATGCTTGACAAAGCGGTTTGGGGCAGTATCAAAGGTGGTCACCACACGGTCGTCGAGCAGTTGGCGGGGCACATAACCGTGAAGTTGGGACTGCAGCGCCGGGGCGACGACCCGTTGCGGACGGGCCAGGTGCTCGGCGTGGGCATACACGGCCTGCAGCGAACGAGGCGTCAGTGAGCGAGCAAGGGCCAGGCCGGTCCATACGACCTCGCGCTCGGTGGTGTGATGAGGATTCGCGGCTACGAGGCGAAAATGGAGGGGGAGACGCTTCCCATCCATCAGGTAGCGGAGGAAAAGATAGTCGAGGTAAGCCACGTGCTCATCGGGGGCCGCACGTTGGGTATAGACTGCTGTGGGGGAACCATAGTCAAAGATCAGGGCCGCCAGCCGTTCGCTAATGTCGTCCAACATCTTGCGATAGTCGTCGAGGTAGCGCATCTTGCGCGAGCGTACCTCGACAGGCAGACGGCCCAGTTCTCGTCCAGCCCACACCACCCGCACGGCGCTGGCCCCCACGTAGTTGCCCCAGTTGAGGGTAGCGTACCCTTTTTGGCCGTGGTGTTTGAGAGGCAGAGAAGTCCCGTCGTCACCCAGGAGGATCTGTGGAGCGTCCGTGCCTTCCCACTCAAGCCACAAATCGTAGCCGGTTTGTTCTCTGGCCTGGAGGCAAGCCTGCCCCGGCCCAGGTTCGGCACAGTAGACCAATGAGGCCGAATAGCATGGCTCAGTGCCTCGGATGACCTCGAATGGGCCAATGGTTTCTTTACGAGATGGCTGATCCTCTCGGCCTTCTGAAGGCGCGACTTCTACTGTCAAGCCATCCGTTTTGAGACAGAGTTTGATCACGGGGCAAAATCCCACAATCACTGCTCCTGCCTGTTGTCGTGAAAGGCTCCCTGAATCATCGTTCAGCGTCCCGCTATCCCAAACCACGTCTCATCCAAAACATCCAGTCCCATACCGCTCGCGGAGTTGGGCGGGGTAGTAGGGGATTTCCCGCAGGGGCCGCTTGCCGTGCCAGTGCAGCATCGGCCGGCCGGGGAGTTCAGTAACCTCGAATAACTCGGTTTGCACGGCGTGCGTATTAGCCACGATCCTGCTCTCCTCGCGTCCCGCAGCGATCAACGATGGCATCGTCGCCCTGTGATCGCACTTCGTCTAGCGTCTCGTTTATCAGGGCGTCAATTTCAGCCTCCCCCATCGTCTGGGCCTCTTCGCGGGTAGGCGCGAACATCGCATAGAGTTCCCGTGCCCAGGCCTTGCCCACAGCCGATGTAGCAACTACTTACCGCGCCTCCAGAATGTGGAAGCTCCACAATTCACCATAGAGAGTTCTGCATAAAAACTCTTCGCCAGAAACACTACAACGAATTTAGAATGGAACGAATCTGGGGCTCAACCCAATCCGTGTGCCCCGCTTGGGTGATTAGAACTCGCGCGTCGCCTGTGTTCAATGCTGCTTCCAGGGTATCCACGATGTCAAATTGACAGGTCTTGCCTTGGGATCGCCTATTCGTTTTTTTCTCCATTCGTTGTAGTGTTTTTGTGCGGAATTCACTATACAGCATGGGGCAGGGGATGTCAAGAGGCGGTTGGGAAGGCGCAGGTGAACGCAGATGCGCGCTGATTCTTTCTTCCTATCTACGAAAATCTGCGTGCATCTGCGTCCCATTATTAATCAGTTTTTTATCTTCTCCCAACGTTATATTCACGCCCAGCGGGTATACTATCATCAACAAAGCGAGCATGTTGACCAGCGCTCCATCATCGCTTCAATGAGGAAAGATGAAACTAGCAGCCTACAGACACAAGTCCTGGAATCCGAATACACAGCAAGAGGAGACCCGCATTACTCGGGCACTGTGCATCTGGCGCTTCCGGGTGTGGGTGTACGATCCGGGCATCTGGGCCTGGACTGTGGAAATCCACGTCAAAGACAGCCCTGAGATTATGCTATTGGACAGACGCGGGTGGTTCCGCCACAACTTTGACTGGTCCCATCACTGGCACGTCCACGTCGGACTGGGCAAGGTGGGCATCAGTTATGACGAAATGGCCTACCGGCGGTACGGCTGGCAGGTCAGATCAGGTGTAGTGCAACCCTGAGGTGATTTAAGATTTGTTGATTTGAGATTTGTTGATTTAGGATTGATGGATTTACCACTCACCCTCCCGCAGGTTAGGATGCTGTTTGGGTGTAAAATTACGTCTCGACCGGAGATTTAGGCCCGCAAGTGCTGTCAATCGTAACGGATAGTGCCAGCCTGCTAATCCGTGTCCGTGTCCTCAATGGTGAACATTCCCCCATCGCTCCGCCCAAACAGTTCCGGGAAGTACATCTCGTAGGCGTGGGTGGGGATCACACCGTACTCGCCGGGCAGGCTGGCGCGGATGAGATAGGTGTATTCATACGTGCCGCGCGGCAGGTAGGTGGCGAAGAGCACCGCCTTCTCGTCGCGCAGTTCGGTGTGGCTGAACCACCACCAGCCCCAGCCACCGCCCCACGGGCTGCGCCGGTCGGTGCGGGTCAGTTCGGGCGCTTCGCCGACGATGCTCGTCGTCTTGAGGCTCTGGTCCACCCCCTCGGCGCCAGCCGGGAAGGGGTCTTCTACCACCACGTAGTGCAGGTCATTGGGCGCGATGATGGTCAACTTCACCTGGATCACGTCCCCCACCTGCGCCTGCGTTATCGCCCGGCACGGCTCCTCCTCCGACTCGCAGTCGGCAAGCGTGTACTTGCGGCTGACGATGATGCCCCGGTTGAGAGCGGTCACCTCTTCCACCGGCTTGAAGTAGCGCAGGTACAAACTGTAGTACAGCCGGCCGGTCCCCTCCTCCTGCCCCTCGGGCGCCCAGCGCTCGATGACGACGCGGTTGGCCTCGTCGGCCAGGAGTTCGGCGACCTCGATCTGCAACTTCACTGTCTCATCAATGTTCTCGCGGGCCACGCTCCCCTCGCCCAGCGAAACGCCGTTGACGACCACCTGCCAGTTGTACGCCCCCTCCAGTTCGCCGGTGGTCACCATCCAGTCGGTGAGCGCGATGATGGCCCAGGCGGTCTCCTGCGTCGTCTCCCAGTAGCCGTTCTTGCGGGCGACCATCAGCCAGCGGACAGCGTTGGGGGCCAGCGCGTTGTCCGGGTCCAGCCGCGCCAGAGCGGCCAGCACGATAGCGCTGGAGCGGGTGTCGGTGTTCATCGCGTAGTAGTCCGCACGGCTCTCCTCCCAGTGCGCGCCGGTAGCGCTGACGATGGCGGCGCTGGTGACGTCGGAGAGCAGGGCGTCCACGCGGGTTGGCTTATCCGGCTCCAGCAAGCCCAGCGCCAGCGCCAGGTAGGCCTTGCCAAAGGTATCCAACACGTCACGCCGGTCGAAGAGGGCGACTGTGCGTCCCAGATCTCCCTGGCCGGCCTCGGCGAGGACGTACAGGATAAAGGCCTGCCGGTTGGCCTGCCAATGAAGCTCCAGGTCCCTGGGTTTGCCCAGGTTGTCCTGCAAGAAGTCCGCCGCCTGTTCCATCCTTGCCACCACGAAGCCGGTCCGCTCTGCCTCGATCATCCCGAGCAGGACGTAGGCGGTCAGGTATGGGTCGGACTCGTCGAGCACCCACCAGCCCCATCCGCCGTCGTAGTGCTGCCGGTTGTACAGCCGTTGCAGGCCGGTGCTGACCAACTCGGGCAGCGCCCCTTCCAGGTCAGGCCGGACTTCGGCGAGCCCCAGTTCCTTGAAGGCGCGGTAGGTGACGACGTTGGGCAGGAAGCGGCTGACTATTTGCTCGGTACATTCGTAGGGATAGTGCTCCAGGTAATCGAGACCGTCCACCATACCGGCTGCCAGCGACGGGTCCACGTGCACTGACAGTTCGCCCTGGGTGGGGTCGTAACTGGGGGGCAGCACCACCGCCTCAAGTCGTTGCCCGTCGGCATCGAAGTGACCGGCGGTGGCAACCACCTCCGGCGTGCTGTAACGATAGACCGGCAGTGGGATTTCGACAGCGTCAGAGACCCCTCCCCCGCGAGGGGAGGGGAGTGCGCTGACCAACTGCCCCACCGCCCTCGCGCCGAAGCGCAGCGTGACCTCTGGCGTGGCCTCCACCGTCACCGGCCACGTCACCTTGACATTGTCGTTGGCAGGAATGTTCACTTGCACACTTGCAGACTTACCAACTTGCAGTCCGTCCGCTTCGAAAACCACCTCCACCTCCAGCGATCCGTTGGTGTTATTGTGCACCACGGCCGCCAGTTCCGCCTCGTCGCCGACGACGAAGAAGCGCGGCGCCACCGGGCGCACGAGCAGGTCTTTGGTGCTCACGACGTCCACGTCGGCCTGGCCGACCAGCGTGTCGGCGGTGAGACCCCGGGCGCCCATACGCCAGGTGGTCAGGTTGTCCGGCAGTTCCACGCGGACCTCCGCGTGGCCGTCTTCGCCGGTACGGACGGTCGGGTTCCAGTAGGCGGTGTCGAGGAAGCGTTGCCGCACGACGCCGAACTCTTCGCCAAGGCCGCCGCCACCGCCACCCTTGGCCTCGGGTGCCAGCGCCAGGTTGATACGTTCCGCCGAGAGCGTCAGTCCGCTGGCCGTGCGCACGCCCAGCCCCCGCTCGCGCCAGAAGTGGCTCACAATATCCAGCCCCGGCTGGTCGGCCAGCGAGATCACCGACAGGTCCACCAGGTTGAGGGCCAATTCGGCCTCGACCGGATGCCCTTTGCTGTCGCTGACGTTCACGTCGTAGGTCACCGTCTCGCCCGGCCCGTAGTGCTCGTCGGGCGGCCTGTCGGGCGTCAGCGTGATGTTCAACTCTTTCTCGGTGGTCTCAATGGGCAGTTGGATGTAGCCGATCTTAAAACTGGACAGTGAGTTGGTCTCATCCTCTCCCTTTACAACGACCACAGAGACGAAGACATTGGGGATGAGGTCCTCGGTGATGGGGATCTCGATCTGCTCCGAGTTGGTCTCCAGGGTCTGCACCCAGTGGCGGTAGATGTGTCCCCGCTCAATGGTGATGAGCGCTTTGACGGGGCCTTGATATGGGTGCGGGATGAGGATCGTCGCCGTGTCGCCGACCTGGTACTGCCGCCGGTCGGCTATCAAATCAAAACGGTCGTTGTTCTCCTGCCGCCAACTGACGTAACGGTATCCACTGACCCACATGTAGGTGGAACTGCGGACAGCCCCCCCTTCATCCCCCCCAACTTTGGGGGGGCCAGAGGGGGGGAGACCGCTGGCGGTTACTTTGTAGATGCCGCCCCCTTCCTCCTCGGGGGGGGTGAAGTTCACCACCGCTGCGCCATCGTCGTCCGTCGTCACCGTCGTGGTGAAGACCGGCACGTCCTCGACGCTGCTCTCCCAGTAGTAGTGGCCGTCTTCCGCCTGCTTGCGGACGCTGTACCAGTTGTGCTCGGCGAAGACGACGGTCAACTCCCGGGTGGGCGATGGGGCGCTGGCCCAGTCCACGGTGATGATGTCCACGCTGTTCTCCTGGCCCACTCGCCCAACGTACCGTTCGGGGCGCAGACCGACGTAGTACAGTCCCTTGTGCACGATTGCCTCGGTGCGGTTGCTCACCTCCTGGTTATTGACGTCGGTGGCGGTCACCTCCAGCGGGAAGCGCTGGCTGGCGATGTATGCGGCGATGTCGGCTTCAAGGCTGAAGGTG
>JAUWNP010000034.1 GCA_030612585.1 Anaerolineae bacterium
CACCACGAGAGCGCTGCCGGGGTGAGATGCGGGGGTATGCCAATCATGTTTCCTCCGGTTTCTCGGTGATCTTGCTTTGCAGTAGCGTCAGCGTGTGCATCGTTTCAGGAGACAAGAGAGCCCGGCTCCGCGGATCGTATAACATCCAGCGCAACGTCTCAATGAAGCGCAAGGCAACGTGATAGGATGATGCCTGCTCTTCGGCGCTGATCAGGGGTTGGAGTGCCTGTGTGATCATCAGGATCATCTCTGCCTGAGCCTGCACCTCTGCCGCTTCCAGGCGAACCATTTCCGCCTCCCCCTCTGCCTGTTGTAGCACCGCCTCCCGCTGCCAATCCGACTGCCAGGCTTTGATCCACTGCTGGGCGACCGTCTCGCTGACCTTTATCTCGCCGAGTTCCACTTTGATGATTTCAGCGCCCAGGCTGCCGACACTCTCGCGCAGTTTGTTTTCCAACTCCTCCCGTATGGCCTGCCGGGGGGGAGTGCTCCCCAGCCTGGGCGGCGCGATGAGCCAATCAAGCCGGTAACCGGAGATGATGCTGCGCAGAGTGCCCTCGGCCTGACCGACGACTACCCGCGCCGGCCATTTCATCTTCCAGGCTTCCTGCTCCGGCTCGTGGATCCAGGTACTCGTGGCTGCCTTGAACACTGCATCTTTTGTGAAAGGATAAGGCATTTTTTCTGTCGGTGACTGGCCTCCGCCGTTTATCTTGAACGTAACGTCAGCCTCGCAGGAAACAGGTATACCCTCTTTCGTCATCGCCTCGACTTTGCAGACCCAGTGTTGGGGCCGTAGGTCAATGATCTCCCAAATTTTCTCAAAACGTCTGAGGGAATAGCGCCCCGGGCCAAGTACCCGCGTCAGCCGGCCGCCCTGTTCCAGTACCACCGCGCTATCACTACAAATGGCCACCTTCCCCGGTCCACCCAGGCGATCCAGGAGGCTATCCTCTCCTTTGTCAATGTGTCCTTCTTTTACCAACAGGTATGGCCTGGGCCTCGTGAGGCCAAACGCACAACGATGGAGAAAAGTGTGTGCTTCGCGCAAACTGTTTGTGGCATACAGAGCGTGTATGAAGCGGCTCGCTAGCAGGGGGATGAGGATAAGCACCAGCACAGCAGGGAATGTGTTGCGCACGATCACGAGCGGAAAGAGGGCTGTGCTCCCCCAATCCCCATCGTGAAGGAACTCGGCGACGATGCCGGGCAGAGTTGTGCCCCGCGCCCCTGCCTCCGCCAACGCGCCGAGAAGCGTCGCGAGCAGGATGACGAGCCCCAGCAACGCGATGTGGAGCGGGTATCCAGACCCCGATGCTACTTTGCCCCTGTCCTCCAGGTAAGACTCCGGGGACTCTGTCTCTCTCTTCACTTAACTGCTCCACTGATACGTTCCATCATCCTCACAGTATCCTCCGGCAACAGCCGCCGCACTAACGGGCGTTTAGCCATCTCCTGCATGATCTCAAGGAACCAGCCAGCGACCACTTCTGCCGGCACGGCTGCCTTGGCTGCGCCCAATTGCTCTATGCGCCTGCCGAGGGCCAGGATCATCGAGGTCTGCGCCTCTGCCCGTGCCTGCTCCACCAAACGCAGCCGTCCCGCCTCTCCCTCGGCCTGTCTGAGCATGATCTTGCGTGTCCAGTCGGCCTGCCAACTCACGGTACGTTGCTGGGTCACAGCCTCGTCCGCGGGGAGCAGATTGCCGATACCGCCACCTAAAACGTGGATGCCGAGCGGCGTTAACTCCCTTTGCAACCGCTCCGTCAATTCCGCAGCGATTCTGGAGCGCGGGTCCTCGCCCGGCTCAAAAAGGTCGTAAGGCGCGCATAGTTCATCGAACGTGTATCCAGCGATGATGCTTTGCACGGCTCGCCTGGTCACCATCTCCGGTAACTCGTACCACTTGCGTTGTTTTGTTCCCCCCGGCACATGTTCCAATTCCTGGGCGTGGAAGGCTTTGAAGACAGCGCTCTTACGATAGGGGAACGATCTGCCCAGAGATGGCTTCTCTCCTCCAGCCTCTATCTGGCAGGGGGCAAAGGTCGGTACTTTGACGGCGATGCCGTCTTTCGTCAATGCCTCTACGTGCAGGGCGCGCAACTGTGGGCGCAGGTCAATCGTCTGTACGGGCCGGTCGCGGCGGCCGATGAATACCACGCCAGGTCCTTGAGCGCCTTTGAACTTCAGGCCGTCGGTGATGACGATGGCGTACTCGCAGCCGCTGAGCACCAGACCAGGGCCCACAATGTCATAGTCCTCGTTAGAGGTAAAGCGCATGGCGACCCGACCATCCACTCGCTTGACCAGTCTTTCTTCCTCGTCTGCCGCATCCACGATGACGTAATAAGGGTAGTTCGTCTTGATGGTAAAGGTAAGCAGACAGCGCAGGGCCTGCCACCGCTGGTCACGGTCTGAAGGCGGTAGGAGGTAGCCTGCCACGAACCAGAGACCAGGCCCAAAGAGAAGGCAGGCGAGGAGAAGAGTAGCAGGCAGCAGTACCCCCTCTCCACCCTTGCCATGGCGTATAATGCCAACACCGTACCAGCAGAGCCACGCAAGACTCAGCAGCGCGGCGACGGGCCACTTCTTCAGCCACAGGAACAAGGACAGGCACAATAGCAGGGAAACGAGCGCCCAGGCGATGAGGCAGACAGCCGCGAGCATAACCAAGGGTATCTGGAGGGCCCAGGCCAGGGCAAAGAGGAATATCCCGACAATCAAGAGGGCAACAGCAAGAAGTGTAGGTAGAGAAGATGGATCAGATAAATCGGCTTTTGCTTGCTTCATTGACTCGTTCCTCGTCACGGCTTGCCTCTGTAGCAACGACTGCACTTGCAGGTATCATTCACAGATGTTGCTTTGCCACTTCCCAAAGAATATCACAATTTCACCCCAAATGCAAATGCCGTTGCCGGGCATACCTGCGATCAGAGTGCCCTGTCCCCATACCCAAACAACCCCGCCGTCCCCCCCGTGTGCCAGAAGAGCACCCGCTCGCCGGGAGCGAAGACACCGCGGCGGATCAGGTCCAGCAGGCCCCCGAAGGCCCGGCCGGTGTAGACGGGATCGAGCAGGATGCCCTCGGCGCGAGCCATGGTGCGGATCGCCTCTCGCTCCAACTCCCCCACCACGCCGTACCCGCCGCCCAGGTAGTCGTCGTTCACGGCAAAGTCCTCCGGGACGTAGGTGAGCCCCAGCCCCATACGGTCCGCCGTGGCCGTCGCCAGCCCCGCCAGCGTGTGTCTCAGCGATTCGGCCCGCGGGTCCACGCTGATGCCCAGGATGCACCCTTCGTACCCCAGCGCCCGCGCCCCCACCATCATTCCCGCCTGCGTGCCGCCGCTGGAGGAGGCCAGCACGATATGATCGAAGCGTATGTCCCGCTCCGCGCCTTGCGCCAGCAACTCCTCCATCGCCGCCACGTAGCCGCTGGCACCAACGGCGTTGCTCCCACCATAGGGGACGACGTAGGGACAACGACCCGCCGCCCGCAACTCCTCGGCCACCTGGGCCATCGCCTCAGGCAATGGCAGATCGCCCGCCCAGTACACCTCCGCGCCTAGCAGCCGATCCAAGAGCAGATTGCCCAATACCTGCGGCGGCTCTTCCCCCCGCAGCACCAGCACGCGGGCCAGGCCGAACTTGGCAGCGGCCGCCGCCGTCTGGCGGGCATGGTTGGACTGGGCCGCACCAGCGGTGATGAGCGTGTCGGCCCCTTGCGCCAGTGCGTCGGCCACCAGGTATTCCAATTTGCGGGCCTTGTTCCCTCCCGTTGCCAGCCCCGTCTGGTCATCTCGCTTGATCCACAACTCCGGCCCGCCCAGTTGTACCGTAAGGCGGGGCAGCGGTTCTAGTGGCGTGGGCAGATGGGCAATGGACACCCGCGACAGTTTATCCGCCAGCATATTAGTACCTCCATGTGATTGTCGTAGTCTCTGGAGTCTGTTATAATAGGAATCGCCATGAAAGTCAACCGCCACCTCACAGTACTCGTGCTTGTGCTCACCCTGCTGGCGGTCCGCAGTAGCGCAGCCACCGGGCAGATACCCTCCCAGCGCCTGCCATTTTCCTTTCCGGCGAATGTCATCCCTGCGTGGGCACTCCCCACACCCCCCCCCTCCTCACCGGGCTCACTGGGGAGAATCGAGGCGGGGAGCGGCCCCATCGAGCCGGAATTACTGCGGGCGTTACTGACAGCCAAGCCCGACGAGCGTTTTCGCATCATCGTACACCTGCGCGAGCAGGCCGATCCCCAAGCAGTGATCGCCGGAGCGCTGAACGCGACCGAGGCCCGCTATCGCGTCGTCGAGACGTTGCAGGCAACCGCCGCCCGCTCTCAGGCCTCTCTGCAAGCCTACCTGGCCGGCGCCCGCACCACTGGCGCAGTCCACTCCTACACTCCATTCTGGGTCATCAATGGTATCGCCGTCCACGCCGACCGTGACACCGTCTTCGCCCTGGCCGCTCGCCCCGAAGTCGCCGCCGTCCGCCTCGACCACTACCGCCAATGGGTAGCCAACCAACCAACTAACCAACCAACTAACCAACCAACCAACCAACTAACCAACCAACCAACCACCGAGTGGGGCGTCGCCCGCATCCGCGCCGACGACGTCTGGTACACGCTGCACGTCAGTGGCACCGGGGCAGTCGTGGCTGGGATGGACACGGGGGGAGACTGGCTCCACCCGGCCCTGCAGGCCAACTACCGGGGCTACAACCCCCACGGCCCGGCCAACCATATCTACAGTTGGCACGATGCCACCGGAGGCGGCGCGCTCTACCCGGTGGACGGCCACGGGCACGGCAGCCACACGCTGGGCACTATCGTCGGGCAGGATGGTATCGGCGTGGCACCGGGAGCGCGCTGGATTGCGGTCAAAGTGCTCAGTAATCAGGGATACGGCTACGACTCCTGGATCCACGAGGGCTTCCAGTGGCTCCTGGCTCCCGGCGGCGACCCTGCCCAAGCCCCCGACGTGGTCAACTGCTCCTGGGGCAACTCCAACGGGTACTTGAGCACCTTCCAGTCCGATCTTCAGGCACTGCGGGCGGCTGGAACCTTCGTCGTCTTCTCCAACGGCAACTACGGCCCTGGCGGGGGCACCGTTGGCTCACCCGCCTCTTTGCCGGAGGCTTTCGCCGTTGGTGCCAGTGATGCCGACGATGATGTGGCCTACTTCTCCAGCCGTGGGCCCTCCCCCTGGGACGAGATCCGCCCCCACGTCGTCGCGCCGGGCGTGGGCGTGCGCTCCGCCTTGCCCGGCGGCGCCTACGGCGAGAAGAACGGCACCTCAATGGCCGCACCCCACGTCGCCGGCATCGTCGCCCTCATGCGCTCGGTCAGTGCCACGTTGAGCATCACCCGCACCGCCTACATCATCACCAGTACCGCCGTCCCCATCACCGTCCCGGTGCCAAACAACGACAGCGGTTGGGGACGGGTGGATGGGTTCGCCGCTGTGGCCGCCGTCGTCCATCCCGGCTTCGTCACCGGCGCTGTCACCCGCGCTGGCGACGACGCGCCTATCGCCGGGGCGACCGTCGCCGCCGTGCCCCACGGCGGAGGTGGCGGCGGCACGGCCACGACTGGCGACGACGGAGCCTACCTCCTGGCACTGGCCCCCACCGTCTACGACGTGACCGGCTCTGCCTTCGGCTACGATCCGGCCACGACATGGGGAGTCGTGGTGACGACCGACACGACGACCATGGTGAACTTATCCCTGACCGCCCTTCCCACCGGCACGCTGCGCGGCGCTGTCACCGACGCGGCTACCGGCAACCCGGTCACGGCTATTGTGACTGTTCTGGACACGCCCATTGAGACCACCGCCAGCCAGTACGCTTTCGCTCTGCCGTCCGGTGACTATACCGTCCGCGCTCGCAGCCTGGGCTACCGTATCGTCACCCGGACCGTGCACGTTGATGCCGGAAGTCTCACCGTCGCCGACTTTGCCCTGCCTCCCGCGCCGTCCATCCTGCTGGTAGATAGCGGCCGCTGGCACTACGAGAGCGAAATCGAGTACTTCCGCCAGGCACTGGACGAACTGGCCTACACCTACGACGAGTTGGCCGTCAGACACCTGCCCGACGACGTTCCAACCGCAGCCAGTCTGGCCCCCTACGACGTCGTCATCTGGTCGGCCCCAAAGGATGCACCAGGTCTCATCGGTGCCCAGGACGCCATCATTGGCTACCTGGATGGAGGCGGGCTGCTGCTACTGACCGGCCAGGACGTGGGCTTCTGGGACGGCGGCGGTGTACTAGGCTATTGGAGTGCCTACTACAACGACTATCTGAAAGCCGACTACGTCAGCGACGACGCGCCAACGCGGGTGCTGGAGGGGCTAGGGGGCGACGTCTTCGCCGGGCTGACGCTGACCATCACCGGCGCGGGTGGCGCCGACAACCAGGATTACCCCGACGAGGTTGCCGTCGCCGACCCCGATGCGGCTGCGCCGGTGCTGGTCTACCAGGAGGGTGAGTGCGGCGGAGTGCGCGTCGGTACGTGCCTGGACTACCGCGTGATCTACCTCTCCTTCGGCTTCGAGGGCATCAACGATGCAAACACCCGGCGGGAAGTGCTGAACCGGGCGCTGGACTGGCTAACCTCCCCGCCGCCGGACGTAGGGCTCGAACTGACGCCCGCCTCTCAGATGCGGATCGGTCTCCCCGGCACCGTCGTCACCCACGCGCTGCGGGTGCGCCACGTGGGTCAGAGAGGTGTCACAGATACTGTGAGCCTCTCGCTCGACGGTGCATCCTGGGACACCCAACTGAGCGCCCCAACGCTCGCCCTGTCTCCCTGCACCTCGGGCGCTGTCGTTCTCAGCGTCACCATCCCCGCCATCGCTACCTGGGACACCCGCGACGTGGTCACGCTCACCACTCGCTCGTCACTCTCGCCAGTGCTGGTGCTAAGCGCCACCCTCACGACCAAGGTTCCTGCACCGGTGCTGCTGGTGGACGACGACCGCTGGTACGACCAGGAGGCCAAGTACGAAGCAGCGTTGGTGGCCGGCGATTTCCCCTACGACTACTGGCGTACCGGATGGGCCTATGGCGAGCCCTCGGCGGGCAGTCCACCGCTGGACGTTCTACAACGCTACCCCGTCGTCGTCTGGTTCACCGGCTACGACTGGTACGCTCCGCTGACTGACGAGGAAGAGGTGGTGCTGGCGGATTACCTGGACGGTGGCGGACGGCTGTTTCTCTCCGCCCAGGACTACCTGTATTACCACTCCGGTAGCGATTTCAGCCGGGACTACCTGGGCGTGCTGACCTACACCGAGGATGTGACGCCGACTCTGGCGCGGGGTGTGCCGGAGAACCTCATCGGCGACCGGTTGGGACCTTACCCGCTGTCCTACCCTTTCACCAACTGGTCCGACTCGCTTGTACCCACTCCTGGCACGACGGTTTCCCTCCGCGATCAGGGCCGCCAGCCCGTCGCGCTGGCGCGGCGGGAGGGGGACTACAAGACGGTCTTTTTCTCCTTCCCCTTCGAGACACTGCCGGAGGCGGGTCGGGCCGAGGTGATGGAGCGCATCGCCGGCTGGCTGAGTTGGCTGGGGGGCTCGACCTTCGCTGCCGACAGGGGAGCGGTCGCCCCCAACGATACCCTCACCTACACCCTGATGATACAGAACGATGGCTTCGCCACCGTCACCGCCTCACTTTCCAATACCCTTCCGGCCGACCTGCATCTCGTCTCCGGCAGCGTCACGGGTCCCGGCAGTTACGACCCGGTCACCCGTCGCCTCTCCTGGAGCGGTCCTCTTGGCCCCGGCGCGGCTGTCACCTTTACGTATCGCGTCACCGTCGCGACGGGCCTGCCGGCCGGCACAGACATCGCCAACACAGCCCGCTTGGGGCTGGAGGATCACGCCATCCGCTTCCACCGCACCGCCGTCGTGCGGGTGGACGCGCCGGACCTCTCCCCATCGGCCTTCTCGTGCACCCCGTCTCCTGCGCGGTCTGGAGCAGTCGTCACCTGCACGCTGGTGCTGCGCAACACCGGCGTCGCCGACGCATCCACGGCAACCATCTCCAACACGCTTCCCTCGGGGATGGAGTTGGTGCCTGGCTCCGCTTCCTCCGGCGGCGTGGGCGTCGTGCTAGAGGCCGCTAACGGCGTGGCGTGGGAGGGACTGACCGGTGTGGGAGGGGCTGTCACCATCACCTACCGGGCTTCTGCCCCTCCGGAAGTACGCCACGGCTGGGTCTACAACCAGGTCTTCGTGGAGGATGGGACGGGGGGCGAGTGGGAGCGAGGGGACTGGCTGGAGATCGAGCCGCTGCGTCGCTACTTCCCGCTGATATTCAAGAACAGCCCGTAACTGGATTACCTTTCGCGCAGCCGCACGCTCAGGCCGGAGTGTCGCTCCCGCACTTTGTCGTTGTGCACGGCAATGCCGATGGCGCGCCGTGTCCCCACCAGCACGACCAGCCGTTTGGCCCGCGTGATACCGGTGTAGAGCAGATTGCGCTGTAGCATCAGGTAGTGCTGGGTCAGCATTGGCATCACCACCGCGGTGTACTCCGCGCCTTGCGACTTGTGGATCGACACAGCAAAGGCGTGCACCAGTTCGTCAGCCTCGCCCCAGTCGTAGAGCACCGGCCGGCCGTCTATCGTCACCACCAGCGTTTGCCCAACCGGGTCTATCCCCGTCACCCGGCCGATATCCCCGTTGTACACATCGCGATTGTAGTTATTGCGCACCTGCATCACCTTGTCACCCACACGGAAGACCCGCCCGCCTAGCCGCCGTTCGGCCTTGTGCGAGGAGGCAGGGTTAAGGGCCTCCTGCAGGCTGGTATTGAGGTTGGTAACTCCGCACGCGCCCCGGTACATCGGCGCCAGCACCTGTACGTCATCCACCGAGTCCAATCCGAACTTGCGTGGAATGCGGTGCTGCACGATGTCCACAAGCATGTCGGCGGCCTCCTGAGGGTCTTCTTTGGAGAAGAAGTAGAAATCGTCGAAGCGGTTGAGGACAGGCATCTGCCCCCGGTTGATGCGGTGGGCATTGACGACGATGCCACTGTCGGCGGCCTGGCGGAAGATGGTGGTGAGGCGCACGACGGCGGCGCGACCAGACCCGATGACGTCGCGCAGGACATCGCCCGCGCCGACGGAGGGGAGTTGGTCCACATCGCCGACGAATAGGACGTGTGCGGCTGGGTCCACCGCCTTGAGCAGATGATTGGTCAGCAGCAGATCCAGCATCGAGGCCTCATCCACGATGAGGCAATCCACCTCCAGCGGGTTCCCCTCGTTGCGGCGAAAGCCCTCCAGCGGGGAGTACTCCAGCAACCGGTGGACGGTCTTGGCCGGCCGTTCCGTCGCCTCCGCGAGACGTTTGGCGGCGCGGCCGGTGGGGGCGCAGAGGGCATAGCGGCGGCTCAGTGCCTCCAGCGCCGCGATGACGGTGCGCACGGAGACAGTTTTGCCCGTTCCCGGGCCACCAGTGAGCACCGTCACCTTGTGGGTGAGCGCGGCGCGCACCGCCTCCCGCTGCTGCGGCGAGAGTGCGACGGCGGAGTCCCGGGTGACCTGGGCCAGCAGCGCATCCCAATCCACGCTGCGGAAGGGGGCCAGACGGGTGGCGGGGCTTTCGATCAGCGCCTGCAGGCGGCGGGTGACGCCGACCTCACCATAGTAGAACGGGGCCAGGTAGACGGCCCGCTCCTCGCGTAGGGGCGCGGTGACCGCGTCCCTACGGGCGTCGGTGGTGGGGTAGACCAGCGTCTCGCGGCGCACCACCTCGTCGGCGTCCAACTCCTCAATGGCCTCCCGCGCCAGTTCGGGGGGCACCTCCAGCAACTTAGTGGCCTCGCTCACCAGGTCGGGTTCGGGCGCGTAGACGTGGCCCTCGTCGGCCAGTTGGCTCAGCGCGTGGGCCACGCCAGCCTGGATGCGAGAGGGAGCGTCGGGTGGCAACCCCAGGTCACGGGCGATCTTGTCGGCGGTCTTGAAGCCCACCCCCCAGATGTCGCGGGCCAGCCGGTAGGGATTCTCCTGCACCACCCGCAGCGCATCGTCGCCGTATGTCTTGTAGATCTTGACGGCCAGGCCAGTGGTGACACCGTGACTCTGGAGGAACAGCATCACCTCACGGATGTGTCTCTGCTCCTCCCAGGCTTCGGCGATTGCGGCGGCCCGCTTGGGGCCCACGCCCAACGCTTCCCGCAGCCGCCGGGGTTCCTCGTCGAGCACGCGCAGTGTATCGGTGCCGAACCGCTGGACGATGCGTGCCGCGGTGACCGGCCCCACGCCCTTGACCAGTCCGGAGCCCAGGTAACGTTTGATGCCCTCGGCGGTGGCTGGGAGGACCTGCTCGCACCGCTCGGCCTTGAACTGGCGGCCGTACTGCGGGTGAGTCGTCCACTGCCCCTCCAGGCGCAGGCTCTCGCCGGGGTTGACCTCGGGCAGGTTGCCGACGACGGTGGTCAGACCACTCTGCCCCGGCACGTTCAGCCGGATGACAGAGTAGCCGGTCTCCTCGCTGTAGTAGGTGACACGCTCGACGGTACCGCGGAGTTGGTCGGACATCAAGGGAATGATAGCAGAATCAATGACAAATGACAAATGACCAATGGCAGGGTGACAAGATGGAGAAGGGGATATGGAGTGAGGGAGTATGAGAGTGTGGAAGTGTGGGGGTGTGGGGATGGACAAAGGCGGCGTGCCTGGGGGGGCCGTTAGGGCGGGGTCGGCTGACCCCCAGGCACTGCCAAGAAAAGGAGGTGTTTGATACAACCAGCCCCAGTAGTTTACTGACAACCAGTCGCTTCAGACGACCTCAGTATACCTCAAAAGAAGCCTCTTGAGGGTTTCGGATGCGTTACAGTACCGTTTCTAACCTGTAACTCTTGCTGAACTAGATGCTTGTTCTCACCGTCTCCCTTGTTCTCACCGTCTCCGAGGGACGATGACCCAAAAGAGCACGTAGGGCAGGATGCCCGGCAGGCCGCCCGGGATCAAGAGGATCAGGAAGATCAAGCGGAACAACCATGGATTGAGGCCGAGAAAAGCACCCAGGCCGCCGCAGACGCCCGCCACAATTCCATTTTGCCGCCGCAGTTTGTTGTTGTCGGTCATTGTCGTGTATCCTCGCCTGAATCTATTTGTCTTCCCTGACGAACGCCGACAGGATGACGGTAACGACGCTGACGATGAGCGCACCCAGGAAGGCGGACCAGAAGCCATCCACGTAGAAACCAACGTGGAACCAGTTGCGGGCGATGACCGAGGCCAGCCACAGCGTGACGCCGTTGATGACCAGGGTGAACAGGCCCAGCGTGACGATGATGAGTGGGCAAGTCAGCAGTTTAAGTAGCGGACGCACAATGGCGTTGACCAGCCCCAGGATGACCGCCATCACGGCATAGATGATCCAGGCGTTTCCCCCCACGCGGATACCCGGCACGAGCCAGACCGCTGCGAAGAGCGCCAGGCTGACGATGACCCAACGGATGAGTAATTTCATTTTGTGTTTACCTCCCTTGTATATTACGCACTTGGGGCGGAGAAGTTGCACTGGGTGGAAAGGGTCTCGAATCGTGGTACAATACAAGTATACGGGGCATGGACTTTTTTGGCAAATGCTCGTTCCGAATCCAAGTGAACTCTGTATGACGAACCCCATTTACGCCGATTTCCACGTCCATACCCACCTCTCACCCTGCGGGCAACCCGAGGCCACCGCCGAGGCGATGATCCGGCGCGCTCAGGAGAAGGGACTGGCCGCGATTGGCTTCGCCGACCACTTTACCCCCGATCCCATCCCCAACTGTCCTTTTTACGATCACCAGCGTCTGCGCATCCTCACCGCTGACGCACATCACCCCGACTGTTTCGCCCGCCTGGACCTGCCCCTGGAATGGGCTCGCAGGCTGGGATTTCGCGACGAGGATTTCCTCACCGCTCAGGAATTGCGAGAGCGACAAGGCAGAAAAACGGCATGACGACTTGGGCATCGCAGATTTGACACCCCGCCCGTCTTGTGCTATAGTCTCTCCTGTACAAACACATAGTCTGTAGCCGTGGTGCCCCAGGGTCCGGATGCCCGGGGCGTCAATGGGGAAGCCGGTCAAAGTCCGGCGCTGTCCCGCAACTGTAGTTCTGCTAATAGCCAATAGCTAATAGCCAGAAGAGCCAGGATACTCACCACGGTTGCCGCTCCGAGGACCTTCGCGGAAAGGGGAAAGAGCCGTGCCCGTAGCGCGCTAACTATCCTCTTGTCCACCGACAAGGGGATTTCGCTTTGGGATGCTGCCCGACCCTTCGGCCGGGCGATTTTTGTTGGGAGGGAATAGGGATGCAGATTTACACACGGACAGGTGACGATGGCGAGACGTCGCTCTGCGATGGGCAGCGCGTGCCCAAGGACTCGCCACGCGTAACGGCCTACGGCACAGTGGATGAACTGGTCGCCTGCCTGGGGATGGCTCGCGCGACTGGGCTGGACGACGAGGCCGAGATACTCTTACAGCACATCCAGCGCGATTTGATGACGATGGCAGCCGACCTGGCAACGCCGCCGAAGAGCGCCTGCCTGCTGAGGCGACACCTTGAGAATCACGACGTGCTGGCGCTGGAAGTGGCAATTGACGGATTGGAGCAGACGTTGGAACCTATCGGTAGTTTTGTGCTGCCCGGCGGTCACCTGGCAGCGGCGGCACTACACCTGGCGCGCACGGTCTGCCGGCGGACGGAGCGGCTGGTGGTACCACTGGCCCGGACGGACGAGGCCCGCTGGGAGAACGTGCGCTATCTCAACCGGCTAGCCGATCTGTTGTTCGTGCTTTCACGTGCTGTCAATCAACGGAATGGAAAAACGGAGGTGACGCGATGATTATGGACCTGGAAGCCTACGTAGAGCAGCGGCGGGCCGCCGGAAACGGCGTTACGCCGGTGGATGGAGGCAAGACAGTGGCCGCGTTGAACCACGTCGCCGACGCGGCGATGGTGCTCAATGATCTGGAAGTCGCAGCGCAGGAACTGGAAAACCCGCATCTGCTGGAAGCGCTGCGGGTGGCCCGAAATGGGCTGCGAAGGACGTGGTTGGCGCTGGCCCACACCTACGACTGGCTCCCACAGGAAGCGCCGGTCGGGTTGGAGCCCGGCACATCCCCCTTTATCCCTCTGCCTGTCCTCCGACGCGAGGATATCCGGCAGAAAGAGGATGGTGCTACAGTTTGTTGATCCGGTCGTAGGCAGCGTCGTGTTGTGCTATGTCGTCAACGATGATCCGTCGGGTAGCTCTTGCACTACCTCCTCGCTGCTGCTCAGATCCACGTCACCCCTCTGAATAGCCTCGTAATCTTCCTGCAACTCGGCCAGGTAGGTGGGGGTAGCCTCCTCCGCCGCGTACAGCACCTTGACACCGTACTCGTCCACGTAGTAGTCACGGCGGAGTTCTTCGCGCACCACGCGCCGCACGACGGCGGTGACAAGCACTTCTAACTGGTTCGCGGTGAGTTGGGCAACCGGTTGGTCCGGCGATACGATTGCGTTCTCGCTCACAGAAAGCCTCCTGCCGTCTTGATATGCATACTATATCACGAGTGTGTCACAGGGCAAGCCGATTGTCTCAGTGCTTCACGGGGTAGAAACGAACAGCGCGACGCTCTCGACGTGGTAGGTCTGCGGGAACATATCCACCGGCTGTACCTCGACCAGGCGGTAGCCGGCGCGAACTAGCCGCTTGGCGTCACGGGCCAGTGTGGCCGGATCGCAGGAGACGTAGACGACCCGGGCGGGCTGGCGGGCGACCAGCGCGTCGAGCGCGAAGCGGTCCATACCAGCGCGAGGCGGGTCCACCACGGCAGCATCGAGGGGAACATCCAGATCTGGGAGAACCGCCTCAACCGAACCTTCGATGACCTCTACGTTGTCGAACTCAGCGGTGTTATCCAACAGGTCGGCGACGGCGGTGGGGGCCAATTCGACGCCGATGACCAGCCCGGCGCGCTCGGCCAGGTGGGCAGTGAAGAGCCCCACGCCGCAGTAACCATCCAGCACAGTCTCGCCTCCCCGCAGATCGAGGTACTCCGTCACCAACCGCACCAGTTGGGCAGATTGGGGGGTGTTGACCTGGAAGAAGGAGGGCGCGGAGATGCGATAGGCGCGACCGGCGACGACCTCAGTGATGTGATTGTTGCCGATGAGGTTTGCGTGCCTGCCATCGGAGAGGAGCAGGACGCAGGAGACAGGCATGTCGCTCTCCAGCGAGGGCGGCAGGTCGTCCTCCATTTCAAAGATGAGCATCGAATCGCCGGTCTCGGTGCCCGCCCGCAGGGAGAGGCGGAGAAGGCCGGGCAGGTCAAAGTCGAGGGCACCGTAGAGTTCAGACAGGAGTGGATGAAGGATCGGGCACTCGTCTCCGGTGACAACCCCCCGGGGGCGTCCCACCGAGACTCCCTGGAACCCGAGGCCCCCGCCCGGCGCGGGGTGGAACTGGGCGTGGTTGCGGTAAGCCCAGCCGGAGCCATCAGGGAGAGTGGGGTGGACGCGAGGCTCGGCGATGGAACCAATGCGCATGAGTTGGTCGGCCACGATTTTGGCCTTGAATCGCAGTTGGGCTTCGTAGGCCGCGTGTTGCCACTGGCAGCCACCGCAGCCGGTGAGGCCGAAGTAGGAGCAGGGGGGAGCGACGCGGTCGGGGGAGGGTTCCAGCACCTCTACCAGGCGGGCGAAGGCGTAGCGGCCCTTATCCTCTGTGATCTCGACGCGCGCGGTCTCGCCGGGCAGCGCGTAGGGGACGAAGATGACACGTCCCTCGTGCCGGCCCAGCGCCGCGCCGCCGTGGGCAATGGAGGTCAGTTGGAGAGCAAATGTTTCCATATCCGTGAGCCGGTTGTTATGGCAGCAAATCCAGCGGATAGAGTTGCAGGCCAGACAGGTCGAAGTCCTTGGGGTTGAAGGTGACCAGCGTCAGACCGTGCTGGAGAGCGGTGGCGGCGATGATGGCATCGGGGATGCCAAGCGCGCGCCCTTTGGCCCGTTGCTGCCGGATGAGTTGTCCGGCCCGCTGGCCGATGTCCGCATCCACCGGGATGGTCCGGAAGCGAGAAAGAAGTTTACGGGCAGCGTATTCTTCGCGAGGCCGGAGCCCGGCATATAGCTCCAGATAGATCACTGGTGAGATGGCAATCCGTCCCAGACGGGTGATCCCTCGCACCATGCGCAGCACGCTTTTACGTCCCCGTATTTGCCGAATGAGGATGCCGGTATCCAGTAAGTACCTGGGGGTGGCCATTTTATGCCTCGGAGAAGTCCGGGACGGTCCAACTGGCGCGGAACTCCCGCAGCCAGCGATCTATGTCCTCGTCCGTATCCCAGTATGGATAGTCCTCAGCCGAGCAGATGCCGGCCGTCTCCTCCAACACCGCCAGTGTTTCCTCTTCCTCCAGTCGCTCCCGGAGTGTCTCGGCGACAAAGGCGCTGCGCTGGCGCGGGGGCACCAAGGCCTTCAATTGCTCCACCAGGGTTGTGGGAAGCGAGAGGGTGATTTTCTCGGTCGTCATAGACCATCTCCTTATACCACCAACTTACCTCAATTATACCACTATCTGTTGTGTGAGACAATCGAGGGAGATAGGAGCACAGGACTTTCATCCTACCGCACCGCTGGCGAGCAGCACGGTGAAAGTCGCCAGGAACCAGTGGATCAGGAATGGGTAGAGGAACGAGCGGGTGCGCCAGGCGACGTAGCCGAACACACTGCCCCCGAAGATACAACTCAGCGTCTCCAGTTCTGGCTTGCCGAAGTGGGCGATGGTGAAGGGGACAGCCTGGAGCAGAATGGCATAAGGGCCGCAGACCGGGTAGAGCGCAAAGAGTAAAAAGCCACGAAACAGGAACTCCCAGCCGAAGAGATCAGCACCGATGTCGAGCAGCAGGGGGACAGGGGAATCGGCCACGGGCGCGTAATAGCCCCGGAATTGCGCGGTGCGGGCCACAAACGGCATCACGAGCGCCATCACGCCACAGCCTACCGCCGTGAGCGCCAGCCCCGCCTTCCAATCGCCCAGCCGGAAGCCGTACCTGGCAGGCGACTCGCGGAAGATGAGCAGGATGACGAACAGCGGCACACCCAGGTACAAGAGCAACCGGTCGTAGGCCTTGTAGGCGAAGATACGGTGGTAGTGCTCCACCACCATCGTCAGCGTGGAGACGATGATGGCGGTGATGACTTTCCAGTCTGTACGGAGTTGGTCAAGGCGCATGGTCTCCCCTGAGGAGCGTGCGGAACGTGAAACGTAGAACGGCTCTCTATCGCTCCCCCTGAACTTCAGCAGCCAGGCGCTCGAAGAAGGCGACCATATAGGCGTGGCGCTCCTCGGCGATGGCCCGGCCGGTCGGGGTGAAAAGCCGTTCCTTGACGCGGGAAAGTTTGACGACGAATTCGTGGACGGGAGTGTGCTCGGCCGGGTCGTCTCCCTCCTCCAGCCAGCGGGCCACATCCACGGTCTCAATGGGAGCCCAAAGCCGCTGGCCGTGAGCGCCGCCGTAGGCGAAGGCCCGCGCCACTCCCACCGCGCCGACGGCGTCCAGTTTGTCGGCGTCGAAGAGCACCTGCGCCTCCAGCGTGGCCGGTTCCGGGCCGGTGCGGAAGCGGTGGGCGGCGATGGCGTGGGCCACGGCCTCCACCTTCGCGGGGGGCCATCTGGCCAATATCTCCCGCGCCCGGTCGGCGGCGAAGGCGGCGTGGTCGAGCCCACCCGCCTCGGCCTGCTCTCGTCCCCCGTCGTGCAAGAGCGCCGCCGCCCGCACCACCTCCAGGTCGGCCCCTTCCACCCGTCCGATGCGTTCCGCCAGCGCCAGCACCCGCAGCACGTGGTCAAAGTCGTGTACCGCGTCGGCCCCTTCGTAGTAGCGTCGCGCCTCGGCAATGGTGATCACGCATCTCGCCCCTGCGTCAGTAGTTCTGGACTGACCGAGAGTAACTGGTAGACCTCGTTCACGTCGCGGCGGGTGAGCAGGCCGAGGAATCGCTCTCCTTCCATCACGGCCAATGCGTCAAGCCCTGCCTCCGCCATCTGCCGGTGGACTTCGAACAGCCCATCATCCAGCCCGACGGTGGGGAAATCCGTGCGCATGACCTCGCGCACCGGCGTCTCTGGCCGGCGCTGCTTGAGGACGCGGATTACGTCGGTGTGTGTGAGCAGGCCCACGAGCCGTCCCTCATCGCAGACGGGGAAATCGGCCTGGAAACTCTCGAGCGTGAGGTCGGCGGCGCGGCTGACCGGGTCGTCAGGGCAGAGAGCCAGGGCACGGCGAGAGAAAGCCTGGCGCACCCGCAGGCCCTGAAGCGCGTTTTTGACGTGGACCATTTGCCCTTCCTGGGCGGCCCCGGAGTATACGAAGATCGCGATCAGCACCCACATGAAGTTACTGGTCAGCAGACCCGTCAGCCCCAGCATCCAAGCCAGTCCCTGACCCACCCTGACGGCCAGCGTCGTGGCGCGGGCATGAGACATTACAGTCGCCAGCAGTGCACGCAGCACCCGCCCGCCGTCCATCGGGAACGCGGGGATGAGGTTGAAGACAGCCAACCCGAGGTTGGTGACAATGAGGTAAGGGATGATGCCCCTCCAACCCAGTTGGATGGGGTCTATCAGCAGTTGCCACAGGTCACGGCCCGCCCCCATCTCTAGCGCCAGCCCGGCTACGGTCAGCAGCACGGCGATGACGAAGTTGCTCAGTGGGCCGGCGATGGCCATGAGGAACTCCTGGGCCGGGCGCTCAGGCATACGCTCCATCTGCGCGACGCCGCCCAGTGGCAGGAGGACGATGTCGCGCACCGGGAATCCCATGCGCACCGCCACCAGGCTGTGCGCCAGTTCGTGGATCACAACGCAGATGAACAAAAGGAGTATGACGACGACGCCGAAGGCGGCCCCTGAGAGCGAGAAGCCTTCCGTGTTCAGGTAGCCGAACTGCACGGCGGCCCACACCAGGATCAGCGGGAAGGTGATGTGCATCTTGACCTCAATACCGCGCACGGTGAACAATTTGATACCAGTCATTTCGCCCCCTTAATCCGTTGACAGCACGCACTGCATATCACGTCCTCGCAGGAGTGTATCACATCGGCGCAAAAGTGCAACCGAGTAGCCATCACTTCATCACCAGTGGAAGGTAGAAAAGCCTACTGTGCACGGTGTAGATCGCCGTGCTGGTATAGCCCTTCATATCCGCGATTTGGAACTCGATGCGGTTGGCCGTCTCCCTGGACTGGCCGAAGGGCACACCGGAGGCAGTGACGGTCTGTATCTCGGCGGTGCCGCTGATGCCTGTGCACGTGGCCATGTCCCAGTCGCTCCACGCCTCTCCCCCGTCCGTCGAGAAACGATAGTGGGCGCTGTCCACGTTCAGGCCGGAGATTTCGTCGAGGACGCAGACGGTGGCTGTGATTGTGCTCCCCCCGCGCCACCACGCGAAGTCCCGCCAGCCGGTCGGCGAGCTGGTGTCTGAGAGCGTGACGGTACTGGTCAGGTCGGCGGACACGTTGCCCGCGCCGTCTATGAACTTGACGGTAACGATCTTGAGCCCCTCGCCTGGGGCAAGGCGCCACTGCACAGTGGTGACGACGTTGGTGGGATAGCCGACGATGAGCACACGGTCCAGGTACAGGTCGGCGGTGGAACGAAAAGCGGTGCGGAACTCCAGGCCGGCGGTTCCGGCGTCGGTGTAGTTGAAGTCCACCGGGAATTCCTGGTAGGTGTCGGAGGCGCGAAAGTCTGTCCCGCGCAGGCGACGCAATCCCAGCAGACGTGTGCCACCATTATCCACCACGTCGAGCATGGCTACCTCAGCGGTGGTGATCACGTTATCTGTCTTCAGGCGGAAGTAAGCGCGGTAGGCGTGGCCGGGCGGCAGGTCGTAGGTGTACGGGCCGTACCAGGTCCCGGCGCTGTGCGTACCGGCCAGCCCGCGCCAGGCCTTGCCGTTCAGCGCGTCTTCGTCGTCAACCTGGTCGCCCGACTCGCCCTCATGGCACAAATCCTCGCCTTCCCAGGTCCATCCATCATTGCTGAAGGCCATCATCTGCACTCCACTGCCAGGACTGGGGTCGGCGGCAGAAAGAGAGGAGAGGGTGACGGTGATGGTGTCGGTGTAAGCATCGTGGATAGCCGCCGTCGTGCCCGTCGGTGCCCGTCGGTCGAGGCCGATGTGGGCCGCTTCGGCCTGTGATTGTATGTTGCCCTCGCCGTCGGCGACGAGGAGTGAGAGGATGATACCCGTGGAAGTGGTATCGCTGAGGGCAGCGACGTCCCACACTGCGCTCCACCCGTCATCCCCCACTGTGTCGGTTACGAGCAGGGTGGCGTCCTGAGCCTGTCGAAGGGTGGTGGTGTCGGTCATGGCATAAAACCCGACTGCGCTCACAACACTTGCCTCATCACTAGCGTTGGCTACGACGTACACCCGGTTGCTGGTGACGAAAAAGTCCGACCAGGGCAGCGTCACCCCGCCGATGGGCATCGGGCCACCAGTGCCGGGCAGTTCTACCGTGACGCCAGTATAATAGTGCGTGAGAATCTGCTGGTAGCCCCAGCCGTGCCACTCGGCCCAGCGTCGCGCTCCCCGTTGGGACATCCCCCAACCGTGTCCCCAGCGCTCCTGCCCGAAACTGACGGGGTCATCCACGGCCTGAATGTAGTCGTACCCTGCTGCGCTGCGAGTTGGGCAGCCATTCTCGGCGCTATAGAAAGCCTTGATGACCTCTCCCTGGTAGGCGATGTACTGGCCCTCGGTACCGTCGGTGGCAGCGTCGCTCCGTGGATCTTGCTCGTCCCCCATGACCTGGTAGTCCCACCAATCGGAGACATCCCACTGTGGATCGGGAGGATGCTCAGTGAAGTACCAGGCATAGGTGCGGGCAGCCACGGCCTGCGCTTTGAGGGCCTCGCTGGGCCAGGAGACGGGCATTTCCCTCGGCACCACTCGTTTGACGTACGTCTCGAAGGTGATGACGTCAATCTGGCCGACCGGCACGTCTGAACGGTAGTAGTTCTCCGCCCGGTGAATGACACGAATGGTGACCGGCGGCGTATGCTGAATAAGGGGCGACAGCCCCCTTGCGGAGGTTGCGAATGGCCCCGATGGAGGCCCGCTTCCTGGAGAGCGCAGACGCTCTTGGTCTGAAGACCGCTGCTGCCCAGCCTTCGCCAGGGTTAGGTCCAGCACCCACACATCGCCCGCGCGATTGAAGGCCAGGTAACAGCCATCAGGCGACCAGGCAGGGCTGCTCTCTTCGAGGTCATTGCGCAGGAGCGGCCGCAAGCCCCCTCCATCTACGTTCACCAGCCAGATATCACTGGCGGACGAGGTCGCGGCCCCCAGCGGCGCGCGTGAGAAGGCCAGCGCCCTCCCGTCCGGCGACCAACTGGGCGTGCTGAATGTCTCCGCCTGACCCTGGGCCAGGAGCACGGGTTCTCCGTCACCATCTACGTCCGCCACCCACAACTCAGGTGAGAGGTTTTCGGCAGCGATGACGTAGGCCAGCCACCGCCCATCTGGCGACCAGGCGAAGTCCAGAACGCGCGTGTCTGCGACCAGCAACCTGGGTTCTCCATCTGGATGTGGATGAGGCTGTGCCCACAGGCATGTCCCATCGCTCCAGGCAACGCGCGTCCCGTCGCCAGTCAAGCGGACCCGCGCCCTGGCGGGCATGGCAGGGATAACAGCAGCCACAGCCGTTGCTCCTTCGCTGCTCAGCCAAACCTGTCCGTTCTGGGCGAAAGCCAGTCTTCCGCCCACCCAGGCCGGAGCCATACGCCAGTCAGCGCTGGCCCACGCTTTCTCCTGACCACTGGCGAGGTCAAGCACGCGGACCTCCCAGCGCCCGTTTCCGGCAAAGGCCAGATATGCCAGCCGCTGTCCATCTACAGTATAGGCCGGTTGAACCGCGTTCCCGCTGAGCCTGGTAGCCGGGCCACCCCGGACGTCCACCGCCCACAATTCGCTGAGAGTCTGACGGGGCGTGCCATCGCCGACCACTGCCCCCCAGCGATTGACGAGCACTGTGTGGCCATCGGGCGACCAGCCAGCGAAGCGAGAGTGACCATCGGCGGTCAGCGGCCACGCGCTACCTGTGCCCTGTGCCTTTGTATGCAGCGCGCCGAGTTGGGCAAACAGCAGCAATACTGCCAGCGTCGCCAGGCTCACGGACAGTATCAGGTACCACTCGCGCCTTGATCGCATAGTCAGTTTTCCCCCCTTCGTCTCTCCGCGTGTAACTACCGACCCTGCTTGGCTTGGATTGCCAAATCCAAGCCTCTTGGCAGCGAGAAGCGGCACTTTGCAGGCCAAAAGCGGTCAAATCCGCCTGGTTCTATCCGCTGAACCTCTGGATTTGACAATCCAGCGGAAGCGGCTGAGCAATTACGCCGCAGGTGAAGCAGACCGCTGAACAGACTCCTACCCGTGAGATCAGGTCCAAATTACATCGGCACACGCCACGGCAGGGTTCGGTGTGATATATGATTGCAGGCTCAACCCGGGGGAGTTTCGCGCGTGGGTTCTGGCCAGTGATGCCGCAGGTACAGCGGACACCCTCCGCCGCATAAGGGGAATTCTGGACACTCCTGGCATTTCTCTGGAGCATAGCGACGCTCTCGCAGGGCCTGGGCCAGATCGTGGTTCCAGATGTCCTCCCAGGGATCGCGTAGGATGTACCCCAAACGCTCGTAGTAACTCTGGCACGGGATGACCGCCCCATCCGGCTCGACGCACATGTTGTACAGGGCCGCCGTGCAGGCTTTCACCCCCAGTTCCAGTTGCAGCGGGGAGAAGGCACAGTACTGGGTAGGGGTATACCAGATGAGGCGCAGACCGTGCTGACCGGCCGCCTCCCGTACCCGCTCCAGGATGGGGACCAACTCCCCCTCGCGAAAGCCGGTGCCCACGGTGGCCCCCCGGCCGGCGTAGATGAGGCTATTGCAGGCGAAGGTGGGCACTCCCAGCGATGCTATGAAAGCGACCGTCTCCTCGATCCCGACCACGTTCTCCCGGATCAGGGTGGTGTTGGTGGTAGTGTAGAGGCCAGCCGCCACCGCACTCTGCACCCCCTGCACCGTCTCCCGCCAGGCACCGGGTGCCGCCACCATAGAATCGTGTACTGTCTCGTCGTGGGACTCCAGCGTGATCTGGACGTGGTCCAGGCCGGCCGCGATTAAAGCCTGCACGTAGGCACCGTCGGACAACCGCCGGCCGTGTGTCAGCAGTCCTGTCACCAGTCCCAGCCCCTCGGCGTAGGCCACCAGTTCGACCAGGTCCTCCCGCAGCGTCGCCTCCCCCCCGGTAAAACAGACGTGGGGAATGGACACCTCCCACACCCGTTCCAGGACCGCCCTCCAGGCGGCTGTATCCATCTCGGGATAATCGGGGGGGCGGGCCACGTAGCAATGGGGACAATTGTTGTTGCAGCGGTAGGTCAGTGCCAGGTCCATACGGTAGGGGGCCGCGAGGGACACTGAGAAGGGATCTATCCGCTCCAGGCCCAACCCGTGGATAGGGCAGACGGAGCCGTCAGAGGTGATGAGCGTTTCGATCTGTTCCTGCAGGCGGCGGTAGTCGGCCTGGGCAGTCTGGGCATCCACCCGGTAGCGACGGCGGATCGTCCGCACTGCCCTCTCCTCCGGCACTCCCTCCAGGATGAAGCGAGCGTACTCGACCGCCGTCTGGTTCAGGTGAAGCACCCGCGAGGCATTGATCACCAGGAGCCCTCGCCCATCCGGTTCCACTCGCAGGTGCAACCGTACCCGCCCGCCAGCCCCGTCGCGCCGTTCGTAGCCCTGCAGACCAGCGGGCAAAGATTGCGGGGGTCTGATGGCTTCACGCAGGCGAGTCAGAAGAGACATACGCTGGTCTACCGCCCGCCGCCGGCGCAGGCACAGGCGCAGCCGGCGCAGGCGCAGGCACAGGCGCAACTGCGGCCCCCCCCCCCGTAGCTCCGCCCACTAGAGGAGGGCTTCGGCGGCGGATTGGTCACCTTAGTCACCCCGCCGGTAAAGTCAGTCAGGCTGCGGACGATATTGCTGGACGTGCCCTCGACCCCGCGCACGACCGTGGCGGCGAAGGCGGCCCCGGGCAAGGGCGGCAACTGGACACGCCCGGTCGAAGGAGTTGAGGGACGAGAGGAAACCGATGGTCGTGACGTGGATACGGTGCGCGCCCAGGGCCGGTAGTATCCCCACCACATAGGCACAAAGACCGGGCCGGTACGGAAAACACGCCCGGTGCGCTCATCGAAGTCATCATCCAACATAGCCCACTCCAGCCCCTCGTCGAAGCGTTTGCTGCGTACCTCCGGCGTCTCCGCACCCTCCACCTGCTGCCAGGCCCGCCCGACGATGTCGCGGCAGTAGGCAACCGTTTCTTTGCGGCTGAACCCCTTCATCTTGTTGTTGACCTCTTTGATCAGGCCGGTCATCACGGTGCGGAGTCGATTTTCGCTGAGAGTGTGGTCCTTCTTCACCGCCTTCAGGAACTTCTCTTCGTACGGATGCAACTTATCCGGCAGCGGTTCGTTGACCTGAATCTTCAGCGGATCGTCGTCCAGCACCGTCACCGCTCCCTTCTTCAGCAGGCCGAAGAGGATCATCGTCAGCACCCTGTTCAAGGGGGTCTCCAGAAGGATGGCTGCCTCCACCGCCGTCAGCCCGCGTTTGATCCCGACCCCTTCGACCTTCATCGAGGGAGACAGGTACTGCATCTTGCGCTTGCGCTGGCCCCAAACGGCCAGACCGATGATGCCTGCGATGATGGCGAAGAAAATGGGGATAGGATTACAACAGCAGCCAGTGACCGCAGTGAAGAACTGGATCAGCGCCGACGGGCCTTCCTGGACAGCCCCCTCAGCGACGTACTGGCGGGGGAAAGAGGCCCCGAAAATGTACTGGCGGTCCGGCGCGGCGGACGGGTTGTGCCAGATGTAGAGCACGCGGCCTTCCTCATCCAGCGCCGTCTCCGGCTGCTCCTGGGGCCAGTTGGAAGGGCTGCGATGCCAACGGGGTTCCTCTGACTGCACGCCTTCCGGCAGGTGGAAGCGCACCGTCAGGTCGGTGGTGCCGTGGACGTACTGGCTCCCGAACCACGTAGGAGAGAACTCGGTGCTGGCGTACCCGGTATCATCGCTGTCCTCGTAGACCACATTCCCCACCCGGTCCACGACCACGTGCACTGTAGCGGTCTCCCCGGATTTGATCGTCGCACCGCCCAGCCACACGGCTACGCCGTAATCACCTTTGCCCTCGTAGTCCGATCCGACGTGGTCAATCGGCCTGCCGTCCACGTCGGCGTGGATGTCGGACAGGTTGTAGTTGCCATTGGGCAGACCCACGTCAACAGCGGCAATGTGGTAGTTTCCGACGTCACAGGTGAAGGTGAACCAGTACTCCAGGCTGACGGAGCCGTCCTGGTTGACCCACATATCCACGACCTCCCGATCCAGGGAGAAGGAATAGTCCTGGGCGTAGGAGGGCAGTGGCGGGCATAGCATGGTGCAAAGAGTGATAGAGAGAAGCAACAAAACCAGAGTCTTTTTCCAATTCCAACGCATCGGTTTCCTCCGTTCGGCCCGCACGGTCGGCCTCACCACTTCGGTTCCTCCACCATCTGATACGTGGAGCCGCAGTAGGGACAGGAGATGAAAATGGCCCCCTCTTTGACAGTGATGCTATCTTTTTTCAGTTCACCACCGCATTTCTCACACTTCAGCGTCTCCATTTCGATGTCGCCGCTGAGATCAATCTTCTGGATGATCTCCTGGGGTGGTTGGGCTGGTTTGGGCTCGCGAAACTTGATGAGGGCGACGATGCCCAACCCGACAGCCACGCTGATAATCCCAATGATGATCCAGCCGGGCTCACCGTCCGGACTGAAAGCCGCCCAGACGAAGAGGACTCCAAAGAAGACCAGGATAGCGGCGATGATGTACCCAATGATTTTTCCTGCAGACATTGCTTACTCCTCTCTCTATAGTACGCAGATTAGCGCCGATCGTCGCAGATAATGTTAGAAGAATCAGCGTGTATCTGCCTCCAAAATAAGCCTGTAGGTCGGATTTGCTATCCGACCCATGGCGGTTAGCAGAACCGCCCTACAAGTGCATCTATATTTTCGTCCTTGGGAGTGTGCTAGCGCCCATGATAAACTGCGTCCGAAATATACTCAAAGCCTCTTCTTTCCCAAAGTGTAAAACGTCGGGACGAAAAGAGTGCGCTGACCATCCGCCAGCGCCTGGCGGTCTGCGGAACGCAGCCGGCGCAGTTCCTCCGGAGGAACAAGACCGGCCAGATCACGCTCCCGCATGGCCCACTCGGCCTCGAACCCGTCATCGGGAGAGGCCGGGAGGTCCCAGCGACCAGCCATCACTCCTACCGTCGCCTGGAGGCCGGCCGCCACGAAAAGTCCCCCCAGCCGCCGTCCGATCTCAGGGTCAGCCCCCTGCTGGCGCAGCGCTTCGGCCTGGAGCCGGCCCAGGCGGACCATCTCGTGGGGGTGGTCCACCCGGCCCCCGTAGTCCGGTTCAGCGCAGGTCAGGACGTGGCCGCCAGGCCGGACCACCCGAGCCATCTCCCGCACCCCCTGCGCCGGGTCCACCAGCCACAGGAGCAGGTAGTGGCACACCACGGCGTCGAAAGAGCCGTCGGAAAAGGGGAGGGTGTGGACATCCCCCTGCACGTAGGTCACGTCGTGCTGCTGACGACGGGCAAAAGACAGCATTTCTGAGTCTATATCTAACCCCACCACACGGACAGGGCCAAGGCGGGCCATCTCCCCCGCGACAACCCCAGTGCCACAGCCGACCTCAAGAATGTCACCAGCCTGAGCCAGCCCTGCCTGCCGGTAGAGCCACATCCGCGTCGGCTGGGTCCAGCCAGCCTGCACGGAGAACCAGGCGTGCCACTCCTCAGGCGTCAGAGACGGATCATTCTGGCGTTGCGACATAACTGAAGCCCAGCCGCCGCCTGGCTTTGCAGTGTGCTCCCCTGTTCAAGCCCCCGGCGGTCGGCTGCATTGACAGGTTATGCAGTCATCTGCTGCTCTGTAACTACTGGCTCTTCCATCCACGCGGGTGTCAGACCGTAGTAGAGAACGTCAGGGTCTATGTCCGCTCCGTTCTCCCAGGCAATTGTGCCTCCCTCAATCTTCATGGCGCAGAACATAGCAGGGTCTCTCCGTATAGGCTCGAAAATGGGGCCTTGCAGGTAGAGTCCAAGGTCAATCTCTTTTTGCGTCCCGTCTTCAAACTCCAGACGCACCCTAAACCCCTCTACAGGTTCTACGGCTCGAACGCGTACCAAACGCCCCAAGCGTTCCATTGGAAGATACTCCTTTTCTCACTCTAGTGGTTCAATGCTTGTCACCTGCCCTACAACTCACTCCCCCCCAACCTCTTCCGCTCCGAGTGCTCCCAGATAGCCTCCCAGGAGTCCCGCAGAAGATTCCCCAAAACGACGTTGTACCCCTGGGCCGGGAGAACGTCTCCGTCGGGCTCGACGTAGAGATGCTGGCGCACCACCTGTTCTGGGGGCAGGCCGGCCTCCATCTCCACCGGGTTCACGTGGGAGTAAGGTGCCGCCAGGTCCCAGACGAGTGTCAGGCCCTGCTCGTGTATGGCCTCCTGGGCCTCATCCAGTGCGCTCTGCAGCCGCAGCCGCTCTTCCTCCGCAGCGGCTTGCAGGGGGCTGCTCAGGGCGATGGCAGGGACGTCCATCTCAGCCAGGTAGGCTACCGTCTCCACCACAGAGTCAGCGTTCGCGGGGGTGATGACGACGTGCACGACGACGTAGATGTCGCCGGCCAGAGCGTTGCGCAGCCCGGCCTCCGCCTCCTCCCAGGCACCGGCCCGCCCGACGATACTATCGTGCACCTCTGGACGGTGTGAGGCCAGCGTGATCTGGAGATGGTCCAGGCCAGCCAGCAGGAGCCCATCCAGAACCTCCTGCTCGCGCAACCGCCGGCCGTCGGTCAGCAGCCCCGTGACCAGGCCCAATTCCTCGGCGTACCGCACCAGTTCCACCAGGTCATCCCGTTGCGTCGGCTCACCCCCGGTGAAGCAGACGTGGGGCACGCCCACCTCCCAGAGCGTCCGCAGTACCTGCTGCCATTCCTCGGTCGTCAATTCGCGGTCCACCCGCCGGCGTGCCTCGGGGTCGAGCGTGCCGGCCTCGTCCATACGGTAGGTCAGAGCGAGGTCCACGCGGTAGGGGGCCGAGGTCTCCGCCGAAAACGGCTCCACCCGCTCCAGGTCCAGGTAGGTGACCGGGCAGAGATCGGTGGAGGTGGACAGGGTAAAGATGTGGTCACGGAGACGGCAGTAGTCGGCGCGGGCAATAGCACGATTGACACGGTATCGCCGGGCCATAGTGCGGGCCGCTTCCTCCTCGTCGGTCTCTTGGATGAGGAGGCGAGCATACTCTGTGGCGGTCTGGTTCAGGTGTAGAACGGTCGCGGCATTGATGACGAGCAGCCCGCGCCCGTCTTCCTCCACGCGCAGATGCAGACGGTACTGCTGTGTCGCATCGGGTGGGGTCTGGTAGTGGAGTATCTCCTGGGGAAGGGGCATGATGGGAGCGAACAACGGTTTCAGTTTTTCAAGTAGGGACATGACATCTCCTTACTGATGGTAGAATTCCGCCTGCCAGGGCGGCCTCACCGTCATGGTCGTGCCTCGGGCTCCTTGAAAGCCGAAAGTCACGAATCTATCTACATTGTAGCACAATGGGCCAGGCAGGGCAAATTGACATCCGGCCCAAGTTGAGATGCACCCCTCGCCAGATCGTATTCCCCTCCATGCCCGATGTGTGGTATAATTATCACAAATAGCCAGCCCGCGAGCATAGAACATATGTCGTTTCTGCGAGACTTTGTTGAATTGATCACTGCCCCACCTGGTGACCTGGTCTACCACCTGGTGACACTGTTCGCTATTCAACTCATCATGGGAGTGGCGTTCGGGCACTGGAGACGACACCGCCGTGACCCGGCTGCCATACGGTTGCTGGTGACCGGGGCAGGCTTTGTCTCTGCACGCATGCTGCTGATGTTCATTGCCGTGTTTGACCGCGTCGGCGTGCTACCTCCTCACGTCGTTCTGCCCCCCCTTGAGCGCTTCCTTGACCTCACCACACTGCTGCTGGTTGCCTGGACATTCCTGTCGGTCCTGGAGCAACACCCGCGCCTGGGCATAACGCTGTTGCTTATCACTCTCCTGATAGCCGCAGGAGCCTATGCGGCCTTCGCTACTCTCTGGCCACAGGCCGAAGCCCAGTCCATCGCCTACAACGGCTATTGGCAGGAGACGGCGTGGGAGTTCTGCACCCTGACGATTCTCGTGCTGGCCCTCATCGCTGGTGTAACGTGGCGCAAAGACGATTGGGGCTTGATTGCCTGCCTGTTCGCCCTCTGGCTCACCGGTCATGCCCTGCAGTTCGCCGCTCCGATCGCCGGTTCCCACACTGCCGGGTGGGTACGGCTGGCCAACCTGGCTGCTCTGCCGCTGCTGGCCGGTCTCGTGTATCGTCGCGTGTTGAGGGCGTCCCCGGCCGCCCATGGGGACACCGCCCTGGAATTGGTCAGCATCCTCGAGGCTACCCGACGCATCGAGGCGGCTCGCGATACCGAAGCAGCCCTGAGCTTGGCCTCCTCAGCCATCGCTCGCGCGCTGGATGCCGACATGGTCGCCATCGGCTTTCCGGTTCCTGGACCGGCCAAGGGAATACGCATCGTCGCCCTTCACCCCCCAACCGGCGCAATGTTGGCACAACAAGAACCGACACTGCCTGCATCCGGCCACCCCCTGCTGGCCACTGTCCTCCAGACCGGCCGCCTGCAGAGCGCGTATGCACCGCGCAAGGACCCTACCATCACCGCCCTGTACAGCCGCCTGGGCTTCGAAAGGTCAGGCCCCTTGCTGATGCAGCCTCTGACTGACGGTGACACCCTGCTGGGTATTATGCTGGTCGGCAACCCGATCTCCCAGCGACGCTGGACTGGGCGCGACGAACAGGTCATCCAGGCTATGGGCGCAGCGATCGCGGTCTCGCTGACCAACGCCCGCCGCCGGGAGGCCACCGACCGCAGCGCGGAATTACAGAAGGCCCTCAGCGAAGCGCACCGCCTGGCAAGGCGAGCGACTGAATTGGAAGCCGAACTGGAACACCAGGGCCAACGGGTCGAGGAACTGACTACCAAACTGCGCCTGCGAGAGCAGGAAGCCGCAACACAGAGCCAGGCCACAGCCGAAGCCGTCATCTGGCAAGAGGAGGTACGCGAGCTGGCTGAGGCTCGCACCGCGCTCGAAGCTGAGTTGGCCAAGTGGCAAGAGAAGGCAGAGCAACTTGCCCGCTCGCAGACTGGCTTGCAGACACAACTGACACAGGCGCAGGCCGCGCTCCAGGAAGCACGGAGCCAGGCAGCGCCGTCAGACTCGGCTGCGCAACCTACCGACCGCGGGCAAGGCGGTATCCTGGTGAGCGACGGGCAGGGTTATGTCACCCTGGCCAGCCAGGGGGCTCAGTACCTCATAGGCCAACCTCGCTCGGCACTGGTGGGCGCGCCCCTCCAGGGCATGTTCTCCGAGCCCTTGTGGGCCCAGGCAGTCAGCAGGCTCTCGCGCGAGGAGGCCCAGGCTGGAGACATCGCCACAGCGACTCTCTACCTGGACGGGCAGACGGTGCGGGCAGAATTGACACGCCTCCCAGACGCCGCCGGTTGGCCGGGGACGCTGGCTTGTTTGCTCTATCCAGAGGAAGGGGCGACGATCCAAAGCGAGATGGTAGTCTCGTTGGTCCACGAACTCCGCACCCCGATGAGCTCCATCACCGGTTATACAGACCTGCTGCTGAACGAGGCTGTGGGCATTATCGGCGAAACGCAGCGCCAGTTCTTACAGCGGGTCAAGGCCAACATCGAACGTATGGGAAGGCTGCTCGATGATCTGATCAGGGTCACCTCCATAGATGCCGGACATATCTCGCTTTCGCCGGAGCCGGTCAACATCGTCGGTGTCATCGAGGATGCGCTCATGTCGCTGTCTGCCCAGTTCGGCGAGCACGAACTGGCAGTGCGGCTCGATATGCCGCCCGAACTGCCACCCGTGCACGCGGATCGAGACAGCCTCTACCAAATCGCACTGAACCTCCTATCTAACGCCTGCCAGTGCTCAGAGCCGGGCAGCGAAATCCTGGTTCGCGCCCGGATGGAGGAGCGCGATGACCAGATTGAGAGACTGCCTGCCTACCTGCTTGTGTCTGTGACCGATACAGGTGGTGGCATAGCCCCGGAGGACCAGCGCCGGGTCTTCCAGCGTCTCTATCGGGCCGATAATCCTCTCGTCGCCGGTCTGGGCGAGACCGGCGTCGGTCTATCTATCGCCAAAACGCTGGTCGAGGCGCACGGGGGACGCATCTGGGTGGAAAGCGAAATGGGAGTGGGCAGCACATTCAGTTTTATCCTGCCGCTGTCATCCGAGGATGAGGGTGACCAGCCGCCAGAGGCCCCCTCCTCCAGCCCTCCCCCACAGGAGAAGGGAGGAGAGCAGGGAGAAGAGGCGGAGAGAGAACAGTGAGCGAGCAACCGCGCTCCAGTGCAGGGCAAGCCTCCGGCACCTCTGGCATAGGGCAACTGCTTGGGAGCCTAGTCGTCACGCTGGTCAGCGTGGGCATGCTGCTGGGCAGTTTCCTGCTTAGCCAACTCGACGCGTCAGGTGTACGTCCACCTCCCACCAAGGCGATTGTTGCGTTCCTACCATCACCCACACCGTTCCTGCCCACAATTACTCCCACTCCTCCACCATCTGCCACAGAGACAGTTGTCTTGCCAACACCCGCTCTCTCCCCATCACCCACCTCAGAAAAGCACCTGGACGGCACGCCTTCCGACTTCGTCTCCCCGACACCCACCCCGCCCTCATCTCTGCTGCCTAGTTGTCCACGACCTCCAGGCTGGATTGTCTACATCGTGCAGCGGGGAGACACGCTCACCAGCCTGGCCTGGCGGGCTGGTATCACCTCCTACGCGCTGATGCAGGCCAATTGCCTGGGCACAACGACCATCCATCCCGGTCAGCAGATTTACCTGCCTCCCACCCTCTACGCCAGCCCCACGCCACGGCCCTACGACTGCGGCCCGCCTTTTGGCTGGGTCGTGTACATTGTACAGCCTGGTGACACCCTCTACTCCCTCTCGCGCCGTTTCGGCGTGGGTATTGAGGCCATCCGGCGAGGCAACTGTCTGCCCAACTACACCATCTACGCCGGGTATGCGCTCTACCTCCCGCCACTGCCGCCTACTCCCATCCCCACTCCCACACTTCCACCCACGCCGACACCCACCGCCACTGAGTTCCTCACTCCCACAGAGTTCCCCACCCTTACACCGACCTCCACCCCCACAGGGTTTCCCACCCTGACCCCAACCCTCACTCCCACGTTGCTGCCCACCCCCACGGCCACCCCTATTCTGACGGGCACAGCCACTCATACTCCGACACACACTCCCACTCCCACCGGACTCCCCGTTTCCACCCCGACCCCCAGCGCCACACCCACCCCGACAGAGTCTCCCACGTCCAGGTACCCCCCCGCCCCCACCCCGCCCCCCCCCCCGGCCGCCCGGCCCCGGGGACCGAGGCCCCCC
>JAUWNP010000150.1 GCA_030612585.1 Anaerolineae bacterium
GGGGAGCCCTGGCGGCTACTGGCCACGCTTCTACGCCGTGCGCTTAAATTCCGATGGCCCGGTTGCCGCGATTGGACTCCCCCCCCCCCCAGCCCCCCCCTACGAGGGGGGGGAGCCAGACCCCCCAGCCCCCCCCTGCGAGGGGGGGGAGCCAGCCCCCCCAGCCTTTACCTCCCCCCCCATGGGGGGGACAGAGGGGAGTGCTGCCGGTTCTCAAGCGCATCGTCTCGGTCCTGCCCCCGTCGCCGACACGGCTCATCGTGCCCACAGTGGACGTGGCCCACAACCGGGCGGCAGTCGAGATCCAGCGCGGCTGCACCCGTGGCTGCCGCTTCTGCCACGCCGGGATGGTTGTGCGGCCGGTGCGGCAGCGGCCCGTGGAGGAGGTGCTGGAGGCGATCGAGGCTATTCTGCGCCAGACCGGCTTCGAGGAAGTGGGGCTCTTATCGCTCTCGTCGTCCGATTACTCCGGCATCGGCAGGCTGGTGAAGGGCATTGTTGAGCGGTTCGGCGATGCGCATCTTTCCATCTCGCTGCCCGCGCTGCGGGCCGACAGTTTTTCGGTCACGCTGGCGAAGGCGATCGCGCGGGGACGGCGCACGGGGTTCACCTTCGCGCCGGAGGCGGCTACTGAGCGATTGCGCACCGTCATCAACAAGCCCATCTCCACCGACCAGATGCTCGATGTGGCACGGGAGGTGTTCGAGCGCGGCTGGCGCACGATCAAGTTATATTTTATGATTGGGTTGCCAGGGGAGCGGATGGACGATGTGCAAGCCATTGCCGACCTGGTGCGGGCGGTGCGGGCGATGGGGCGGAAGATGCACGGGCGACGGGCGCAGATCAATGTCAGCGTGAACACCTTTGTACCCAAGCCGCACACGCCGTTTCAGTGGGTGGGGTTGGAGCCGGCCCACTCCATCCGCGAGAAGCAGGCGCTCCTGCGGCGCGAACTGCGCGGGCGGGGGCTGAAGTTGAACTACGGCGACCCCAAGGCAACGTTGCTGGAGTCCGTGCTGGCGCGGGGCGACCGGCGGCTGGGCGCAGTGGTGCAACGGGCCTGGGAACTGGGGGCACGCTTCGACGCCTGGAGTGAGCAGCAGAACATGGGGGCCTGGATGCGCGCATTCGTGGAGATGGGGCTTGATCCCGACTTCTACGCCCGGCGACAGCGTCTGCCCGACGAAATCTTCCCCTGGGAGGTCGTCAGCACCGGGGTGCGCAAAGAATTCCTGCTGGAGGAGTACCGGCGCAGTAAGCACGGGGAGATGCTGGCCGATTGCCGGGAGCGATGTCGTGGCTGCGGCATACTCGGTGCTTATGGTGACATTTGGTCAGAGGAGTGGTGCTGTCCCCAACCCACGCAATCGTAGCAGAAACCAGGTTTTTTCCGAAAAACCTGGTTTCTGCTGCACATTCAAACAAGGAGAAAACAAACGATGACAGACCTACGAATTGAGAAACTGGCCGACGTGCTAGTCAATTACTCGGTCGCGGTGCGGCCGGGTGACAAAGTGATGGTGCAGGGAGACGTTCTGGCCGCGCCGCTGCTCAGGACGGTCTACGCCAAAGTGCTGCAGGCGGGAGGACACCCGCTGATGCTGGCATCCCTGCCCGGCACGGAGGAGTTGCTGTTCCGCTACGCTTCGGACGAGCAGTTGCAGCACGTGCCCGAACCGCTCCAGTTGGTTATCGAGACCTACGACGTGCGCATTTCGGTCAGAGGGGCGGCAAACACCAAAGCGTTGAGCAGCGTGGACCCGGCCAAGATGGTGCTCTGCAACCGGGCAAAAACAGAGTTGATGAAGACCTTTATGCAGCGCTCCGCTTCCGGCGAGTTGCGTTGGACCAGCACGCTGTTCCCCACCAACGCTTATGCCCAGGACGCCGAGATGAGCCTGAGCGAGTACGAGGACTTCGTTTATGGTGCCTGTCTGCCGGATGTGGACGACCCGGTGGGGTACTGGCACCGCTTCTCGGCCTGGCAGCAGAAAATCGTGGATTGGCTCAAGGGCAGGGAGCGCGTGCACGTCATTGGCCCGGAGACCGACTTGCACCTGAGCGTCGCCGGCCGTGTCTTCATCAACTGCGACGGTCAGGCGAATATGCCGGACGGCGAGGTCTTCACCGGGCCGGTGGAGGACAGCGTCGAGGGCCATGTCTACTTCTCGTACCCGACTATCTACAAGGAGCGTGAAGTGACCGGTGTGCGGCTGTGGTTCGAGGGCGGCAAGGTAGTGAAAGCGACTGCCGAGAAGAACGAGGAGTTCCTGCTCAAGATGCTTGATACCGACGCGGGCTCACGGTACGTGGGAGAGTTCGCCATCGGCACCAACGAGGGCATCACTCGCTTCACGCGCCAGATTCTGTTTGACGAGAAGATCAACGGCAGTTTCCACATGGCGTTGGGCGCGGGCTATCCTGAGACGGGCAGCAAGAATGAGTCGGCGATCCACTGGGACATGATTTGCGATATGCGCGCTGGGGGCGAGATTTGGGTGGATGATGACTTGCTGTACAAGGATGGTCGCTTTGTGATTGAGTTGTGAGGGGGTGGACGAGTAGATGAGTAGGAAGTAGATGAGGCTGCGAGTTACGTTCTCTAAAGGCGGGCCGCTGGTCTATACTTCGCACCTGGACCTGGCGCGGGCGTGGGAGCGGGCTTTGCGCCGGGCCGGGGTGGGCCTGGTCTACTCCGGTGGCTTCAACCCGAGGCCCAAACTGCAACTGGCGGCCGCTCTGCCGCTGGGCCACACCGCCGAGGCGGAGTGGCTGGACGTCTGGCTGGAGAAGCCGACAAGGGGCAGAGGAGCAGAGGAGCGGGGGAGCAGGGGAGTGGTGGAGGATTTCATCAAGAGGCTGGTGCCAGTGCTGCCGGAGGGGCTGGCTGTGCGCGAGGTGCGTGTTGTGGAACCACGAGAGCCGGCGCTGCAGACGCAGGTCGTGGCGGCAGAGTACTGTGTGACGGTCGAGTGGTATCCTGATCTTGTCGAAGGATGGGATGAGCCTGCCGGCGCGGTCGAAGCGCGCATCGAGCGGGTGCTGGCGGCGACAGAACTGCCGCAGGAACGGCGCGGCCGGCGGTACGATCTGCGCCCGCTGATCGAGCGGCTATGGCTGGAGCGATGTCCTGAGCCTTGCCCTGAGCCCCGTCGAAGGGCTGTCGAAGGGCGAGTGGTCGGGGGCGAGGTGGTGCTGGGGATGCAACTGGCTGCCCGTGCAGGGGCCACCGCCCGCCCCGAGGCGGTGCTGGGTGTGCTGGGGATGGGGGATGTCTTCGCTCGCTACCATCGCCGGCGACTACTGAGAGCCGCCGGTTGACAAAACCGGGAGATTCGGTATAATGCTTTTGGCGGCCGGGCCACCAGAGCACGGCCCCCTATCGTGCATAAGGGAGGATGGATCGTGTATGCGGTTGTGAGATCAGGCGCGCGGCAGTACCGGGCCGAGGTTGATGATACGATCCTCGTCGAGCGGCTACCTGTCGAGGTCGGCCAGCAACTTGAGTTGAATGAGGTATTGCTGGTCGCCGACGGCGAGCGAGTCGAGATCGGTCAGCCCACCGTCAATGGGGCCAAGGTGCTGGCAACGGTGGTCGCACAGAAGAAAGGTCCTAAGATTCGGATTTTTAAGTATCATCCCAGGAAGCGGTACCGCCGGCGCGCTGGCCATCGGCAGCGCTACACGTGGCTGCGGGTGGATAAGATTGTAGTGTAGGAGGAGGTGGGATGGCGCACAAGAAGGGTGCCGGCAAGACTCGCAACGGGCGTGACAGTCGCTCCAAGCGTTTGGGTGTAAAGAAATACGGTGGCGAGGTTGTGCGCACGGGCAACATTATCGTGCGGCAGCGCGGGATGCGCATCAAGCCGGGCACCAATGTGGGGATGGGTAAGGACTACACCATCTTCGCCGTTGCCGATGGCTTTGTATCCTTTGAGCCGATCCGCGGCGATCGGAAGCGTGTGAGCGTCTATCCGGAACGGAGGTAATCGGTCGTGAAAGAAGGTATCCATCCCAAGTATTACCCGGAGGCGCAGGCTGTCTGCTCGTGCGGCAACACCTGGACGGTGGGAGCCACTGTCCCGGTGATCCGTACCGACGTCTGTTCCAAGTGTCATCCGTTCTTCACCGGTGAGCAGCGTATCGTGGACGCCGGGGGACAGGTGGAACGCTTCATCCGGAAGTTGGAGCGGCGCGACCGGCTCATCGCCGAGGCGGATGCGCGCAAGGCACGGGCGACTTCGCCCGGCCTCCCGATCACAGAACTGGAACTCGGTTCCCGTGTCCAGAAGGTGCTGGCCGGCGCGGGCATCAAGACTGTGGGCGACGTGCTGGTCAAGTTGGAGAAGGGAGACGAGGCACTGACCGACCTGGGAGGGTTTGGCCTCAAGTCGCTGGCGACGCTGAAGAAGCGACTGCGTGCTCATGGATTCGTCCTGCCGGGCGACGAGGTGCCAGCGGAGGAGCCAAGCGAGGGAACTGAGGAGTAAGCGGTCGCGGCAGTCTGGTGGGGGCAGGTGGTTTTCATCATCTGCCCTCGATTTCGTTAGGGGCCCCAGAGGTTCCCGAAACCTCGGGGGCAGGCTGAACAGGAGGGGCGGTGTACGGGAAACCCAGTAGTGGTTGGATCGAGGTGGTCTGCGGCAGCATGTTCTCCGGCAAAACGGAGGAACTGATCCGCCGCGTGCGCCGCGCTCGGATCGCCCGGCAAAAGGTGCAGGTCTTCAAGCCCGCGATGGACACGCGCTATGCCGAGTGGGAGGTGGCCTCCCACAATGGGATGCAGGTCGAAGCGGTGCCGGTGGAGAGCACGGCGCAGTTGCGGGCACTGCTCGAGCCGGACACGACGGTGGTGGCGCTGGACGAGGTGCAGTTCTTCAATGACGACGTGGTGGCGCTGTGTGAGGAATTGGCCAGCCAAGGGATACGGATCATCGTTGCCGGGCTGGATATGGACTTTCGAGGGGAGCCCTTCGGGCCGACGCCCACGCTGCTGGCGCGCGCGGAACTGGTGGATAAACTTCAGGCCATCTGTGTGGTGTGTGGAGGGCTGGCCAGCCGGACGCAGCGCTTGATCAACGGCCAACCCGCAGCCTACGACGATCCGGTTATCCTGGTGGGAGCCAGCGAGGTGTACGAGGCAAGGTGTCGGGGATGTCACGTGGTAAGAATGACCAATGACCAATGAACAATGAACAATGGCGGATGAAATGGTGGAAGAGCAAATGACAAATGACGTACAGATTCCAAGGTCTCTTGAGCGGGTGTTGCTGGACGAGGGGACGATCGCGGTGCGGGTGCGCGAACTGGCCGCGCAGATCAGCGCCGACTATGCCGATGCCGAGGGTTTGGTGCTGATTGGGGTACTCAAGGGGGCCTTCGTCTTCCTGGCCGACCTGGCCCGCCGTCTGACGGTGCCCCATAGTGTGGACTTTATTGCTCTTTCCAGTTACAACCGGGGCGCGGCTAGCATGGGGGCGGTGCGGCTGATTATGGACACGCGGACCAGCGTCACCGGTCGCCACGTACTTGTCGTGGAGGACATCGTGGATGCGGGCTACACGCTGAACTACCTGCTGAGTACCTTCCGCGCCCGTCAGCCAGCCTCGCTGCGTGCCTGCGTTCTCCTCAGCAAGCCGGAGCGCCGCCGGATCGAGGTGCCGGTTGACTACCTGGGCTTCGAGATACCCGACGTGTGGGTTGTGGGGTATGGGCTGGATTACGCCGACCGCTTTCGCACTCTACCGTACATCGGGGCGTTGAAGCGGGAGGTATATGAGCGGAGGAGCAAGGGAGCGGAGGAGCAGGGGAGCAGGGGAGCGGAGGAGCAGGGGAGCGGAGGAGCAAGGGAGTAGGTGATATGGGGTTGCGGGATGACGTGGCGAAGGTGTTGATCTCTGAGGACGTGCTGCAGGCGCGGGTGGCGGAACTGGGGCGGGCGATCAACGCGACGTACACTGACGATGACCGGCCGCTTCTGGTCTGCGTGCTCAAAGGGGCGTTTGTGTTCCTGGCCGACCTGACGCGCCATCTGGAGATGCGCCACGCAGTGGACTTTATGGAGATCTCCTCCTACGGCACGGCGACGCGCAGCAGCGGTGTGGTACGCATTCTCTTGGATCTGGAACAGAACATCGAGGGGCGGCACGTGCTGATCGTGGAAGACATCATTGACTCGGGCCGCACGCTGGACTACATCACGCGCAACCTGCGGACGCGGAGACCGGCCAGCCTGCGGGTGTGCTCGCTCCTGAGCAAGCCTTCCCGCCGCGAGATTGACGTGCCGGTGGACTTTGTGGGCTTTGAGATTCCAGACGAGTTTGTGATAGGGTATGGGCTGGATTTCGCGGAGGAGTACCGAAATTTACCGTTTATCGGAGTATTGAAGGAAGAAGTGTATGCGGGCAATGAACAATGAGACAATGATTCAATGAACAATGGGGGATGAAAAGCCGCCGGTGACTCCCCAGTCACCGGCGGCTTTTTGGTTGCTCGTTGCTGGTTACTGGATGCTCGATTCTGCCCTACGCCTCTCGCACGTCCAGTATCTTTAATCCCAGATCCTCCATCGCAGAGACCAGTTGATCCATAGGCACCTCAGCAACTTTGATCATGAGTTCACGGTTGGTAGGATCCTCGCCCATCATAGTACCCAGGGCAATGATGCTACCGTCCATCCCGGCGATTGCGCCAGCGATCTTGGCCAGTATTCCCTTTTCTGCTGGGATTAACATGCTCAGGCGAATCCCACCATCTCGTGCCCCCAGCATCTCCACAAAGACCTTGAACAGATCGGTCTCGGTGATGATGCCCACCAGTTTATCGTCCCGCATCACCGGAAGACCACCGACCTTGCAGTCGGCCATGATGCGGGCTGCTTCCTCCAGGGGAGTATCCTCAGTGACAGTGATCATCTCCCTTGTCATAATGTCCCGCATCTTGATTTGCGAGAGCAGGTAGGGAATCTCCCACATGCTCAACGTGGTGGCTGGCGAAGGGGAGGCTTTCATCAGATCCAACTCCGAGACGATGCCTACCAACCGGCTGTGTTTGTCCAGTATCGGCAAGCGCCGGATTCTTTCGTCCCGCATCGTTCGTAGTGCCCTGTCAACAGAGGTGCCCTCTGTTGCTGTGATGGGACGCGGGGTCATTCTGTCTCCTACTAACATTTCTCAGCCTCCTTGGTTTGTGATTAGACACTGATTATCAATGATAGGGTTATTGTACTCGCATCAATCGAATCTGGCAACTGCCGGACGCCGTATCCAGCATTGAACGGCGAGAGACTGCCAACATTCTATGCCCTCCGGCCTCCGAGTTGTTCATTGTTCCATTGTTTCATTGTTCATTGACCCGCTTCCACATCTGCGCCGCCAACTCTCGCGACCGGGCGGTGATGGCCTCCTCGTCGAGCGTGAGTAGCGTGCGGTCGCGCATCAGCACCCGCCCGGCGCAGACGGTGGCCGTGATCGCTGAGGCCTCGGCGCCGAAGAGCAAGTGCCAGGGCAGGTTCCCCGCCGTAAGCGGCGTTGTGGGGTGGTAGTCGAGGAATACCAGGTCAGCAGCCGCGCCCTCGCACAGCTCCCCCAGCCTCGAGTCAGGCCAGAAGACGCGGGCCAGGCGACCGTTTTCGGCGTAAGCCAGCCGCATCACCAGGTCTCCGGGCATCGCGCGGGGGTCGCGCTGGGCTAGTTTGTGCACCAGATAGGCGGCTTTCATCTCGGCGAACATCTGGTTGGAGAAGCCGTCGTTGCCCAGGCCGACGTTGACGCCGGCGCGCAGCAGCGCCTCCACCGGAGCCACCCCCACGCCGTTGTTCATGTTCGAGCGCGGCTGGTGCGTGACCCACGTGCTGGTCTTCGCCAGCAGTTCGCTCTCGCTCTGGTCTACGTGGACGCAGTGGGCGGCGATGGTGCGAGGGCCGAGGATGTCCGCGTCGTGCAACCGCTTTATGACGCGCTTGCCGGACTTGTGCAGGGAGTCCTCCTGATCGGCCACGTCCTCGGCGGCGTGGACGTGGAAGCCCAGGCCGCACGCTTCTGCCGCGCTGACACAGTCTGCGAGTGTCTCATCTGAGAGCGTCAGCGAGGCGTGGAGGCCGAACGTGGCGGCAATTTGGGATTTGGGATTTGGGATTTGGGATTTCGCGAAGCGCACGTTTTCGGCGATGCCCGCCCGCGCCCGTTCCGCCCCATCCCGGTCGGTGACCTCGTAGCACAGGCAGGCGCGCAGCCCGGCCTCCTGCACTGCCCCGGCGATGGCGTCCAGCGAGCCCTCGATACTGTTGGGGCTGGCGTGATGGTCAATCAGCGTGGTCGTGCCGTGGCGGATCGCATCCACCAGGCAGACCAGCGCCGAGTAGCGCACGTCCTCCAGCGTGAGTGCCTTGTCCAGCCGCCACCAGAGACGCTCCAGGATCTGGGGGAAATTGGCTGCGGGCTCGCCGGGGATAGCCATCCCACGGGCAAAGGCCCCGTAGAAATGAGTGTGAGCGCATAAGGAGGCCGGGAGTACCAGTTGGCCCGCTGCATCCCAGCGCTCGGCGTTGGGGTAACTGGCGCTCAGTTCGGCGGTTGTGCCGAGCGCAGCGATACAATCGTCCTCAATGAGTAGCGCACCATCCTTGATGAGGCGCGGTTCATCGCCTAGAGTGGCTAAACGAGCGTGAGTGACAAGCATGGGGACACCTCCACAGTTGATGGTTACAGTTACTATTGTACTGAATAATCCACATAAGGCAAGTGAGCATACTCTTAGACCTCCGAGGTTTTAGGCAGCGGAGGGTGAAACCTCGGAGGTCTTTCGGACGGGTAATCACTAGCCAGGTACGGTTGCACTTTTGCGCGCGGTGTGATACACTCTTCACGACGCGAAAGCCACGAAATGGACGAAAGAGACGAAAGGTTCTCGTGCGTTTCGCGCCCTTTCGTGCCCTTCGTGTTTCAGGATGCCACCCAGGCGGAGTTGGGGGCGCAGCCGCCATCGGTGCTGGATCGGGCGTTTTCGGGGGAAGTTATGAGCGAGCGGGTTGACAAGAATGAACTGGTGAACCGGGCATCCCAGCGGGTCGGGAGAGACACAGATACCGTGCGGGAAGTTGTAGAAGCCACACTCGAAGAAATCTACGAGGCTTTGAAGCAGGGAGAGTGCGTCTCCCTGCGCAACTTCGGAACCTTCTACGTCAGGCCGCAACGAGACGCCTGGGTCTTCAAGTTCAGGGCGTCCCAACGACTGCGGAAGTTGTTTGGCTGGTCGTCTTCGTACAAAGGGAAACTGTAGCATGTCCCAGCCTCTATTCGGTCCAGACACATTGAGCGACGGCTCTCCGCCTCAGGTGGCCGTCTACACCGACGGCGGCTGCGATCCCAACCCTGGCCCTGGCGGCTGGGGCGCGATCATCCGCTGGTCTGGCCGGGAGTGGGTGCTCAGCGGCAACGACCCTGCCACTACCAACAACCGCATGGAACTTCACGCCGCGGCAGCGGCGCTGGCATTGCTGGAAGGGCTGCTCGGCCGCTGTCAGGTGGATCTCCACACCGACTCCCAGTACCTGCGCCAGGGTATCACCGAGTGGATAGACGGCTGGGTGGGCCGTGGCTGGCGCACCAGCGACAGGCAACCGGTCAAGAACCAGGACCTGTGGCGCGTGCTCCACCGGCTGACTCAGGCGCACGACGTGACCTGGCACTGGCTCAAGGGGCACGCCGGGCACCCCCTCAACGAGCGGGCCGACCGGCTGGCGGCCGAGGCGTTGCGGGCGCTCCAGCGTGGGCCAGGTGCGCCTGATGCGCATCAACCCAACGACGACGAGCGGCCCAGCGTCGAAATCTGCGTCAAGGCCTCCTGCCGGGGTGCTCAGGGACAGGGCGGCTGGGGGGCCGTGCTGCGTTTGGGCGAGCACACCAAGTCCCTCAGTGGAGGCGAACCGACGACGACGGCCAACGCCATGCTCATCCGTGGCGCGGCCGAACCGCTGCGGGCGTTGACCAAGCCGTGCCGCGTGACTCTCTACTCCGACGCCAAATACCTGATCAGTGGCGCTTCGCGCTGGGTGAAGGGCTGGCAGGCTCGCGGCTGGCAGACCAGGGACGGCAAGCCGGTCGCCAACCGGGCCGAGTGGGAAGCGCTTTTGGAAGCCGCCCGTCCGCACCACGTCACCTGGCTGCAGGTCAAGGGAGACACTGCTCCCGCCGACCTGGCCTGGGCCGGCGAGTTGGCAGCCCAGGCCGCTGGACAACGAACAGTGAACAATGACCAGTGAACAATGAACAATGACCAATGACCTGTAGAGTCCATTAATGATGTACCCTTAACAGTCCAGAATAAGTGTACCCCCTGCCTGCACTAGAAAGCGTGGTATAGTTCTCTCCTGAAACCTTTGACATAAGGAGAGAACGATGACGC
>JAUWNP010000139.1 GCA_030612585.1 Anaerolineae bacterium
TCCACACAGATGGCAGCCCGAGAGCGATACATTCAACGCTGGTTGCACCGTGTAGACGGGCAACGCTGTTACGAGCACGCGTGCATCTTGAATCAGTTTATCCGGGAACGACGCTCAATCAAGCCGTTTCCATCCGGCGAACTGTCCTGGCGGACGCGGGCTAAATTCGGAATGAATCGTCTATTGAGACGTCCATTAGACACCTCGTTGCGCTTCTGGCAACATCCTAGCCAAACAGGCGTAGACTTCCTGGGCCAGGTGGACAAAACGATATCGCTGGAGGACACCCATCTATGGACGCGCCGGGTACGCCAGGCGCTGAAAACGCAAATAGAGGCATACCGGTGACCATACACCTGAACGTCCTGGCCATCATTCCCGCTCGTGGCGGCTCCAAAGGCGTGCCGGGTAAAAACATTCGGGAACTGGCGGGCAAGCCGCTGATTGCCTACTCGATTGAGGCTGCCTTGGAGTCTGAGCACGTGGACCACGTGGTTGTCTCGACGGAGGATGAGCAAATTGCCGCCGCTGCCCGCGAATGGGGGTCTGAGGTGGTGCCGCGTCCGCCGGAACTGGCCACCGACACCGCCCCAACTGACCCCGTGTTAGAGCACGCCGTCACCTACTTGGAACAACTGGACGGTTATCGAGCCGATTTGATTGTGCTCTTGCAGCCTACGTCGCCGTTGCGCCCCCCAGGATTGATTGATGCCTGCATAGAGCGGCTGCTGGACACCCAGGCGGATAGTCTGTTGACCGTCTTTCAAGGGCATACCTTCTTCTGGCGGCGGACGGCGCAGGGCCTGGTGGCAAACTACGATCCGGTGAAGCGACCTCGCAGACAAGACATCCCCCAGGATCAACGCTATTTGTTGGAAAATGGCAACGTATACGTCACCCGGCAGCACATCTTGATGGAGCAACACAGCCGGCTAGGGGGCAAAATCAAGTGGTACGTGATGGATGCAGCCGACTCAATTGAGATTGACACTAACTTCGATTTTTGGCTTGTAGAGCAAATCATGCATCATTACCGAGGAGAAAGCCATGCCGTCCTTTAGGATTGCTTCGCGTTGGATAGGCGACGGCCATCCAGCCTTCATCATCGCTGAAATTGGCACAAACCACATGGGCCAGCCTAAAATTGCCCATCAACTGATTGATGCGGCTGCCCTCTGCAATGTGGATGCAGTCAAATTCCAAAAACGCAACGTTGACCGCATCCTCACCCATGAGGGGCTAAATGCGCCCTATACAGGCCCGCACAGTTTCGGTCCCACTTACGGAGAGCACCGCAGAGTATTGGAGTTCTCACTTGAGGTGTTTCAAGACCTCAAGCGCCACGCCGATGAAAAAGGACTGGTATTTTTGGCCTCTGGCTGGGACGAAGAAAGTGTGGATCTCTTGGACGATCTAGCAGTCCCTGCTTTCAAGGTCGCCTCTGGCGACCTGACGAATCATCCTCTACTGGAACACACCGCCCGCAAAGGAAAACCGGTCGTCCTGTCCACGGGCATGAGCACATTAGAAGAAGTTGATGAAGCGGTGACCGTCTTGCGTCGTTTTGATGTGCCCTTTGCCCTGCTCCAATGCACCTCTACGTATCCATGCCAATTCGACGAGATCAACTTACGGGTAATGCAAACCTTTCACGAACGGTATGGTTGTGTGGTAGGCTACTCTGGCCACGAATTGGGGATCGCGATTCCCCCAGTGGCAGTGGCATTGGGGGCCAGGATCATCGAACGGCATTTCACCATGGATCGCACGTGGAAGGGAAATGATCAAGCAGCCAGCCTTGAACCCCAGGGTCTCCGGAAAATGGTGCGGGATATTCGCAAGGTAGAAGAGGCCATGGGCGACGGCCAAAAACACATTTACGAATCCGAGATTCCAGTGCGTCACAAATTGGCCAAGAGCATCGTTTCCGCTGTCGGCATCTCCAAAGGGACGGTCATCATCCGGGAGATGCTCACGACCAAAGGCCCCGGCAGCGGCATATCCCCAGCGCGCTTGCACGAAGTAATCGGTAAAAGGGCTGCGCGTGATATCTCGGAGGACGAGGTCATCAAATCGGAGGACATCGTGTGAGTAAGGCGGGAGAGAATTGTCTCAGCCGGGTAGAGTTGGAGGAACGTATCCGGCATGTGCGGTTGGTCGCCATGGACTGCGATGGCGTGTTAACCGATGGTGGAATGTACTACGCCGAATCTGGCGACGAATGGAAGAAGTTTAACACCCGCGATGGAAAGGGAGTAGAGCTTTTGCGCCGGGCTGGCTATCTGACCGCCATTATTACCGGCGAAGACACGGTTATCGTGGAGCGGCGTGCGACCAAGATGAAAGTTGATGTGCTCATTCAGGGTACGCAGGATAAGCTATCGGCACTTGACAGGCTGCTGGCCTCCCGTGGCCTGACCTATGCACAAGTGGCGTACATTGGCGATGACCTGAACGATCTGCCCGTGATGCAGGTGGTGGGACTGGCTTGCGCGGTGGCCGATGCGATGCCTCCGGTGCGACAGAGCGCTCACTACGTTTGTGGGCGCAAAGGTGGAGAAGGAGCGGTGCGAGAAGTAGCCGATCTGATTCTTGAGGCCTGACAGGTTTTTGAAACCTGTCAGGTCTGATGAGAAAGCCAATGACGAATCCTCTTAAGCAACCGATTAAGCAATTTCCCGCATTATACCGGGTCTACCTGGCCATCAGGAACAACGGCCTGTGTTTGTTACACCGTCCGCTGCGCGCGCTGGGCATTGATTATGTCCCGCCGGCCGATCCGGCAGCCGAAGTCCGGCGCGTGCGACGGAACAACTGCTCTGTAAAGCCAGGCGATGGGCCACGGATACTCTTTCTTTCGTTGCGTGGCTGGGCCAACCATTTGCTCTGGGAGACAACCCTGGCGCACGCGCTGCGACTGCGGGGGGCCCGATGTGACGTGGTGGCCTGTGACCACGTCCTGCCCGTGTGCGACAGCAAGGCTATCACCGACACATCCCCGGCCCTGTGTGACTACTGCGGACGGCTGGCATGGAACTTGCCCACCGCCTTTGGGCTGCCAGTCCATCGCCTCAGCACCTTTGCCTCGCCGGAAGCGGTAACTGAAATGCAAAACCGGGCTGCGAGCGATGCAGCAGCCCTGGAGATTGCCGATCGAGCAGTTGCTGGACTCCGCGTCGGCGACGCGATTGAGGCCTCGCTGGCGCGCTTCACCCTTACCGGCAGTGTTACGTCTGATGATCCAATCGTTGCGGCGGCACGACGGGGCTTTCTGGCCAGCGCCGAGTTTTTAGCGGCAGCATACGAGGCCATGCTGGACCAACTTCAACCTGACCGCATTGTTATGCTGAACGGGCTGTTCCTGCCAGAGCAACTGTTGATGGCTCTGGCCCGGGAGCGCGGTATCCCGGTGTTGACTTACGAGCAGGGCAACAAAATTCGCAACACCCTCATTTTCGCCTGGAATCGGCCGGCAAACCGCGAGATGCTGACTGAGCCGTGGGCACGTTACCGGGACATCCCACTTACCGAAGCCGAAGGGATCCAACTTGACCAATATGTGCTGCAACGAGTCAGTGGGGCAGTCGGGAGCGAGCGCCTGTGGCCGCAAATCCAGGCAGATCAGCGGACAATCCGGGAGCAGTTAGGTCTGGACGAACGTCCCATCATCAGCGTGTTTACCAACATCCTTTGGGACACGGCTATGTACCGGACTCAGGTTGCGTTTTCTAGCATGGCCGACTGGCTGAAGACAACGATAGGCGAGCTAAGCCAGCGACCCGATGTGCAGACAGTGTTGCGCGTTCACCCGGCCGAAGTTCGTATCAAGAACCGTGAGTCGCGTGACCGCGTGCTGGGCCGTATTCACGCCACATTCTCGGACCTTCCAGAGCATATTCACCTCGTTGGGCCGGAAGAAACTCTCAGTTCGTATACGCTCATCGAAATGAGCCAGGTCGTGACCATCTATAATACGACGATTGGCCTGGAAGCGGTCCTGCGAGGCGTGCCCGTTGCCCTGAGTGCACTGGCCCACTTTCGCGGCAAAGGCTTTACCACCGACATAGAATCACCACAGCAATACCACGACTGGCTGGCGCAGTCGCCCGACATCCTGCCCTTGACGGCCGAGCAACGAGCATGGGCGCGGCGGTATGCCTACCTATATTTCTTTCGCTTTATGATCCCATTTCGGTTTGTGGAAATGCACGGCTATGGCCCCCGGCTGACGTACCAAACACTTGATGATCTTATGCCCGGCTGTGACCCATACCTGGATCGTATCTGCGATGGCATTCTTGACGCCTCGCCCATTCTACTCAGCCACCCTTGCGAAGGTTGCGAATAGCGTTACCAATGGAGCGATTCTCGGTGGGCGAGGACATTCCCGGCTTGAAATCTACTCACAACCTTCGCAAGGGTTCTATACCTGAGCAGTTACCAACCAAAATGACTTCAGGAGGTGCTTCTTGACCGGGCGGATAACCGCTCAACACCGGCTTACCTGGCACACGGCTGCGTTGCTGGGCATACTTCTGGCAGCACTGGTATTGCTGACCTGGGATATCAACGCGCCGTTTGTGCGCCAGGGAAGCTACGATGAGATCATCTACACCCTACATGCCAGCGCTTATGACCGGTATGGACTGGTCGAAACCCGCCTGGCCCTCGTCTATCCCGCCGGCGATCCGGCCGCCCCTCTAACCGACACCGACCACCACGCCAGCCGCAGCGTTTTGTTGACAATCCTGTTGACCGTGATCTACAAGTCGCTTGGTTATCACGAGTGGGCCGGACGGCTGATTGGCATCGCTTCCACCCTAGTCAGCCTCCTGGCCCTTCATTCCATTGCTAAACGATTATGGACAAAACGCATCGCCTTGATTGCCACGCTAGTCATGGCCCTTACACCGAGCATGGTGATTTTCGGACGCGAAACCTGGACGGTGCCACCACAAATAGCCTGCTGGCTCGTAGCTATCTACCTGTACGTCCGCTGGTTCCAGACAGAAAGACCGTTCAACTTGTGGGGAATGGCTGTCTGTCTCACATTAGGGATATTGTTCTCTCCATGGTCTGGCCTGTTTCTGCCCCCCTTTATTGCCTTGCACGGGTTGATCTTTGACCACAAACACCGATGGAGAATCCTGGTCTGGAGTGGTGGCGCGGCTCTGGTGGCCATGCTTCTCTTTGCCGCCCATCTCACCTGGCTCGGCCCAGTCGCCTGGCAAGATCTCTTTGAGCGTGTTGCTCTTAGGGCTGGGGTCAGCGGTGTAGACACTAGCCCATCTATTGCAGTCTGGCTGGCGAAAATGGGCTGGCGGATCAGTGGCTGGAACACTCCTGTCGCCACTTTGTTGGGCATTCTTGTCTTGGCAGCCGCCACTCGCCGTATCATCAAACAAAGGAAAGCAACCCTGTCCGACCAGATTCTCATCATCCTGGCTGCTGCCGGGCTGACCATCCTGCTGGTCTTTCCACAACTCGCCTGGGTACACCACTACGTGTCTGTCTTTGTTGTTCCCTACCTATCTGTGGCCAGCGCACTAGCCATAGATGCCCTATTGACCCAGACGCCTCATCACAAACTGGCTCTCATCGGTGTCATTGTCCTCACTCTGGGATGGCTTGGCTCGTCCGTGGCCATGATCAACATCCAAAGCCAGTATCGCCTCAGGGAGTTCGACGTCTTCGCTCAACTGGACCAATCCTTACAACCGGGAGACCGTGTCTTGGTTGCAGGCGAGGTACCCTTCACGTTTCAGTTCTATTTCAGACATCCCTGGACCCGGGTTGAGATTGACGACTATGAGTGGGACATGGAGGCACGCTCAAACCAGCACAACCTGGGATTGATCTTTTTCCAGCCAGACTCACCAGTAGAAACACAGGCAGCCTCCCTGGCCTCGCAATTCCCCAGTGGAAGAGTTGATACAGATCCCCCGCTCTCTCCATCTTTCTTGATAGTACAATTGAACGAGAGAACAAAGGAGGTACCTGCCCTGGTCACCAAATTGAATAACATCCCAGAACGCAACCCACCCAACCGACTGGAAACCCTTATCCAGGAAACACGTAAACAAGTCGAAATACAACTGGGTATTCGCACCCGTTTGGATTAGACAACAGACATGCCCATTGTCAGTGTTATCATCCCCACCTACAACCGCGCCGCTTACATCGCCGAGGCGATTCGCAGCGTGCAGGCGCAAACCTTCCGTGGCGTTGAAATCATCGTCGCCGACGATGGATCAACCGACAACACGGCTGAGGTTATCGCTGGATTTGGGGATGTCGTCACTTACATCACCCTGCCTCACCAGGGACTGCCGGCCGCCACGCGCAACGCGGGGCTACGGGCGGCAAGAGGCGAATTCGTTGCCTTCCTGGACTCCGATGACCTGTTCCTACCCAACAAACTGGCGCTGCAACTGGCGGTCTTTGAGACACACCCGGAAGCAGGGTTAGTCTACTCCAACGGTCACTTCTTCCGTGACTATCCAAACCAGCCGATGGGCTACGTATTAGATGGATTGCCGACCCCCTCTGGTGACGTGTTTTCTGAGCTGGTACGCGGCAACTTCTTGGCCCCTCCCGCCGTGCTGGTCCGCCGCGTTTGCATGGACACCGTGGGATCGTTTGACGAACGCCCCGATTTTTTCGCCGTGGAAGATTATGACTTGTGGCTCCGCATTGCCGCGCAGTTCCCAGTGATCTACGCACCTGGCAACGTAGCCGCTATCCGCCGCCATCAACAAAGCATTAGCCGAGACGTGGCGATTTTGCGCGGGCGCGTCCTTCTGGTGTTGACCAAGATGGATGCTCTCTACCCTCATCTAATGCAACGTCACCCTGTCGCGCGTCACGAGGCGTACGCGCGCAATCATGGCGCGATTGCAGCAGCGGAACTGAAACAAGGCCGCGTCAGACGTGGACTTTCGCACGGACTGCGGGCTTTCACTCACGTTCTACGTGCGCCCAAACTGGGTGCTGGCGCATTTGTGGCCTGGTGGAAGCGCCGTAGCATACGACGAGGAGTAGCACGCCCGTGATCAGCATTCTCCATCTCGTCGCCTCCTCCCGCGGCGGCGGCGCGACCCACGTGCGCGACCTGGCGCTGGGGCTCGACCCGGCCCGCTTCGCCGTGCAGGTGGCGATGCCGGAAGACGGCGGCAACGTGCGCCGGGGAGATTTCGAGGCCACCGGTATCCCTTTCCATCGGGTGGACGTCGCGGCAGGCTTCTCCCTCAAGGCACTATGGCACATCCGTCGCCTGGCCGCCAGGGTGGACATCCTGCATGTCCACGGGGCCCGCGCGGCCCTCTTCGGTCGCCTGGCCGCCGCCTCCCTGGGCTGGCGACGTCCCCGCCTCGTTTACACCATCCACGGCTTCGCTGCTCCTCACTACCCACAACTGCGCCGTGGCTTGCTGCTTGCCATTGAGCGGGCTCTGGCTCCGCTCACTGAATGTTTCATCGCCGTCTGCCGGGCCGAGCGGGAGGCACTCCTGGCAGCGGGCGTGGCCCGCTCCGTGCAGGTGCAGGTAGTGTGGAACGGCGTCCACGTCACCCGCTTCCAGGATGTCCGGCTGGAGCGGGCCGCCTGGCGGGCTGCCCAGGGTGTACCACCCGACGCATTTCTGATCACCACCGTTTGCCGCCTCCACAAGCCCCGCGACTTCGACACGTTGCTGCGGGCCTTCCGGCTGGTGACCGAGGCCTGCTCCTCCGCTCACCTGCTCATCGTCGGCGACGGGTCGTTGCGCTCCCAGATTGAGCAGCAGATAGGCGCACTCTCCCTGACCCAACAGGTGACCCTGTCCGGCTGGCGGGACGACCTGCCAGCCGTATACTCCGCCAGCGACGTCTACACCCTCACCACCTGGGGCTGGGAAGGATTGCCTCTGACCGTGCTGGAGGCAATGGCCGCTGGTCTACCTGTGATCGCCACCTCTGCCGGAGGAGTGCCGGAGGCAATGGTGAATGGAGAAACCGGCCTTCTGGTGGCCCGCTGCGACGTGGAAGAGCTGGCCAAAGCGCTTCGCACACTGATTGAGCATCCCGTACAGCGGCGGACAATGGGAGCCGCTGGTCGCGCCCGTGCCGAGATTCACTTCACTGTCGGGCGCATGGTGGCCGAGACCGCGACGATCTACACCGAGTTGGCCACATCGTGAGCACCTCTGCTTGCCTTCAGGGATTTGCCCTTCTGACATTGAGGGATATATGACAGAGCGTGGGGTGATTGTGATCGGAGGAGGCGCGGCCGGCTTGATGGCCGCCGGGCAGGCCGCCGAACTGGGGGCGGAAACGCTGCTCCTCGAAAAGATGAAGCGCCCGGGAAACAAGTTGCGCATCACCGGCAAGGGACGTTGCAACCTGACTAACGTAACTCCGTTGTCCGAGTTTATCGCGCACTTCGGACCCAATGGGCGTTTCCTGCGCCAGGCTTTTTCCCGCTTTTTCACCCCGGAACTTGTGGCTTTCTTTGAGGAACTGGGGGTCCGTACTGTGACCGAACGCGGGGGACGGGTCTTTCCGGCCAGCGATCGGGCCCAGGACGTGGTGGATGCGCTGGTGCGGTGGGTCGGCGAACGTGGCGTGACGCTACGGACACGATCACCCGTGAAGCAGTTGCTCGTCGAGGGGGGGCGGGTGGTTGGGGTGCGGGTTGCCAAGCGGGTCTATCGCGCGGACGGTGTGATCGTCGCGACCGGCGGGGTGTCTTACCCCGCCACAGGGTCAACGGGGGATGGATACCGGCTGGCCGCATCGGTGGGACATTCCATCGTACCGCTTCGGCCGGCGCTGGTTCCCCTGGAAACGGCCGGCGACGTGGCCCCCAGGTTGCAAGGGTTGAGCCTGCGCCACGTGACCGTCCGAGTGTGGGTCAATGGGAAAAAGCAGGCCGAGGCCTTCGGCGAAATGCTCTTCACCCACTTTGGCCTTTCCGGGCCGATAATCCTCTCCCTGAGCGGCCGGGTCGTGGACGCGCTACGCCAGGGCCAGGGAGTAGTCCTGGCCATTGATCTCAAGCCGGCCCTCGACGAGCACAAGTTGGATGTACGTCTTCTCCGCGACCTGGACATGCATGGCAAGCAGCAGTTCCGCACGTTGCTGGAGGCACTGCTCCCCAGAAAACTGATCCCGGTTTGCATAGATCTGACGTCCATCTCCCCGCACAAGATGGGGCACCAGATCACGGCCCAGGAGCGTAGGCGGCTACGGACGTGGTTGAAGGATTTCCGCCTGGAGGTGACCGGGTACCGCTCCTTCGCGGAGGCGATCATCACCGCCGGTGGGGTGGACACGCGGGAGATTGACCCGCGCACGATGGCTTCGCGCCTGGTGGAGGGCCTCTATTTCACCGGCGAGGTGCTGGACGTGGATGCCGACACCGGTGGTTATAACCTGCAAGCGGCGTTTTCTACCGGCTGGCTTGCTGGTCGGGCTGCGGCGCGATAACTTGTGCCAACGCCGCCGTGCAAGCATTTGCAATCTACAATCCGCCTGTTATAATTCGCTTCGGGCGTGGAACCTGGCACTCCCGTACATCGTCTATTTCACAGAGAGAAAATGTATGCCTGGAGATAATTACTCAGACGGAACTCGCGGCCCGCAACCGAAGATGGGGGATGGCAATCAGCCCGTCCGGTCTCTCGAGTCTCTTGCGCTAGATGACACACAACCCACACGGGCTCTCTCACCCGACGACGTCGAGACGGCTGAGTTACCAGGCGAACTGGGAGACCCCACCATCGTCATGCCTCGGGTGTCCACCGGCGCTACCCCGACCGCCAGCCTGCCCCGCACCATCCCACCGCCACAGCGGGCTGGCTATGTCCCACCTCCCTCATCCCCCCGTGGAGGGGGAGGGCAGGGGGAGGCATCCCCCCCCTGGAGGGGGGGGCAAGGGGGGGGGGCACGCCAGCGGGGTAAACCCCTGGTACGTTTCTTCTTTGCCATAGTGGTCAGCGCTGTGTTGCTTTTTTTCCTGGCCGCCGTCACCTCCGTCGTCGGCTACGTCTACATCGCCAGCCAACTTCCCCCGCCCGAGGAACTGCAAACCCGCCAGACCGCCTTTGTGAGCAGCAAGATCTACGACCGCGAGGGTAACCTGCTCTACGAAGTCACAGACCCCCAGGGAGGGCGGCGCACGAAAGTCCCCCTGAGCGAGATTTCCCCCTATCTTATCCAGGCCACCGTCGCTACCGAGGACCGCAACTTCTACGCTCACCCCGGTTTCGATCCCATCGCCATCGTGCGTGCCATCTACTACGGTCTCTCGGAGAGAAGGATCGTCTCTGGTGCTAGCACCATCACCCAGCAGTTGGCTCGCAACACCCTGCTCACGCCAGAGGAACGTGTGCAGGATACCGCCTGGCGCAAGATCAAAGAGATCGTCCTGGCCGCCGAACTGACCCGCACCTATCGCGACAGGAACAAGATCCTGGAAATCTACCTCAACGAACTCTACTATGGCAACCTGGCCTACGGCATCCAGGCTGCCGCTGAGACCTACTTCGACGTAGATGCGGCTGACCTCACGCTGACGCAGGCATCCTTCCTGGCCGGCCTACCCCAGACACCGGCCACCTACGATCCCTTCGGTGGCGGTCACGACCTGGCACTCTCCCGCCAGGAGGACGTGCTGGCGTTGATGGTCGAGGCCGGTTACATCGGCCACACCGAGGCCGCGCTGGCGGCCGCCGAGATGCGCGACTATGAGTTCATAGTTCCCCAACTCGACCTCACCACCGCCCCCCACTTCGTCGTCTACGTACGGCAAACGCTGGAAGCCGCCTATGGCCCGGAGGCGCTTTACCGGGGCGAGGGGTTGCGCATCTACACCACGCTCGACCCCCGCCTGCAGGCGCAGGCCGAGCAGGCCGTGCGCGAAGGTGTGGCTGCCTTGGCCGACCGCAACGCAACCAACGGCGCGCTCGTTGCGCTCGACCCGGCCACCGGTCACATCCGGGCGATGGTCGGCTCTGCCGACTTCGACGACGAAGAGATTGATGGCCAGGTCAACGTCACGCTGCGCTGCCGACAGCCCGGATCATCCATCAAGCCCCTCACCTACGTCGCCGCCTTCGAGCGTGGCTGGACGCCGGCCACGTTGACGTGGGACCTGCGCACCGAGTTCCCCGACGGGGCCAACCCGCCCTACGTCCCGGTCAACTACGACGAGAAGTACCACGGTCCGACGCTCCTGCGCGAAGCATTAGCCAACTCCTACAACGTCCCTGCTGTTGAGGCGCTCCAGTTTGTGGGGGTTGACGGCCTGCTGGAGATGGCTGTGCGACTGGGTCTCGAATCTCTGGCCCACCCAGAACTCTACTGCCCCGAGTATCCCTACGACCGGCCCCCGGCCTATGGGTTGGCGCTCACGCTGGGCGGCGGCGAGACCAAACTGCTGGAGATGACCGGCGCCTTCGCTGTGTTCACCAACGGCGGCAAACGCATGGAGCCTAGCCCCATCCTGCGCATCGAGGACAGCCGGGGCAACGTCCTGATGGACAACTCCGCGCCCGCTCGCGAGAAAGTCATCTCTGCCCAATATCCCTATCTCATCACCAGCATCCAGGCCGATACCCCGCCTCGATGCCCTGCCTTCCACTGTCCCAGCCTCCACCAACTC
>JAUWNP010000215.1 GCA_030612585.1 Anaerolineae bacterium
CCCCCCCAATAATGGGGGGGATGAAAGGCCCCCTGTCCCCCCCAATGGGGGGGATGAAAGGGGGGGGGACCTGGCCAGGCTGGCCTCCGAGGTGGTCAGTTACACCATCGTCTCCCGCCTGCCCAGGCCCACGGCGGACGATCTGCGGGCCGTCTCCATGTTTTGCCCGCCAGAGATCCCCGCGCGCTATTTGCAACTGCCCGAGACTGTCCCCCAGCGGGTGATTGATCTGGCCCAGGAAGTCGTTGCCGATGGGGAGACGGTCTACGAGCGGGCACGGCTGCTGGAGCGATACCTGCGCGCCTATCCTTACTCGCTGGAACTGGAGCAGCCGCCGGAGGGCTGGGACGTGGCCGACTACTTCCTCTTCGGGGCGCGTGAGGGCTACTGCGACTACTATGCCACGACCTTCGTGGTGATGGCCCGGGCGGTCGGTATCCCGGCGCGGCTGGCTTCGGGATACGCTGGTGGGCAGTATGACTTCGCCGGCGAGGTCTACCTGGTGCGTCAGTTCAACGGTCACTCCTGGCCGGAGGTCTATTTCCCCGGCTGGGGTTGGATCGGCTTCGAACCGACGGGGGCGCAGCCGGTGACGGAGTTGCCCGATGAGATGCTATTGCCGGAGCGAGCGTTGCCGGGGCCTACAGGCCCACCGGCGCGGATGGTGCGCTTCGGCTGGCGGGTGGCCCGGCTGGGGTTGGCGCTGCTGGTTGGAGTGGGCCTTGCTGTGGTTGTGTGGGGCCACTATAGCCGGCGGCGGGCGGCGCTGGTCGTCACCCTGCCGCTGGTATGGGGTTGGGTGAGGCGGGCCGGGGCGCGGCTGGGACTGCCCCCCGACCCGGCGCTGACGCCGCAGGAGTACGCGCTGGCGCTGGCGGCGGAACTGCGCGCTCGGGCGGAACAGGCACGACGGTGGAGGGACCACTGGGCGGGATTGGCGGCGCAGGGTGGGGCGGCGCTAGAGGTCCTGGGGGTGCTGTATAGCACGCAGATCTATGGAGGACCGCAGGTCACGGTAGTGGATGAAGGAGTGGTGCGGAATGTGTGGGCACGACTACGCGGGCCGCTGCGCCGGTTCAGATGGCTGGGGTGGGGGCAGCGGCTGGGGAGACGGATTGGTGGAGGTGGTGAGATTTGACAGGAGTGACGTTTTGTGGCATAATGCAATCATAAAGGCGATGATGGAGACGAGTAGGCGCTGGGTACTGGCCCAGAGAGCCCGGGACAGGTGAGAGCCGGGTGCGGGAACCGCGCCGAAAATCCCTCCGGAGCCGCTGACCAAACCGTTGGGAGACTGGTAGATTGGTAAATCGGTAGATTGGTGACCTGCTTCCCAATTTACCAACTTACCAGTTTGCCAATCTACTAACTCAGTAGACTCAGACGGACTCGTTCCCCGTTAGCAGGACGCGGCGATGTTGGTCGCCGGACAAGAGGCTCCGCTGCGGCGGGGCAAGAAGGGTGGTACCACGGGAGTGCGACTCTCGTCCCTTTGGACGAGAGTTTTTTTGTTTGGTGTGATTTGGAGGCGAAATGACAGAGTTGCTCTATCAAACGGACAGTTACCTGCGCGAGTTCAAAGCCCTCGTGACCGGGGTTGTTGGCGACGGCGTGGTGCTGGACCGCACCGCCTTCTACCCCGGTGGAGGTGGCCAGCCTTGCGACGCCGGCCATCTGGAGGCCGGGGAAGAGCGCTGGGAGGTGCGCAAGGTGGGGCGGAAGGAGGGCCGGGTGGTTCACTTTCTGGACCGGGAACCTCCGCCCGTGGGGACGCCTGTGGTGGGTTTCCTGGACTGGGAGCGCTGTTACGCGCTGATGCGCACCCACACGGCGATGCACATTCTCTGCGGTGTGATCTGGCGGGACTACGGCGCATCGGTGACCGGCGGCAACATGAAGCCGCTGCGGGGGCGGATGGACTTCGAGTTTGAGCACATGCGGCGGGAATTGGTCAGCGAGATTGAGGAGAAGATCAACGTCGAGGTAGCCGCCGCCCGTCCAGTACGCGTGCAGATTCTCCCCCGTGAGGAGGCCTTCCAGATTCCCGATCTCATCCGTACCAAGATCAACCTGTTGCCGCCTCACATCACCCAGGTGCGGGTCGTGGAGATTGAGGGGCTGGACCTGCAGGCCGACGGCGGGACGCACGTGGCCAACACGTCCGAGGTTGGGCCTCTGCGCATCGCGGACTATAAGAGCAAGGGGCGGATTAACAAGCGACTGGTGGTGGAGTTAGAGGGATAGCGGGGGCTATGCACGATGGAGACGGATGAATTGCCCGGTTTGCTCGAAGTGCTCGTCGAAGGCAAAAGCATGGACCAGTCCCAGCCGTTCCATGACGACGAAACTGGTGCAGTCGGTGAAACTGAATTCCTTGTCGTCGTACTTCTTGAACAGTTCCCAGGCTGCGCGCTGGTCGGCTTTGGAGATGTAGACGATGTTGGCATATTTCTTGGCCCACAGTTCTTGGCCCAACTCACGAGCAACTGGATAGCCAAGGCGGTATAGCGTCAGTGTGACGGTTTCGTCAATGACAAAGTTCGTCGTGATCAATCTGCCGGTGAAGGTCGCCAGGAATTGAATAGCCGTGTTGTGATGGGGATCCTTGGTATCCTTCAGGGCAAACCAGGCGCTGCTGTCCACGAGAACCAGATGGGCCAGATTCATCGACATGGGTCTCCATACAGATACTTGTCGTGGTTGATTGCACCATCATGGGGAGGCTCGCTGCCAGCGGTGCTGGACATAGCCATTATCAGCAGCGCCCGCCGTTGATGCTCACCTTCGGCCAATAGTCTTTCTTCGTCCTCCGGGTCGAAGCCGAGTATATCGGCCAGCGTTTTTTGGATGGGGATGCCGTCCTCGTCCAGCAGGTCGCCGTCCTCGTCTACGTGGGGCATTTCGATGGTGACGATGAGTTGTTGGCCTTCAGGTAGGGCCACATCTTCCAACAGGTAGAGGGTTCGTCCCTCTCGGATTGCTCTGGTTCGCACGCGCATAGCATACCTCCGGTGAAGATTATACCGGCTTGGTCGTAGGTTGTCAATGCAGAGGTGGGTTCGTTCTATCGCGGGCCGCAAGAGTACAGGAGAACAAGCGATGGTGGAACAAACACAGGCGTTGCTGGACAGAGTGACGGAGATGCAAGCACGCCTGGATGAAGCCAGGCCGCTCTCGCCCTCTGTGCTGAACCGGTTACGCGAGCAATTAGATGTGGAATGGACATATCACTCCAACGCCATTGAGGGCAACAGTCTCACGTTGCGTGAGACCCAACTGGTGCTGCAACACGGGTTGACGGTCGCTGGTAAGTCGCTGCGGGAACACCTGGAGGCGATCAACCACCAGCACGCCATTCACTTCGTCGAATCGTTGGCAGACAAAGATGAGCCGATCACCGAGTACATTGTGCGGAGCATCCACGCGCTGGTGCTGCGGACGATTGACGACGAGGAGGCCGGTCGCTACCGGCGCGTTCAGGTGTACATCACTGGTTCGGAATACGTGCCACCGGAACCGGTGGCCGTGCCCGGCTTGATGGCCGACCTCAGCGACTGGCTGCATTCGGGTGAGGTGGCAGCATTGCATCCGGTGGAGCGGGCGACGCTGTCTCACTTCCGCTTGGTGCACATCCATCCCTTCACTGATGGCAACGGGCGCACGGCACGCCTACTGATGAACCTGTTGTTGATGCGAACGGGTTATCCGCCGGCGGTCATCCGCGTCGAGGACCGGCCGGCCTATTACGACGCGCTCGACGCGGCACACGAGGGGGACACGGAACCGTTCGTGCTGCTGGTGGCCGAGGCGGTAGAGCGAGCGTTGACGTTGTGGCTGGAGGCAGCGGGGGTAAGACAGTAGATGGCGAGATGATAGAAGACACGCCCTGGTGGGAGACCTATTTCGACGGCCTGTACTTCGAACTGTGTCAGCAACTGGCTGCTACGGATCGGGGGCGCAGCCGGCAGCAGGCGGAGGCGGCGGTGTATATGGCGCATCTTATCCCCCCGGCCCGGGTATTGGATCTCTGCTGCGGTTCTGGCCGCCATACCATCCCGTTGGCCCATAAGGGGTTTACAGTCACCGGGCTGGACTATTCAACCGATATGCTGGCGCGGGCGCGCGAAGATGCAGCGCGGTCTGGGGCAGATGTCGAGTTCCGACAGGGGGATATGCGGGAACTCCCCTGGGCAGAGGTCTTCGACGGCTGCGTGATGCTTGGGGGTTCCTTTGGCATTTTTGAGGAAGAAGCCGAGAACGAGCAGGTCTTCCACGCCGTCGCCGCTGCGCTCAAGCCTGGCGGATGCTTTGTCCTTGATGCGGCCAATCGGGATCACATCGTGTGCGAGCACGTGCCGCAGCAGTGGCAGGAGGCGGGTGGCTCGCTGCGCTGCGTTGAGTACCGGTTCGATCCGGTGGCGGGCGTGAACCATGCCCGCGAGCGCTGGCTGCGAGACGGCGAGTGGACCGAACGGACGCACCACAGGCGGCTCTACACGGCCACTGAATTGGATGCTATGTTGCGCCGGGCTGGCTTGATGCCTATTGCTTACTACGGTGGCTACGACCAGAGCGAGTTCACGACTAAGTCGCACCGCATTTTCATTGTGGCGGAAAAAGAAGGAGGAGGTTATGTTTGAACCAGTACCCAACCAGGTTGATTTCACTGCTCAAGAGCACGAGATTCTGACCTCTTGGGAGAAAACTCACGCATTCCAGAAATTGGTGGCTTTGCGCAAGGACGGCCCCCGTTGGTCATTCATTGACGGGCCGATCACAGCCAACAATCCGATGGGCGTCCATCACGGCTGGGGGCGCACATACAAAGACCTATACCATCGCTTCTGGGCGATGAAAGGTTACCGCACCCGCTATCAGAATGGCTTCGACTGCCAGGGCCTTTGGGTCGAGGTCGAGGTGGAGAAGGAGCAGGGTTTTCACTCCAAGCGGGACATCGAAGACTACGGCATCGCCCGTTTCGTGCGCAAGTGCAAGGAGCGAGTGCTGCGCTACGCTGCTGTGCAGACCGAGCAGTCCATCCGCCTGGGGTACTGGATGGACTGGAATGATCTGGGCACCTTGCGTGACCTGGCCGACCGGCTTGTGCAGGCTCCAGAGGAGGTCATCACCGTCGAGGGGCCGGATGGCCCGGTGACCGACACGGTGGAGCAGATTGTGGCTCGGCTGGGTTTGCCTGAACTGGGCGGTTCCTATTTCACCCTCTCCACTGAGAACAACTATATGATCTGGACGATGCTCAAGCGCTGCTGGGAGCGGGGCTGGCTTTACAAGGGGCGAGACGTGATGCCCTGGTGCCCCCGCTGCGCCACCGGCATAAGCCAGCACGAGATAGTCACCGAGGGGTACCGGGAGATGACCCACCCCGGCGTTACACTGCGCTTCCCGCTGCGGGATCGGCCGGGGGAGAGCCTCCTGGTCTGGACCACCACCCCCTGGACTCTTACCAGCAACGTCGCGGCGGCGGTAGGGCCGGAACTGATCTACGTGAAGGTCCGGCAGGGGGACGAAGTCTTCTATCTCTCCAAGGGGACTCTTCCTATCCTGGACGGCAAATGCGAGGTGCTGGAGGAGATGAAGGGGACGGCGCTGGAAGGCTGGACCTACGACGGCCCCTTCGACGAACTGCAGGCCCAGCAGGCCGCCGGCGGTCCCCAGGCCCACCGGGTGATCCTGTGGGACGAGGTGGGGGAGGCAGAGGGCACCGGCATCGTCCACATGGCCCCTGGCTGCGGTGCGGAGGACTTCGCGCTGAGCAAGGAGCATGATCTCCCTGCCATCGCCCCGTTGGACGAGGAGGGGGTCTTCCTGGAGGGCTTCGGTTTCCTCACTGGCACTCACGGCTCCGAGAGCGCCGAGCGCGTCTTCGAGAATCTGCGGGAGAAGGGGCTCCTGTACAAGGTGGAGGACTACACCCACCGCTACCCCGTCTGCTGGCGCTGCGGCACCGAACTGGTCTTCCGGCTGGTGGACGAGTGGTTCATCTCAATGGACGAACTGCGCTACGATATGATGGAGGTGACCCGGCAGATACGCTGGATCCCCTCTTTCGGCCTGGACCGCGAGTTGGACTGGCTGCGCAACATGCACGACTGGATGATCAGTAAGAAGCGCTACTGGGGACTGGCACTGCCCATCTGGGAGTGCCAGGAGTGCGGCCACTTTGAGGTCATCGGCGATGAGCACGAACTCGAGGAGCGAGCAGTGGCAGGCTGGGAGGAATTCGAGGGGCACACCCCTCACCGGCCCCATGTGGATGCGGTCAAAATCACCTGTCCCCAATGTGGCGCGACAGTCTCCCGCATCCTCGATGTGGGCAACCCCTGGCTGGACGCAGGGATAGTCAGTTTCAGCACTCTCCAGTACCGCACGAACCAGGACTACTGGCGGCAGTGGTACCCGGCCGACTGGATCAGCGAATCCTTCCCCGGCCAGTTCCGCAACTGGTTCTATAGCCTGCTGGCGATGGCGACGGTGCTGGAGAACACTCCGCCCTTCGAGAATTGCTTCTCCTATGCCACGCTCCTGGCTGAGGATGGGCGGGGGATGCACAAGTCGTGGGGCAATGCCATCGAGTTCAACCAGGCCGCTGACCGGATGGGGGTGGACGTGATGCGCTGGCTCTACTGCCGTCAGAAGCCGGAGAGAGACCTCCTGTTCGGCTACGGCAAGGCGGACGAGGTGCGGCGGCAGTTCCTGATCCCGTTGTGGAATGTGTATTCCTTCTTTGTCACGTATGCCAACATTGATCAGTGGGAACCTGGTAGATTGGTAAACTGGGAAACTGGTAAATTGGGAAATGGGGGGACTGCTCACAGATCTACCAATCTACCAATCTACCAATCTACCAATCTACTGGATCAGTGGATGCTCGCTCGCCTGCACGAGGTGGTCGCCCGGGTCACCGACCGGCTGGACAACTACGATGCTTACGGGGCGACGCTGGTGGTGGAGCCCTTCCTGGACGACCTGACCAATTGGTACGTGCGCCGCAGCCGGCGCCGGTTCTGGAAAAGCGAGCAAGACGCGGACAAGAACGCGGCTTATGCCACCCTCCACCAGGTTCTGACCACTCTCTGCCGCTTGCTTGCGCCGTTGGTTCCTTTTGTCACTGAGGTGATGTACCAGAACCTGGTCCGCTCAGTGGACCCGGATGCTCCAGAAAGTGTGCATCATACCGACTGGCCCGTTGCCAACGAGGCCGCCGTGGACGCCGGCCTGCTGGTGCAGATGGCGTTGGCGCGGCAACTGGCGCGACTGGGGCGCTCGGCGCGGGAAAGCGCTGGCATCAAACTCCGGCAGCCTCTGGCCTGTGCGCTGGTTTACCTGGAGCACACCGTCGGTGAGTTGGACGAGGAACTCGTGGCCCTGGTACAGGACGAACTGAACGTCAAGCGGGTGGAATTCGTGGAGGCGGCGGAGGATTTGGT
>JAUWNP010000195.1 GCA_030612585.1 Anaerolineae bacterium
GCGCTAATCCCTATTTTGACCGCTCTCTTGGTCAAAAGTGGGTCGCCCACCTTGCTTCTGGGCACACTTTGGCAAGCAAGTGGGACAGAAGCCCGTTGTGACCCCACTAATCTGCGTAGACCCAAGAATCATAGCAAAATCCGAAAGACCCGTTGGGACGTTCTCCCCAGACAATTGGCAAGATCATCCTCATCAAGTCCAAGGGAGCGGTACTTGACCAACTCGACTGGCACGTTCGCTGGCAGGTCAGAGCCAAAGAGGATACGCGTTGTGCCAATTCGTTGGATCAACCATCGCAGATTGTCAATGGTGCACCAGGAAGGCTCCAAATAGATGTTGGGACATTCGCTGGCCGCCACATAGGCTTCAGCCGTGTAGACGGAATGGCCCGCGTGGGCCAGGATGATAGGGAGGTCGGGATGACGCCTTGCCTGAGGGATGCAAAGAGAAGGCAGAGCCCAAGGCACACCCAGACCCGTGTGCACGATGACAGGCACACCTACATCAGATGCCGTGTCGAAGACCTTGTTCGCGTTCACCATCAGAGGCGAGGTCAAGTGTTGCATTGGGTTGAGCTTCAGAGCCACGAAGCCCAGGTCATGCACACAACGGGTTGCTTCCCTCCGATAGTCGGCCTCGTCCCATAAGGGGCTCAGGTTAACGATGCCACGAAAACGTCGAGGATAGCGCTGGCACAACTTCGCTATCGCATCGTGCGCTACGATGGGGTCGTCCGTCACCGCATGGGGCATGACCAGTGCCACATCCACGCCATGTGTATCCATAGTCCGCAACAAGTCAGTCTCTGTGATAGTGCGGCCGGAGAGTTTGGAGACACCCAGGTGACAGTGGCTATCAATTATCTTCATCATCTTCTCTGCTTTCTCCTAATCCAGGCAGGTTGAAAAGATGTACCCCATTTTCTCCTGAGACCTCCCGTAGTTCCCTCACGCCATATAGATACCGCCATTCACACTAATGACCTCACCCACGATGTACGTTCCCCCCGGACCGGCCAGGAAGGCGACGACTTCGCCGATCTCCTCCGGCGTACCCAGACGTTTCAGTGGAATGCGCTCAATCCGGCGGGCCAAGCGTTCTGGGCTGGTCGCGTCGCGCAAGTGTTCGGTCTCAATGTAGCCGGGTGCAATAGCGTTCACCAACACGCCTCGCGGGGCTGCCCAACAGGCCAGCGCACGGGTAAAACCCATGATGCCTGCCTTTGCTGCTGAGTAATCCACGTCGCACGAAAGCCCACCCCGTTGCCCGGAGATAGAGGTAATGTTGATGATGCGTCCATCCTTCCGCTCCAGCATCCCCGGCAGTACGGCCCTGGTGCAGAGAAAGTAGGACTTCAGGTTCAAGTTCAACACCGAGTCCCAATCTGTTCCGCTGATTTCCAGGATAGTGCGGACGGGGTTGTGACCGGCATTGTTCACCAGGATGGTGATCGGGCCAAGAGATTGCTCCACCTCTGCGACCATCCGTGCGGCGGACTCGCCGTCGGCCACGTCTGCCTGCACCAGATAGGCCCGGCGCCCTAGCGCCCGGATACGCTCACAGACCGCTTCTGCCCGCTCCTGGGAGCGGACATAGTTCACCGCTACATCGGCCCCGTATCGCGCCAGGACCAAAGCGATGCCAGCGCCAATGCCCCGTGAGGCACCTGTCACCAGCGATACCCTTCCTTTCAGCATTGTCATTGGTTTGCCTCCGTCCCATTCTACAGGCCAGTCAGCTACACTCCAATCCTGTACAGCCGGGCGGCGTTGCCACCCAGGACCAGGGCTTCTGCCTCGGGCCCCAGCCCAGCCCGGCGAATGACCTCCAGTTGCAAGTCGGGCGGCATTCCTGGCCCGTTCGAGCCGAACAGCACGCGCTCCGGTCCCAGTTTGCTCACCGCGCGTTTGATGACATCCGGCTCCGGCACGGCCGTAGTGGCCAGGTACAAGTTCGGTGCGTGTTTGGCAGCCAGGATGGCCTGGCGCACGAAATAACGATAGCCCATGTGATCCATGATGAACGGGATGTCGGGGAACTCCAGCGCCATAAAGCCAACGTCGGCGGGATGGCACTGCTCCTGGCTAGAATGGATCGAGACCGGCACATTCAGTTCAGTCGCCTTTTGCAGCAGCGGGTAGACGATGTTATCCACGACACGATAGCCGTGCTTGGGCGGCATAAGCTTGAGCCCGCAGAATCCCCACTTTTTCACCGCTGTCTCGAACTCCTCCACGGCCTCTTGCCCCAGTTTGGGATTTACACAAGCACAGGGCCGGAACATACTAAACTGGGCCGCTGCATTTCGCACAGCAGCGTTGTCGGGGCGTAGCGTGGGTGCAGGCATCAACACCGCCAGGTCAATGCCCGCTTCCTGTTCCAGCTTTACCAACCCCTCAGCCGTTGATGGTTTGGGGTTTAGATACAACTCTACGTCAATAATCACTGTATGGCTCCTTTCGGCTTGACATTTGGGTTCAGGATCATATCGGGCAGCCGCCCGTCGAGAATGGCCAAAACCGCGTTTTGAATCATCCGCATAACGCGGGCTGTAGATTCCCAGGCGTGGGTCAAGGCATGGGGCGTGGCAACAACGTTGGGCAACGCCAGAAGGGGATTCGTAGGCTTCAATGGTTCGTCCTCAAAGACGTCCAAGCCGGCCCCGGCGATCCGGCCTTCTACCAAGGCCCGATATAGCGCCGCCTCGTCCACAACCGGACCTCGGGCCGTGTTGACCAGGCAAGCCGTTGGCTTCATAAGGGCCAACTCATCTTCTCCAATCAAGTGATGGGTCTCTGGAGTGAGCACGCAGTTAATGGATACGTGGTCCGACTCACGCAGCAGCGTGGGTAAGTCAACCCGCTTGGCTCCGACAGCGGCGAAACGATCAGGTGAGGCATAGGGGTCGTAACTCAAAACGGACATGTCAAACCCCTGGGCAATGTGGGCCAAATGTCGTCCGATGCGCCCAAGGCCGATGATACCCAGGGTTTTCTGGTAAAGCTCGTGGCCACGGGCACCGAAAGCCGGACGAACCCCTTCCTTAGCGGCCCGGATCAAGATCAAGAGATTCTTGGCCACGGCCAAAATGAGTAGCATGGCCGATTCGGCCACTGCGAAAGAGTTGCCTGGCGAGTTCGCTACGATAACGCCGGCTTCCGTAGCGGCCGGTATATTGATATTTTCCACGCCCACACCACATTTGACCAGGCCTCGCAAACGGGGCAAGCCTCGAAACACCTCGGCCGTGAACTGGCCGCGTCGGGCGACGACCACGTCAGCCTGGGCCAGCTCGCGGATCAGTTCCTCGGGTGTGACAGCCTCGGTGCGGCGCAGTTCAGCGGCAGCGCCAAGAGCCGGGAATAGGCTGGTGGCAAAGTCGTCGGGGTAGTAGCTTCCTTCAGTGAAAATGACGATCGGACGAATTTGGGAGATCACTGGTTTATACTCCTTTCTTCCTCACCATTCTGCAGAGTGATGGGATATTGGCCCATCTTAAGCGCGGCCTCGTACATCATCCATACGTTCTCCGGCGGCACATCGGGCTGAATGTTGTGTACGGCACACAGGATGTATCCGCCCCAGGGGCCAGGTCTCAAATGCGGCGAATGTAGCGGTTGTGCAACCAGGGGCTGAAACGTTCACAAATCAACGAAAACGCCTTTCGCCACTTGCTGTCAGACATCGTATGGCTGCAGTCCGAGGTTATAGAACCTGTTTGGATTGTTGAACAGCCAGTCGGCGGCCAGGTGGATCGCTTTCTCTTCTTCAAGCCAACCGCACTCGACCAGGTCTGCCAAAGCGCCGGCAATCACTTCACGGGCAAGCGTCAAGTGGGCAGCGACGAGTTCTGGCGCGAGCCAATAATCCCCGCCAAAGCCGTGTATCTTTGTATGAGGCACGGTCATTACAGCCCGCTTGAGTAACTCCTGGGCATAGAGTGGATCAATCATGTGTACCCAGCATAGATCAATCGTGACATTAGAATAGTTCTTGCCCAAGAACAGCAAATCACCCATATAGGGCCAGTTGCCGTGGAACAGGTCAAACTGGACTGCGGAATGCAATTCCAGGACAGAAGCAAGGTTCGCTGCGTTAGCCTTATCCACCCGGTTGCGGATGCGAGCCATGTGGCCAGTATGGATCTGCACCGGCAAGTGGAGTTCACGGGCAAAGCGCATATATTGGTGAAAGAGGTAGTCATCCAAGGGCTTGGCCTCAGGCCAGGCCAACTGGTTTCGTGGATCAATCAGCAGTTTGTTGAAAATCCGTTCGGCGTCGCTGCGCGCTGGCAGATCATAGGAAATCACGCGGCGGTAGGCAGACTGATCTTTGAGGGCGATCACACCCAATCTCACGCTTCGCTGGATGAGCTCGAACATGGCCTCCTCATACTCCTGCAACGAGGTGATGTTCGAATGCGACATACCTCCGACGTAGTCAATGAACTGGCGGCGACGGATCTCGTGAAAGTAGGGCAGTGCAAACACGGGGTGCCACATTTCTGGCATTGGGAATCTACCTTCAAGAAAATCCTTGAGCGCAGGATTGGCGAAGTATCGGATAGGTCGCTCTTTAGCCGGCGGATACAGCACATCCGCTACAACGGCTTTGATACCCGCGTCGCGGATGATTTTCATGTAGCGTGACCGGTCATAGCCTGCCCGTTGCTCCACTATGCGATCCAGGGACTGGCGTGTGAACTTCTCGATGCCGAATACTTCCTTCAACATCAGCTTCGTCACGCGTGCGTAGGCCGTATGTTCCGTGGCAGCCCATAAGCGACTGAATACCGGCCACTTTTCGTCCGTGGTTGCGTCTTCGCTCTGGAGCAGTGCGATTTCTTCATCGCTGGCTCCTGCCGACCAAAGGTCGCTGATGAGATACAAGACGGTCAGGGCCAGGATGGGCTCGGTGTAGGTGTCCTCCAGGTCTCTGTCGGGGCCTCTCAGATGATCATGACAATCAACGACGGGCATCCCGCTGATATGGTCCAGCAGACGGTTGAAAACAGTCGAAGATTCTCTCAACACGGATCTTTCTCCTAATCCTTTCGCCAGTATTATATTAAGGGGGACATCTCTTCTTCCCGTGCTGTGAATTGCGCTCAGGCGTCGCGCGCCCGCATGATCTCCTCAGCCGCCTCCACAATGTGATGTGGCGCCATGCCGTAGGCCTCGCGCAGCACCGCTGTGCTATCTGACTCGCAGAAAGTATCGCATAGACCGATCCGGCGCATGAGTGTCGGCGCGTTCTCACCCAGACATTCGGCGATGGCCCCACCCAGGCCGCCGATGATGCTGTGATCTTCAACTGTGACGACTGCCCCTGTCTTACGGGCAGAGCGGATGACCGCCTCGACGTCCAACGGTTTCAGTGTGTGGACATTTATCACTTCGGCGGAGAAGCCTTTTGAGGCCAGCGTGTCGGCGGCCTCCAGTGCCTCGAACACCATGTCGCTGATGGCGAACAAGGTCACGTCACTCCCTTTTCGCAAAATCACGGCCTTGCCTATTTCCACATGATAATTGTCGTCATAGATGGGTGGCTTCTTGGCCCGCGATAGCCGCATGTACACCGGCCCTTCGATCTCGGCGATGGCGTGGACCATCTGTCGCGTTTCGACGGCGTCGGAGGGGGCCACGACGGTCATGTTGGGCAGCGCTCGCATCAACGCCATGTCTTCGATGGAATGATGCGAGGCTCCGGCGTAGCCGAGTGACAGTCCACCGCCCGCCCCACAGATCTTGACGTTGGCCTGACCATAAGCGACGGTCTGCCGAACCTGATCGAACGTGCGGGCGGCGGCAAAGACGGCGAAGGTGTTCACGTACGGGATCTTGCCGCTAAAAGCCAACCCTGCACCTACCTCGACAGCCGTCGCCTCGGCCACGCCCACCTCTACGGAGCGCTCCGGGAACTCGGCGCGAAAGAGATGGCTCCGGCACGAGTCGGCCAGATCAGATTCTACGACGATGACTTTCGGGTTCTTCCTCCCCAACTCTACCAGCGCTTCCCCGAAAGCAATGGACACATCCTGTGGATCACACGACATTAACAGCCACCTCCTTTTCGATTTCGGCCAACTCTTGCAAAGCCTGGTGATATTGTTCTGTGTTCAACATAAAGTTATGTTCGTGTCGCTTGCTTATGATGGGCACTCCATGTCCTTTTTCGGTGTGGCAGATAATGACTGCCGGACGATTGGTAATCGTCTCCGACCATTCCAGCCCGTCCAGGATACTCTGGAAGTCGTGTCCATCGGCTTCTCTGACCGCCCAGTTGAAGGCCAGCCATTTGTCGGGCAGTGGCTCGATGTCATTGCGGTTGATCATCGGCCCGCCGGCCGACATCTCGTTGCGATCGAGCAAGACGACCAGGTTGCCCAGGTGATGGTTGCCAGCAACCTGAACCGCCTCCCACGTGCTGCCCTCGTTGCACTCGGCGTCGCTGAGAAGCACGTATACCCGCCACGATGCTTGATCCAGTTTGCTGGCGATGGCCATACCCACACCAGCGCCAATGCCAGTGCCCAGGGAACCGCTGGAGACTTCCACGCCCGGCGTCTTGACGCAATCGGGGTGCCCCTGGAGGATACTGTGCAGACTGCGGAAAGTCCTCAGTTCCGACACATCGAAAAATCCTGCTTCGGCCAGCACCGCGTACAGGGCGGGGGCAGCGTGCCCTTTGCTGAGGACAAAACGATCCCGTTCCTCCCAATCAGGATTCTGCGGATCGTAGCGCATCCAGTTGAAATACAGCGTCACCAGGATATCGACAATGGAGAACACCGCGCCAAAGTGCATCTTGAGATGATCCCGAGCAATATCTACGGTGTGCCATCTGGCCTGGTAAGCCAGGTACTTGAGTCGTGCCAGGGTTTCTTCATCTAATTGTGCCATTACCTCTCCCTCCGTGTCGAACGGTCTTCTTTACATTTGGAACAGGGCTTCGCGGGCAAGGGCCAGGCCGCCCGGGGCATCGCTCTCGACAAAGACCTTGTTCATTTCTTCCGCGTTAATCCGGTCAGCAACTGCCACCAACGCCTGGGTATAGTGTACGCATTCCGCTATGACGCGCCGGGGGTCGTGGGTCATCGCCACGGTATCGTAGCACAGGAACCCATCGTAGCCGAAGCGGCGCAGCCAGAAGAACAGTTCCGCGAACGCCATGGTGTGAACGACCCCGGGAATCAGGTCGGCGTCGGCGTGGAAGTAATTGTCGTTCAGGTGAATATGCCACAACTTGCCCCGCCGGGCCAACATTGCGGCGGCCTCAGCCAGCATTTCGTCCGCCAGCAGAGCGTGCCCCACGTCAAACAGCACACCGACGTTCTCTTCGCCCACATCTTCGATGAGAACCAGAGTCACAGCCGCGCTGTTCACGAGTTGGTGTAACTTGGGTTCCCGCGCTTTGTACTCGATGCAAATCCGAACGTCCTTGCGATGCCGGGCACACTCACGCAACCCCTCCACCAGCCGTCCCCAGCGAGTCACATAATCCATCTCGAAGTGATAGTCGTAGCCATCCTGGCCAAACCAGAGCAGTACCTTGTCGGTACCAAGTTCGACGGCGATGTCCATACATTCCTTGACGATACCCACGGCAAGTTTGCGCACTTCGGGGTCTTCGGAAGAGAAGGTACCTCGCACCGTGCGCGGGTCTTTGGAAAGCGCTGTCCCGACGCCCGAGACCTGGAGGTTGACTTCCTCAAGCACCTCCTTGACGGGGCGGATGTCTTCTGGCATATATCCGCGTGATACGTCAACCCCTTCGATGCCGGGTATCGTTGCTGCCTGCCGGATAGCCTCGGTGACAGGTAGCCCATCACGGTAAGAGGCGAAGCGATCGCGAAATCCCGACCAGGCAGCGAGACCGGCCCCGATGTGCATATGAGCGATAGACTGAGACTTATTCGACATTGAGTGATTTCCTCCTTGGATATAAGGTGATCCTACCTCTGTCAAGCCGCAGTGGCTTCTAGACCATCCTTGCGCGGGGTGATTAAGGCGCAAATGGCATCCAGGACAGCAAACTGGGCTACTCGAGCCGGGGCCGAGTTGGCAGCCAGAAGGCCCCCCGGCGCGCCGGTGATGAGTCTGATATCCGAGACCTGGGTGATAGGCGTGCCTGCAAAATTGGTGAGACAAATGGTGGTGGCTCCGCTGTCTCTGGCCACAGCCAACACATCCACGACGACTTTGCTGGAGCCCGTGAATGACAGTCCAATAGCCACTGCCTTTACTCCGGTGAGTGAAGCCTGAGCCATTTGAGCGAGAGGATCGGCATTCGCCATTGAGAGGTACCCCATGCGCACAAACTTGAAAGCCGCGTGTTGGGCTACGCGCATCGAACCGCCAGCGGAGAAAAAGTGCAGGCATTCGGCTGCCGATATGGCCTCGGCTGCCCGGGCCAATTCGTTGACGTCCAGGACTGCAACCAGGTTCTGCAATGCCTGTGAACAAAGAGCCACGACTTTGGACATGACCTCCGCTGGCGAGTCCTCGGGAGAAAAGTCAGCACTCACTGGCGTCTGGGAGGTCATAAGTTCCTGG